>NZ_DDKA01000028.1:0-94156 GCF_002339225.1 Sphingobacterium sp. UBA2610
GATAGGCATTGCGCCTCTCTTTCTCGTTTTGTTTTTCCCTTCGTTTCCGTTGGGACTGCAAAGGTAGAAATCTTTTTTGAACTTCCAAAAACTTTCTGAAGTTTTTTTTCTTTTCTCTTTTTTCGATTTCCGCGCTCAACTCTCGTTAAACCCTTCTTTTTTCATGGTTCCCTGCTCTCGCGGCAACCGTCCCTCCCTTGCGGAGTGGTGCAAAGATAGGGAGTTTACTAACAAACTTCCAAGCCTTTTGTTCTTATTATTTTCATTTTGTCCTTAACTACCTGTAACGGTGCGACATTCTTTTTGTAAAACAGGTGATCGGAAGGCTGGGATGGCTGATCCGGCACAGAATGGGGACGGGAACCGGGACTCGATACAGGGTCCGCAGCAGAAACATGGATGGACATTGTATTGCTCGATCTGCTTAAGCTCGGGATCACTTTGGTAGCCCGCTCGGCTCAACGCTCAATCGAAGACGATGCGCATAGGCGCAGCCTATAAACGGGTGGATATTGATAAGACCGGAAAATTGTCCCATCGGAAAGATCACAGCGGAAAGACACCGCAATGCAGGATATAACAGGGGATAGGCGGATATCGGTAGGTCGGAAAAATGGCAGAGCACAGCGCTCCGGAATACCTTCTTTTTGCAGTTATACTTTCCTGCCTGTTTACTTAGGGTTAGTTTAGGTTTAAGTTAGGTTTTGTTTAGGTATAGTATAGGTTATGGCTAAACAAAACCTAACTTAATACTAAGTTAAATATAGACAAAAGCTAACTTAAGGAATAAAGCATCCTTAACTCTCCCTTATTTAGGGAAAGGTGGTTCCGCTCGGGGACAACGCTCCGGCTGCTGACAAAGGTCTGCGGAAACCTCCGACTGCCCTCCCAGCCTCCTTCGTACCATGGTCGGGGCTGGTTTAGCCCCTGAACGTCCTGCGTCCGTAGTGAGTCCGTGTTGTCTCCGACTCTAAGCCCGCACTCACCCCGCTGCCAGCACGGGCAAATGACACTCCAAACGCGGCCATACCCCCTGGATACCCCGAAAAAGGGCAAACACCAATCCAAACCGCAGCCGAAAAACTCCGCAGCGACGCTGCCACACGAAAACAACTCGGAAAAACATACTATCAAAGGCGCAAAAAGAATTTGGGAGCAGAGCAGCGTAGGGGAATGTCCCAATTTAACGATGGAGCGGAGCAACCCTTGTTATCTTATCTCCCTTGGTTTAAGGCAACACATAAGCTGTCTTTATTTATCAGTGATACACCGTGAATACGTGCTAAACCCGAGGTGAGTCTGCGTTGAGTCCGAGTCAGGCACGCAGTAAGCCCTGTCACGCTATGCTCCCCCCTTGAACTGTCCTTAGAGTGGCTTTCGGAGCGGAATGAAAACTGGATAAACACTGGATAATGACTAAAAAGCGCTATATGCCCGGAGAAACACAGCATAAAAAGGGCTAAAAAAGCATTTCGCCCTACTGATTTCCCGCATCAGCCTCAGCATAGGATCGAATCAGGATCCAGTTTAGAATCCAATTTCGAATTCTGGACGCCCTATCTTATCGTTTTTACCTATCGACGGTATTAATCTGAAACATGCTCAATGACCGCCTTAGTAAATGTTTGCTCGAGTATTATAGGCTTTACCTAGGTTTCCTTGATTAGCATTAGTCTGGGTACTCTTTTAGTAAAAGCTAAATATTTCATCCGATTAGCGGTCTGCTTTAAGAACAATTCATCTACTTATATAACAGTCAATTTTACAACTACTGGAATAACGCTTTTTTCAGTAAATTTGATCTAGGTTAATAAATAACAAAAAAGAAGACCTTCTTTAATTAAGAAATTAAAGATATTAAATACTTTTATTGCAAATAAAACCATATTGGTCCATGATAGATTATGCTCAGCTTTTAAAACAGGTAGAAGAATATGCTGAAACTTATATTACAGAAAATATTTCAGTTTGCCATTGTTTTCACAATACGATACACACACGTTCTGTTGTACGTGCGGCGGAGGAGATTTCATCGTACTATAAACTAGGAGAGGAGGATCACTTTATTGTAATTAGTGCCGCCTTCTTTCATGATCTCGGCTACGTAAAATCTGACAATGCTATTGGTCATGAAAAGAGAAGTGTCGAAATTGCTTTAAATTTCCTCCAGGACAAAGGCATACCGGAAGCCATACAGGAAAAAATCAAAGGTTGTATTTTAGCAACGAGAATGCCTCAGGATCCTACAAATCTGCTGGAGCAAATTCTCTGCGACGCAGACCTATTTCATTTTGGGAATGAGGATTTCGTCAACAGAAACAAACTGATGAAAGCCGAAGCTGAAGCAGTACTAGGGAAGGAGATCGATAAAGACGTATGGCGTGCCGGCACAATCAAACTATTAATGAGCCATCATTACCATACTGAATATGCGCAACAAAAGCTTAATGCCAAAAAGGAGATGAATCTAAAAGAACTGGAGAAAAAACAGGAGAAATCTATCTCAAAAAATAAAGAAAGTAAAAAGGAAGACAAAAAGGAAAAAGAGAAAGGCAGTAAGCCAGAACGTGGGATAGAAACAATGTTCCGGATTACGTCCTCAAACAATCAGCGACTAAGCGACATGGCAGACAATAAGGCCAACATCCTCTTAACGGTCAATTCTATTATCCTTTCTGTCGTGATTGCTGTCTTATTTCGGAAACTAGATGCCAACGAGCACCTGATTATCCCAACAATTATCTTAACTACAGCCGTGGTAGCAACCATGGTCATGGCCATACTGTCAACGATACCCAAAATTCCGTCGGGTAAATTCTCAAAGGAGGAAATCGAACAGAAATCAGTCAATCTTCTCTTTTTTGGAAATTTTTACAAAATGAAACTCGACGATTATAACGAGGGTATGCAGAAGGTAATGGTCGACTCGGAATTTCTATATGGCATGCTCACCAAGGATGTTTATTCGCAAGGTGTGGTATTAGGACGAAAATATAAGCTTCTACGATACGCCTATGGAATTTTTATGTTTGGACTTGTTATATCGGTTGTTTCTTTTGTCGCCGCAACCATATTTTAGTGCAATACTATAAAAACAGTGAAATATTTCAGCATCATGTTTTCCAAACTTTCTTTTTTATTTAAAAAGATGCCGCCTTTAGATCAATCATTAGCTACCAATAGATAGCATCATTATTAATGTTGTTGTAAGCACGTTGCCATAACCATAAATTTATACGGATGAAGAAGAAAGATCTTTATATCAACAGAGACATCAGCTGGTTATCGTTCAATGACCGGGTACTTGACCAAGCCGCTCGTGAGGAGGTACCTTTACTGGAAAAACTACAGTTTCTCGCTATTTTCTCATCCAATCTGGATGAATTTTATCGTGTTAGAATGCCTGTACTAATGGCTTGGAAAAAAATAATGAAGCAAAATCCGGGACAGCTCATTCCGAACATCGATATTGGCACATATAAAAAAGCGTCAAAAACCATCAACAAACAACAGGAAAAATTTGGCTTAATACTAGCTGATATTATCCAAGAATTAGCAAAAGAAAATATATCCTTTATCTACAACCAAGCTATTCCAGCAGAAACAAAAGACCTCGCAGCTCAATATTTCTTTAGTACAATTGCCTCCTACCTCCAAATTATACCAATTGATGATACTTCTTTTTTTCCGATCAACAATCAGCTCTACTTCGTCGTTACAGACGACAATACTGGAGTGGTATTCTTTCTAAATGTCCCTTCAAATCATATTGGCCGCTTTTTCACCTGTGAGATCAATGGGAATAAATATGTCGTACTCATCGATGATATTATCAAAGCATTTTTTCCTGAAGCCATAAGAAATACATCATTAAATTTCTATTCCTTTAAAATCACAAGGGATGCGGAATTAAATCTCCAAGATGAATTTGAGGGTGATATTGCCCAAAAAATTGAGACGGAAGTCAATAAACGTGATCTTGGCTATGCGACACGCTTTCTATTCCAGCCAAATCTGCCAAAACAGCTGATTGAAACATTGGCAACACTATTTGATCTGCGAAAAAGTAGCATTGTCGAAGGCGGAAACTATCACAATCTGAAAGATCTATTTTCATTTCCGATTAAAACAGCAGAACTTTCTTATCCAAAACAGCTGCAAATCAATAAGAATCAGAATTTCAGGGAATCTATCTTTGACCAAATAGACCGAGAGGATCTGTTGGTCTGCACGCCCTATGAATCGTTTGATCCCATACTACGTTTTTTTAATGAGGCCGCAATAGATCCAACCGTAGATGAGATTTACACGACCTTATACCGTATCGCCGGTGATTCGCATATTGCACAAGCGCTGGCTACCGCAGCAAAAAATGGGAAAAGAGTCAATGTATTTGTCGAATTGAAAGCGCGCTTTGATGAAGCGAATAATATACATTGGGCTCGATTAATGAAAGAACAGGGCGTCAAAATCACGTATAGCATCCCCAATTTAAAAGTACATGCCAAAATAGCGCTCGTCAAACGCAAAGAGGGTCGAGAAAGTGCTTTATTAGGCACAGGAAATCTAAATGAAAAAACGGCGAAGGTCTACACGGACTACTTCCTTATGACCTCAAATAAACTATTGACCAACGAATTAGACATGCTATTCGAGTTTTTACCAGCTCGGAGAAAACCCCATCATCCAAATGAGCTGTCTTTTAACCATCTATTAATTGCACAGTTCAATCTCAAACATACATTTTTATCCCTGATAGACAAGACCATCCAAGCAGCTAAAGACGGAGACAGCGCTACAATAAAAATTAAATTAAACAATCTGGAAGAAGAATCGTTAATCAATAAATTGTATGAGGCGAGCCGGGCAGGGGTAAAACTGCAATTATTGGTCAGAGGAATCTGTAGACTAAAACCACAAGTACCCGGATTGAGCGACAACATTGTCGTGAAACGGATTGTAGGACGATATTTAGAACATGGCAGAATATTTATTTTTCAATATCAAGCACAAACGAGCGCGTATCTGGGCTCTGCAGACTGGATGAACCGTAACATCTACCGACGTATAGAAACTTGCTTTCCATTGCTGAATCTAGCATTAGCACATCAAATACAAGAGTTATTCGATATTCAGTTTGCAGACGACACCGAAGCAACTTTACTGGATGAACACGGACAAAATCAGGCAATAGAAACACAGCAGAAAAATGTTTCTCAGCAACAAATCCTTCATTATTTGAAAGGCAACATGAGACAATAGGGCTATTCAACAAGGCAGCTCATTACAACAAGAACAGCCTAAAAGCCCAACAATATAATCATTGAACGTAAGCTCATTCAGAAACCGGATGACTTCCTCAATTTAAAATTTAATCATATAATGATGAAAAATCCCACGATATTGACAACTATGGCATTAGGTTTAGCTTCTGTTATTTTTCTCGCCTGCAATCCGAATAATACAACCAAGGAAAACAGCAACAAACCCGCTCATGTTCAAGCTGAAAAACAGCAACAAATACCCTATACATTATCTTCGGGCATAAAGATGAGTTTGCCCGACGAATTGTTAGAAATATCCGGAATAGCTTTTCTCGCGGGACAGGATGACGATATTTATGCCATTCAAGATGAGCAGGGCTTTCTTTATAAATTTAACAAACCGACACAAAAAGTTACGTTCAACCCTTTTGGAAAAGATGGCGACTATGAGGACATCTCGATAAGCAATACACATTTCTTTATTTTAAAGAGCAATGGTAGCATCTATTCCTTTCCCATTGCCGAAAAGGACGATATAAAAAACGTGGTCGAACAGAAAAATTTACTTCCAAAAGGAGAGTATGAAGGGCTTTTTGTTGACCGCGAAAGCAACCAGGCATACGTATTATGTAAAGAATGTAAGGTCGACAGAAAACAATCGCAAACCTCGGGTTATGTCTTTTCAATTGACGAGCGTGGTCAATTTCAGCCGAAGGGAGAATTTGCCATCCAGCTTGATGAACTTCATGCATTTGATGCTAAAATTAAGAAAACGTTCAAACCCTCGGCGTTAGCTAAAAAAGCAGACAGCAAGGAATGGTATATCTTATCTTCTGTAGACAAAGCTCTTGTTGTAACCGATGAGAATTTTCATGTGAAATCACTCTCTCCATTAGACCCGAAGATTTTCCCTCAACCTGAAGGCATTAACTTTGATTCAAAATTTAATCTTTACATCAGCAGCGAAGCCGGTAATCAGGATAAAGGGATCATTTATAAATTTGAACAAAAATAGGCATGCAAAAGGTAGTACCATTCTTTCTTATTTTTCTTGCTAGTCATGCTTATTCACAACAAAAGCATACACAGTCCCCTGCACATCAGGGCAAATCCTTTGCTCAAACCGTTATCAAGGACAGTGTTAGCATCGTTGCAAATGCAAAATATGGTAAAGCCAGTAAATTCAAGAAGTTCTTCCTTGGCGAAAATTACCGCAAAGAATGGGCCGCGGAAACCACCTTGCCTTTGCTTCAGCTTTCAACCTTGTACGGGGGACTGCATCCTGTCAAACAGGGAGGCGGGATGCAATCGGTTTCCCTACGACTTACGGATTCAATCGGCCGGGAATGGGCACTACGTTCGGTCAATAAAAGGACTGAATCCCTCATACCTGAGGAGCTCCATGGGACCTTTGTACAGGATGTCTTAGACGATGCCACCAGCGCCCAGCATCCCTATTCCGCGCTTATGATCCCTGCTTTGGCAAATGCCGTGAACGTCCCCCATGCCCATCCTATCATCGGCGTTGTTGCACAAGACAGCATATTGGGGGAATACGCACCGCTTTTTGAGCATACGGTGGCTTTACTAGAAGAACGCGAACCACTTGGTGATTCAGACAACAGCCCAAAAGCTGTCCGAAAACTACAGGAAGATAACGATGATAACTTTAAAGCTAAGGCATATCTGCGCGCAAGAATGCTGGATGTATTGGTAAGCGATTGGGATCGACACGAGGATCAATGGCGTTGGTATAATGAAAATCAGGATAGCACAGATCACGATAAAGACTACATTCCTATTCCCCGCGATCGGGATCAGGCGCTGCGAGTCACACAAGGTTTTCTGATGAAAGATATCTATCAGCAATTTGTCAACCCAGTCATGCAAGGTTTTACGACGGGTATTCCCAATATTCGCTATTCTTTATTTAAATCGCGTTTTTTAAATGCCCATCCGAGCAACCAGCTTTCTCACAAGGAATGGACCAAAGAGGTCAAGCAATTTGTAGCACGTCTCACAGATTCGGTATTATGGGAGTCGGTACGTAGCCTGCCACAGTCGTCCATTGCTATTCGTGGGGAACAAATTTTTAAAACACTTCAAAGCCGTCGTGATGCTCTACCCTCAGCGATGGAAGAGTATTATAATTTCATCAATAACATTGTCGATATTCACCTCAGCGACAAAAACGAAAAAGTAGAAATACACAGCACGGAAAATAAAAACCTGAAAGTCAAAGTTTCGAAGATCAATAAAGATGGTAAGGTCACCAAAGCATTGATGTACAAAACCTATAAAGACCGCCTAACAAAAGAAATTCGTCTCTATTTAGGTGAGGGAAAAGACTCTGTTGTCATCGATAACGCAAATTCTCCGATTAAACTCCGAATTATTGGAGATAGCACGCCAAAGACTTATGTTATCAACGAAAGCAAATCGAAAATACAGCTTTACGAGAATACCAAAAACTCCACTTTACTGGGTGAGAAGAACAAAATAAAGCTTCATTATGCACAAGATAGTACCAACACGCAATTTGTTCCTGTAAACCTATATAACACCTGGCTTCCTCTGGTGACTGCGGGTTATAATGCTGATGACGGTTTTTCGCTCGGGCTGGGGGCTGCTTATACACATCAGCGTGGATTTAGAAAAAATCCTTTTACGTATAAGCAACAACTGACTGTAGCAACAGCCTTCCGGACCGGAGCTTATAAAATTCACTATAGAGGCGAATGGATAGCTGTTGTCGGGGATGCAGATCTTGTTGTCGATGCGCTAGCAAAAGCTCCTGACAACACTCAAAACTTCTTCGGTGTAGGTAATAACTCGCTCTTTTTAAAGGAACAGTATGGTGCAAAATATTACAGAAGCAGATTCAATATTTTCAATATCAATCCGCAGTTAAGATGGAAACCTTCATCTACGTTAAGCTTTGCCGTAGGTCCGCATATCCAATTTTACCACTTAGATCCGATTGAGAATGAAGATCGATTTATTTTAAATCCCCAAGCTTTACATTCTTACGATAGTTTATCGATTACAAAAGACAAAGCTTTTGCAGGTATCAATGCCTTTTTAACGCAAGATTCCCGTAATCGAAAGATTAACCCAAGTAAAGGGCTATATATTGAAGCCGCTTTGAATTCTTATTTTGGACTCAATCAGTATTCAAAAAACTCAGCGCAGTTAAGTGCTGCTATGACGGGCTATTTTAGTGCATTTAATGAAGGTATTATATTTGCCAATAGAACAGGAGGGGGCACCGTTGTCGGGAACCCTACATTTTATCAATATCTATTTCTAGGCGGCCATGAAAATCTCAGAGGATTTCGCCAGTACCGATTTGCAGGGCAACAGATGCTTTACAATAACCTAGAGGCTCGTATCAAAGTAATTGATGTCAAAAGCTATGTTCTTCCAGGTGAATTCGGACTAATGGGTATGTATGATCTTGGAAAAGTGTGGGCAAAGGGCTATAACAGCGATAAGTTTCATCAAGGTGTGGGTGGTGGCATTTATTACATCGTCGCCAATGCGCTTCCTTTGCATTTTGTCATGACGAAATCCAATGAAGGCTGGTATCCCTATTTCAGCACAGGTTTCCGCTTTTAAAATTTTCGATCTATGGAGATAAAGAAAGTACAACTCACAACGGCGAAAACGGCCAATACGTATGATGGCAGGCTAGACTTTGAACCATTTTTCAAATACCTGGAGTCTTTTATTGAAAATGGCACTTCATCGGATGAAATGATTCCTTTGTTTGCGTTGGAACGCATCAAAGAATTAGAACATCTCAACGGCAAACTCTGCAAGCAGAATCTCAATGCCTATAAAGATATTCTGCAATTGATTTATAGCCTCTCCGTATCGTTGATTGACACTGCTCCAAAAAGGTACTGGGCACTCACAACAGCCCTAGCAGAAGAAGCCTTCTATGGAACCGAAGCCTTTTTCGACCTATCTAGCCATCAGCTTGTGGAGCAAGAAATGCAAGGGAAGATGCGTGCCGGAAGCCTTCTTACGAATCAAGAAAAGCTTTTTTATACCCTCATCTTCGATAGACTCTATGGCTTTTCTCCCAATGAAAACAGCAGCATTGTGTATCATCACCTCAATGATCAGGGGGAGATTATCGATTATTACGATTTAGACATCGATTTTAAATTTGTTGAGATCAAAGCAAAAAAGACATTGCCGGCACTTGATATAGGTCGTTTATCGGAAAACCCCAGTGATTCCATTTTTGACTGGAATACCGTTATCAATACCGTTAAACTGGAAGATTTTGAGTTATCGGGCTTTAGCATGGTGACCTTAAGAAAGACCAGTACGGAACATACCTTACGGCGAATCCAGTCCATCCTCCTGGATTTGCCTACATACAATTACCACCTCTTTTTAGCTGATTTAGAAAAGATAATCACACCGCTATTAAAGGGGCCTGATACGGTATTTAGTCTATTTCCGCTGTTCCAATTAAATGGGGTACCATTTTTCGATTATTCAATCACCAATAAAAGCATCTTGTTTGCTGAAGCGTATACCGCCAATAAAACCTTTAAGATCAATCCTGAAATCGCGGGCTACCTAAAGCATCCACATGTGATATTTTATACAAGTAATGCGACGAATGGTATCCGGAATACCACGTCCATTTTCGACGAGCGGATTAGCTTGTCGGGGGTAACGACCTATTTGTGTATTCCGCTCATTCATAATCATTCTCTTTCAGGCATATTGGAAATATACAGCCGTGAACAAGATCAGCTCGACAGTGAAACCATGCAAGCCTTAGGTTCTCTGGTTCCGCTTTTATCACAACTAGCTCAGGATATCACCCTGGAATTTAAAAAACGTATCGACGATATCATCATTAACCGGTTTACGACCATACAGCCTTCGGTTCAGTGGAAATTTAACCATATTGCGGCCCAATACATTCAGGAACTGGAAAACGATAGTCAGGATGCCCATATTAAAGCGGTTGTATTTGAAGAAGTCTATCCGCTCTATGGTGCTGTCGATGTCAAAGACTCTACGATCATACGAAACGCCTCTATTCTCAAAGACTTTAGCTTCAAGGTCAAACAGCTCGCCATGCTTATTGATGAGCTCTCGTTAGACGGAAAGCACAAATTGATTATGACTTTTTCAGCACGGGTCGATCAAATTACAGAATCTCTTGACCGTATTTCGTTTGATGAGTCTATGGTCAAGATTATTGAGTTTTTTAGAAAAGATGTACAGCCATTTTTAGAAGAAGCCAGAAAGCAATTTCCATCAAAAATAGAGGTGATTGAACATTACGCGAAGCATTTTTTCACCAATCGAGAAACCGGTGAATTTTATAGGAATGAATTTGAAACTTCTTTACGCCAGATCAATCAATTGATCGGTAAGGAACTAGACCATTTCAATAGCTTCATCCAGGGGAATTACCCATCGTATTTTCAAAAGTTCAGGACAGACGGTATTGAATATGACATTTATATCGGCGAATCCATTACGCCCCAACAATCGTTCAGCTACGAATTCATCAATGTATTTAGGCGTCAGCAAATTGTTTCGATGGCCAGAATTGCGCTGAAAGCATACCATGCGAAAGATACGCTGCCACTGGCTTTAGAAACAACACAACTGATTTTCATCAACCCACATAGCATTGATATCAGCTTCCGGGAAGATGAAAGGAGGTTTGATGTCGAGGGATCGCTCAATATCCGTTATGAAATCATCAAAAAGAGGATAGACAAAATTCGGATAAAGCGAACCAAAGAACGACTTACCCAGGTCAATAAAATTGCTATTGTCTATTTATCGGATGAAATCCTGGAGGATCTCATGCTAAGTATACAGGCAATCTATGACATGGGCATTATTGAGCATACCATCGAACATTTAAAATTGGAAGATGTACAAGGAATTGCGGGGTTGAAAGCAATTCGCCTTTCGGTGAATTTAAACTATCAAGATTTCTCCTAAATTTGTCCAATAAAGGGAAGTTTATCCCCGTTGATATAGGCTAAATGGGACAATGTCAGATGGAGGATTTAACATATTGATTTAAAAAGGATTACCATGATTACTGATGCCAACTATTTTTATCTAAGCGATTTGCTTGGCACTTTATTTTTTGCAATATCGGGTACCCTGTCGGCAAAACGTAAAGATATTGATATTTTTGGGGCAGCCTTTTTAGGGTTTGTGACAGCCATTGGCGGTGGGTCGATGCGGGATGTATTTTTGAATCTACGCCCAGTATGGGTCAATGATAGCAATTATCTCATCGCTATTTTCCTCGGAATTTTAATTGCCATTATCTTCAATAAACAGTTGTATGGTTATTATCGTACGTTGACACTTTTTGATGCCATCGGAATTAGCTTTTTTACCATCCTTGGGGTACAAAAATCACTCAACTACGAAAGCAATACCTATGCTGCCATTATCTTTGGAATGTTCACCGCGGTATGTGGGGGGATGACACGCGATGTGCTACTCAACGAAACCCCACTAATCTTTAAAAAAGAAGTATATGCTACGGCCTGTTTAGGTGGAGGGCTCACATATATCTTGCTGGTGCACCTTGATCTCGACCTCTCCTGGGCGGCATTTATTGGGGCTGCTGTTGTCTTTTTAATACGAATGACAGCCGTTAAATATCGTTTGTATTTACCCCGCTTGGATTGAGGAAAGTCCCTCTTAGCACGTAAACTTTCTAGAACACGTCACACTGGATGACCGAATCCATATTAAAAATGGATTAAAAGACGGACTAGAAGGAAGCGACAAAGAAAAAGCGTTAGTATGAACTAACGCTTTTTCTTTTGCTGTGGGAATTTCATTTTATAACCAACACGAATATTTCCTTTCACGATAGCATCCAATCGACCTTTTAGCATCGTCTTCTTCAAGGCACTCAATTTGTCGGTAAATAGTTTACCTTCAATATGATCATATTCGTGCTGTACCACTCGGGCAGCCAAACCTGTTAAGTCTACTTCATGCTCTTCAAAGTTCTCATCTAAGTAATTGATGCGAATATTCCGGTGACGCAATACGTCCTCATTAATATCTGGGATACTTAGACAGCCTTCACCGAAAGCCCATTTTTCACCAGACTCCTCAACCATGATGGGATTGATGAAAACTTTTTTGAACGATTGGAGCATTTCTTTGTTTTCTTCATCATCTTCTGCGAAAGGAGTTGCATCGATAACGAACATACGTATAGGCAAACCTACCTGTGGAGCTGCCAAGCCAACACCATGCGCTGCATACATGGTATCGAACATATCATCAATCAATTTCTTTAAATCTGGATAGTCTTCATCTATTTCTTCAGCGACCTTTCTTAATACAGGATCGCCATACGCCACTATCGGAAGTTTCATATGTATTATAATTATTTATAAGTGCCGATACTCATTTCTACCTGAGCTCGTTACACGCTGTTTGCTTTTAAAGATCACTAGGCACCTGTTGTAATTTTAGCACGATTTTATTTCAGATCATGTCAGGCTAATTGCTCTCCCTGAGTCATTGTACTTTTTTAACAAGGATACGCTGTCGCTCCATTATATTCTTGGGTACAAAGGTACGGATAATTATTAAAAGTGAATATTTCGTCAAAACTTCCATAAAAGTTACTTTTGTTTTATGGATCCTTCGTTTATAAATTTGTCGACACAGTTCAAGCTTAGGCTAGAGCAAGCTCTTGAAGTTTCATTAGCGCTTTGTCATGTTGATGGATTTATACAAATATCATCTCCGGAATTAACAATTAACATTTTACTATACCCTCACGAGAAATCCGTGAGACGTGATACTTCCGATCCTTGTATTCATATCGATGAAGACCAATTAATAACAAAGTTTGATTTGATCGTCAGGCGCATTGTTTCTAGAACAAAAAATGACAAACGCATTTACGCCCGTAATACTGTCGTTGCCCGGATCGACAAAAGAACGAGTTTACAGTTCCTCGTGGAACATCATTTACAAACCGCTCTTCCCGGCAAGTATCGTTATGGCCTTTATGAACAGGGAGAGCTTGTTGCGGTCGCGGTATTCTCTGGAGGGCGCCGAATGTTGGATAAAGATGAAGATTATCGCTCATTTGAACTATTACGCTTTTGTAATAAAACAGGTATTAATGTCATAGGGGGCCTTAGCAAATTAATTAAAGCCTTTTGTAGCGATTTCTCGCCAGGAGACATTATGACTTTCACCGACCGTGATTGGAGCCAACATTCTTCGCTCGAAAAAATTGGGTTTGTTGCGAAGGAAATAACTGCACCTATCAACTTTTGGATAGCAGAGACAAAAAGATATGTTTATCGCAATACAGAAGAGCTAAAGGTATTAATGGAACAATATCCGAATGGCTTTCCAAAGGAAAATATGGGCAGCATCAAGATGATTTTATATGTAAAATAAGCTAAATTGTGTATATTGTACACTGTAAGGGTTTGAAAAATAAATAATCAAAAATAATAACGTTATGAAGAGAAAACTTCGCATGGGTATGGTCGGAGGCGGAAACGATGCCTTTATTGGCGCTGTACACCGTATTGCTGCTTTTATGGATGGCAAGATTGAACTGGTTTGTGGTGCATTTAGTATTGATCCACAGATTTCAAAACAATCTGGAGAAGACTTATTTGTAGCTCCTGAGCGTGTCTATCTAAACTATGAAGAGATGATCGAAAAAGAATCTTTGCTTCCTGAAGGCGAGCGTATGGATTTTGTAACGATCGTAACCCCCAATTTTCTACACTTTGCTCCAGCTAAATTAGCGCTAGAAAAAGGTTTTGATGTTGTTGTTGAAAAACCAATGACAGTATCTGTTGAAGAAGCAAAAGAATTACAGGAAACAGTAGAGCGCACAGGCCGCACACTGTGTCTTACGCATACGTATTCCGGCTACCCGATGGTTAAACAAGCCAAAGCGATGGTCAAAGAAGGCCACTTCGGTAAGATCAGAAAGATTGTGGTTGAGTATCCACAGGGTTGGTTAAGCCGACTAACAGAACGCGAAGGTAATGCCGGGGCCGCTTGGCGTGCAGATCCGAAACGCTCAGGTAAATCGTTGGTTATGGGTGATATCGGTACCCATGCTGCGCATTTAGCGGAATATGTATCGGGGTTAAAAATCCAAGAACTATGTGCAGACCTCACAACATTTGTTGAAGGTCGTCTATTGGATGACGATGGCTCGGTGCTTTTGCGTTTCGAAAATGGTGCTAAAGGTGTATTAATGGCTTCGCAAATTTCAGCCGGAGAAGAAAATGCCGTCCGTATCCGTATCTACGGTGAAAAAGGTGGATTGGAATGGGCAAATGAGGATCCGAACAATTTAATCATCAAGATGCTTGATCAGCCTCGTCAGCTTTATCGCACAGGAAATGCTTACGCAGCGCCTTATACGTTGAGTTCTTTTGCAACACATAATACCCGCGTACCAGCAGGTCACCCAGAGGGCTTATTGGAATCATTTGCGAATATCTACCGTAATTTTGCGGCAACAGTTACGGCAAAACGTGAAGGACAAATTCCGACAGCTGAACAACAAGATTTTCCAACAGTTTACGATGGCGTAAGAGGCATGGCTTTTATCGATACTGTCGTAAAAAATAACGAAGGAACAGAAAAATGGACTAAATTTGTTCTGTGATAGACAGATTAAAATATACACTTTCTCTTTTGGAACAGCAAACCGTTCCGAAAGAGAAAGTTATCGTTATCTTAGGACCTACAGCTTCAGGAAAGACGAAACTAGCCGTTCAACTGGCGCAACGCATCGATGCTGAAATCATCAGTGGAGATTCCCGCCAAATCTATAAAAGAATGGACATCGGTACGGGAAAAGATCTATCGGAATATCAAGATATTCCCTATCATCTTATCGACACCCATGAACCGGGAGAACGCTATCATCTCGGAAACTTTATCGCTGACTTCCATCAAGCCCGACAATCCATTCTAGAAAGGGGAAAACATACTATCCTTTGTGGTGGTACAGGCTTATATATCCAAAGTGTAATCCAACAAAATCCATATGCGCTGATCCCATCTATCGAAGGCCTCAAGGAGTCATTACTTCCCCTCCCAGAGACAGAGTTGTTAAAACGCCTTCAGGAATATACACTACCCGCGAATTTCCAAATCGATCTTTCGACCAAAAAACGTATCATCCGCGCAATAGAAATATTAGCATTTTTAGATACTCACCCCGATCACATCGCTCAGCAACAAACGGTAGATAGCATCGTTATCGGATTAAATCCGTCAGTGGAAATCCGACGCGAACACATTAGCCAAAGATTAAAACAACGATTAAATGATGGCTTATTAGCAGAAGTGGCAAAACTCCTGACCGAAGGGATTACACACGATCAGCTTCAATACTATGGCCTGGAGTATAAATATGCGTCATTCCATCTCCTTGGACAGCTCGATTACCCGACCTTTACCAAAAAATTGGAGACAGAAATACATCGCTATGCCAAAAGGCAAATGACTTACTTCCGAAAAATGGAAAAAGACGGTATAATTATCCATTGGGTTTAAAAAAAATAACAATTGTTCTCTATCATAAAAAAAATTTCATATTTTTAAAAGAACCTTATAACAATTGTGATGAGAACATTATCGCTTATTTTTGCACTGCTTGTCTGTGCCCTATTTTCATTGAAAGCACAAGAAAAAGTTATCGCCGAAGTTCATTATCAATTTAAACATAACAACGATACGACCAAAAATGCGGTACAGCTAACGGATGAAACAGTCACCTATCTCGGTAAAGAAAGTAGTCTCTATAGAACCTACTCAGATATTCTCGTCAAACAACAGTTAGATGCCAAAACTGCAGCTCAAGATTTTGACGGCAATTTAACGTTAAAAATGCCTGCCAGTCCCCCGGTTCTGGATGGATACATTATTTATCCTTCTTTAAAAAAGACCATTCATATAGCGGGAATATCGTCTCCGGCAGATGCTTATTCATGCGAAGCTCCCTACGAAAGCCAGGACTGGGAAATAACAGATAAAACTAAAACTATCGGTGGATACCTTTGTCAAAAGGCCACATGTCGATTTAAAGGAAGGGATTACACGGCTTGGTTTACGACAGAACTGCCATTTTCTTTTGGACCATGGAAGCTACATGGACTACCGGGGCTTATTCTTTCGGTACAAGATTCCAAAAACGACGTCAGCTGGGAATATGCCGGCTTTCAAAAACAACCTTCGGACCAATCACTTCGAATTGAGCCTTCAAAAAGTGTTATACCCGCAAAAAAAGAGGAAATTCAAAGACTAAAAACGGCATTTAAAGAGAATCCCAGCGCCTATTATGAAACACTTGGGGCAACTGGTCGCGCAAACCCTTTTCAGATCGATTATTCTAAAGTCCAAATCAGCTTCGATGTTCAAGGTCAAGCCCCTTCAACACAAACAAACAATCCTATCGAATTAGCGCCATAGTTTATGCCCAAAAATTTTGTGCTGTTTGTCTGTTTTTGGCTATGCGGCTATTTCTGTTATGGGCAACATCAGATCTCCGGGGTTTTATTAGATAACACGAGTAAGCAAGGTATTCGCGCAGCAAGCGTTAATCTAAAATCTAGTGATGGAAAAGTAATTTCCTTTAAAATAACGGATGCTCTTGGGCATTTTGAAATGATAACATCCAAGGATCTAACAAATGCCTACATAGAGATCAACCATATCGGGTACAAACGTTTCAGCCAAACACTTGGGAGCCAACTACGCAACCTTCAAATCATACTCGAACAAACCACTATTTTATTGGAGGAAGTCAAGATCAAAAGTGCGCCTAAAATAGCACGCAGCGGGGACACACTCACCTACAACGTGGCTGGATTTGCTGACTCCAATGATCGAACTATCGGCGATGTATTGAAGCGAATGCCTGGGCTGGAAGTCCTTGAAAATGGTGAAGTGAAATACCAGGGCAAATCCATTTCAAACTTTTATATCGATGGGGATGATTTGCTGGCTGAAAAATACGGTTTGGGGACAAAATCAATATCCCCAGATTTAGTTAAAGACATACAAGTCATATCTCATCATGAGCATATTAAATTGCTCAAAAATAAAAGGTATAGTGATGATGTTGCGCTAAACCTGGTAATAAAAGAAGAAGCTAAACTAAAGCCGTCCGGTAGCATAATGCTCGGATTGGGAACTCCCAAACATTTCGATGGAGATCTAAACACGATGATGTTTAACAAAAAAGTGAAATTTCTCAATGCCCTGAAAGCAAATAACATCGGTCAGGATCTTGCTATTTACATGGAAGAAACGAGATCACAGGCAAAAATTGACAATCTACTTTCTTTAGGAACAATCGGCAGCCCTCCTTTAGAGAAAAGAGATTACCTCCAGAATAAGACCGGCCTTTTCGATTTCAATTTTTCAAAACCGATTAAAAAAGACTGGTCGCTACGTACGAATATCCAGGGATTATATGACAGAAACAACATTCATTATGAAGGGAAAAACACCTATTATACTGAAAAGGGGGATATTTCATTCCATGAGATTCAGATTGCACAAATTAACACTAAGGCCGCGACCGGGCAAGTGACAGTTGAGCGCAATACCGATCATTTTTACTTTAAAAATTCCTTAACAATGGGGCTAAATAGTGAGGATTCCGAATCGAGTATCTCATCAGATACAATACCGATCGACAACAATATTCATCATAGGTCCAAAACGATCAACAATCAACTGATTTATATGCCGGAGCTTAAAAATGGAAATATTATCCAACTTCAATGGTCTAGTAAATATTATACAAAGCCCCAGAGACTACGCAGTTCTACCGAAGTATTCAATGACCTGTTTTATCCAGTCATATTTGATAAGATAATCCAACATGTCAATGTACCGACCTTCAATACTGTCGCTTCGCTGGGATATCGCCTCCCCAGCGGTAAAATAAACCAATACTACGGTATAAAGCTCGAATTAGAAAATCAACGCCTTGAATCTAACATCGAACTCCTACAGGGAGAAAAAATTTTCAATCCGTTGCTAGATTCAACAATAAATAGAATGAATTGGTTACGCACATCCAGTGAATTCAATGCACATTATGCTTGGAATAAAGAGCGTTTTAAATCAAATTTATCCTTGCCTGTCGCCTTTATCCATACCCGTTTTGAAGACAAAAATTATCAGCTCAATAATTGGAAAAATCTCATCCAATTTACACCCAGCTTTAGCGCTCGATACCATATTGGCTATGATGATGAACTTGCATTTTCCTATAAAAATAGCAACAACTTGGGAAATATAGATGCTGTTTATCGCGGTTTGATTATCCAAAATTACCGAACTAGATCTTATAATAGCTCAGCCAATCCAGTGAGCAGAAATAATGATTTTTTCTTGAACTATAAATTGGGACAATCGGTTAAATTACTGTTTTTTCATTTTGGACTAGGTTATGAAATTCACTCAACAAACAATATGATAGCCACTACAGTTACAGACTCATTGACGGCGACACAACTGATTGCAAAAGAAAATTCTATGCACAGCTATACAGCTACCATCGGTCTTGATAAATATATATTCAAGCTAGGGGCCCTATTCAAACTGAAATTCAATTGGAGACGATCAAACTACAATCAGTTATTTAACAAGGAAATATTACCCATTGCCATTACTTCTTATGAACTACAACCTGCTTTCAACAAGAAATTTTTCAGAAGGATAGCACTAGATTATAATAGCTCCATTAATCTATCATTTTCCTCCCAGGGCAATGCATCGTCAGATCGTCGTATTCTTTTTATTACGCAATCGATGAACTTCCCCATCAATATCACAAAATCAGTATTACTTAAATGGAATCTTCAGCACCTTTTTAACAAACAGCCTGATTATAAGAATACAAATTATTTATTCTGCAACGTCATGACAAGATATAGTCGATGGGGAATGGATTTTGAACTGGATATACGCAACCTAGCCAATATAAAAAGTTTTGAAACAAACTCCATAACAGCCAATGTACAGTCGCAGAATCGTTATGAACTGCGGGGACGAACGGCTCTCCTTAGGGGAATTTACCATATCAAATAGGTTTCTTATAGGAATTTAAATGCTATAAAAACAAAAAAGGGTTAGTATCACTACTAACCCTTTTCGTTAATCTCTTTCTATTATAACTTAATTTCTTCATCCTTCGCATTGAAGAAATGGAATTCAGTTAGATAATATGACGTCATTGGATTTACTTTAATCCATTTTCCGTACTTCATGAACCATTTCATTCTTTTAGAAATCAAACCAGACTTAATGTAGGCGTCTATATAAGGGTGAACACATAAGGTCACCTTCTTTTCGTTCTGTTCTTGAAGAATAAAGCTCAAATTATTTTCTATATCATCCATAAGGACAATACTTGATCGGATTTCACCTGTACCATCACAAGCCGGACATTTTTCGTTTGTGACAATATTCATTTCAGGTCTAACGCGCTGACGTGTAATTTGAACCAATCCAAATTTACTTGGAGGCAAAATCGTATGTCTCGCTCTATCCGCTACCATACATTCTTTTAAGAACGTATACAACTCTTTTCGATGATTGGGTTTATGCATATCGATAAAATCGATGACTACAATTCCGCCCATATCACGCAAACGCAGCTGTCGCGCAATTTCTTTTGCTGCTTCCATATTGACCAGCAATGCATTGTCTTCCTGATTCTCCTTATTCGCAGAACGGTTACCACTGTTGACATCAATGACATGCAGGGCTTCGGTATGCTCAATAACGAGATACGCACCACCAGGCAATGTTACCGTTTTGCCAAAAGCTGCCTTGATTTGCTTTTCAACTCCGAAATGATCAAAAATTGGCTCTTTATGTTTATAAAGTTTGACAATTTTCTCCAAATCTGGAGATATATCGTGTATATATGATTTTGTTTCTTCGAAGATCGAAGGATCATTAACATAAATATGTGAAAACTCGTCTGTCAAAATATCCCGTAGAATAGTGGATGCACGATCCATTTCGCCAAGAACCTTTTGAGGCGGTTCAGCATTACGAAGACGTTTGGTAAATAGTTCCCATTTTGAGATCAGGTCCAATAAGTCACGTTGTAGTTCTTCAACACCCTTACCTTCGGAAACTGTACGAATGATAACACCAAAATTAGCTGGCTTAATCCCTTCGACAATCTTTTTTAGGCGGTTGCGTTCATTACTACCTTTGATACGCTTGGAAATGGAAACAGTACTTGAGAAAGGTACCAAAACGACAAAACGACCTGCTATTGAAAGGTCTGAACTCAGACGCGGTCCTTTTGTTGAAATGGGTTCTTTGGCGATTTGTACTGGCACGAGCATATTTTTGCTCAAGACATCAGAGATCTTACCAGCTTTATCGATATCCTTTTCAAGTTTTAAACTATTGAGCAGTTTCTCTTGATAACTGCCATTCTTCACTATACGCGTAAGCTTTAGCAAAGATTGAACTTGAGGACCCAAATCTAAATAATGTAGAAAAGCATCCTTTTCGTAGCCTACATCTACGAAAGCTGCATTAAGCCCAGGCATAATTCGCTTGATACGTCCGAGATAGATATCTCCAACAGCGAAGTTATTATTTGCGGGCTCGCGGTTAAGTTCAACAAGCTGCTTATCTTGTAGTAAAGCAATAGTTACCCCTTTATCAGGAGTTGAATCGATAATTAATTCCTTTACCAAAAGCTACTCATTTTTGATACCTATGCAATATCCTATCGCAATCTTGGGTATCCGATTAAACATTTAAAGAACGTTGTTACGAAAAAAACAATCTACATCCCCTTCACAGACATGTAGATCGTTTCGTAAAGCTATCTCAGCAAAATGGGCCAAGATGTTTAAAAGCTTATCACAAGACTATTTTTTCTTGTGTCTATTTTTTCTTAAACGTTTTTTACGTTTGTGAGTAGCCATCTTGTGTCTTTTTCTTTTTTTTCCGCTTGGCATAGCTAAATTTTTTAATGATTATAAAATAATAAATTAATTACTTGCTCAATTCAGCAATCTTTCGATCGATGAATTGTGATAGGGAAGGATCGGCTGCAAGTTCCTTACTTTTTTGAAAAGCTGTAACGGCTTCCTTTTTCATCCCAATATTTTCATAGCCTGTGGCTAAGTAAAAGTATGACTCAGCATCGGGTTTTTGATCGATAACGGTCTTAAAACGCTCGATGGCTTTGTCAAACTGACGGGACTGTAATGAAAACAATCCCAAAGTTTTGTTTGCTTCTAAGTTTTTAGGATCGGCAGCAACGACTTCTCGCAATAAGGCAATACCCGCCATAGGATTGTTCGTTCCCGATACCATTGCGGCACCCAATCCTGTTTTTGCATCCAAACTACTTGTATTCGCTTTTAACGCAGCCTCATATGCATGAATAGCATTTTGATTCAACGCTTGAGCTAAAGTAGAATCCTGCAAATTTGTATAAGCGGCACGATAAGCATTACCTGCTTTCAACCAATACTCAAACTTCGGTGAAACCTTCGCCATTTCCTCATAGATGAAAGCCTGAGGGGCTGGTTTTGCGACATCATCCCACTTATTTGCCAACTGTTGCAACAGCTTTATCTTATCCTCTCCAGAAGCTTTTGCAACTTGGCCCTCAATATCGGAAATTTCTTTGACTAAACTAGCATCTAAACCTTGTTTTGTCATCGAAGATATATTTTCCAAATTTACTTCATTGGACGGCTTCGACTCAGATGCTGCAGCAGTTTGTTTTTCTTTGTTCACCAAACCTTTAATAGGCTGCGCTAAAAGCACAGCAACCAAGGCTACTACTGATCCTATGACTATTATCTGTTTGGTTTTTGCCATTTTAATCTATTTTAAAGATTATTTATTGCCATTCTTTACTTTCTCTACGAAAATTTTTGCTGGCTTGAAACTAGGAACAAAGTGTTCAGGGATAATGATTGCTGTATTTTTTGAAATGTTTCTTGCAGTCTTCTCAGCTCTTTTTTTGACTACGAAGCTACCAAAACCTCTTACATATACATTTTCTCCTCCGATCATTGCGTTTTTGACAACTTTAAAGAACGCCTCTACGGTTTCTTGAACATCTACCTTCTCTAAGCCAGTTTTGGTAGAGATTTCTGCAATAATTTCTGCTTTAGTCATATCTATTTTACTGTAATTATTTATTTTTCAACCCTTAAGCCAACTAATGTTTGGGGATGCAAAAGTATTGTTTTAAAATGAGTAATGGAAATTATTTAAATACTTTTTTGATAAATAAGCTTCCAAAAGCCAAACATTTACAATCAATTAACGAGACACTATGTTCGACCAACCCTTAAATAAACCTCAAAAATAAAAACAATTATCTAATTTACAAGATGTTGACTTATTAGTTGTCATATAAAAATCAATATATGCCAATTGCATGACTTAGTTGATTCAAATCCGCCTTGGTATGGTGTGCATTTACCACAATCCGATTTAATAGGGGATCTGTGGCAAGGGGATAAGGGAAACTTGACACAAGTACTCCGGCATTCATCAGCCTCGCATAAAGGCCCGTATCCGTTGATGAAAACACCGGAAAATTAGCAACAGCGTTTAATTCAGACCCCATATGTGCTTTGAAGGAATTAATATTATACTGCAACTTTTCGAATTGCCGTAAATAGATCTGCTCTCCATGGATAAATGCATATAAGCTCGCTGGCGAACTTGGAGAAGCCCCTGTATAAAAGTTTGATCGCTTGAAATACTTAATTCGTTCCTCATCGGCCAAAATCAATCCAGCATCTGTTGCCAGGCCTTTCGCCAAGGATGCGACGACAATCAGCTCAATATTAACCTGTTGAAAACTACTCTTATCTAATGAAATGCCATTCTTGCGCAAAACTCCTATTCCGTGAGAATCATCCAAGAGCAGTATAATTTTTTTGCCCGGATCAATACGATTGAAAACAGTGAAATCGTATAATTCCGGGCGCATATTGTCCAAGCTGTTACTAACGATGATAAATGATTTTTGGGCTGAATGATTGATATACTCGATCGTTGCATTGGCCCAGTCAACAAAATGTCCAGTTGCTGCAGGCTTTTTATCTAACCATAAAGAAGGGTGACATGCGGGTGCGTACAATACTTCGCCTTCAGCCGCCAAGGTTCTTACAAGAAATTGCGTCGCCAGATATCCACTTGAGAGCAACAGACTTGCTTCAAAACCAAAACGCATTGCAGCATATTCTTCCGCTTGATCAAATATGGCCTGTTGCACATTATTATTTCGTGAAGTGCCATTGTTAATACCATATCGCTGTATACCTTCTATGAAAATAGCAGCATATGCTTGATCTGTTGCCAGCCCTAGATAGGAAGTTCCACCGAAAAAAAGATATTCCTTACCGCCGACCACAATAACTCGACCTGTTGGTTGTTCTAAATGTGTAAAATTATTCATCTATATATAGCCGATTCATTTAATTAGCGGGTCAAGACTTCGGGGTTAGCGATATGCTGTGGATTACCCTCGGAAAAGGCTACAATATTCTCAAAAGCAAGTCTAAATAATCGTTCATAACCATTCTTCTCCACATAGCCAATATGTGGCGTACAGAGCACATTTGGTAGCTGCAATAAAGGATAGTTAGGATCAAAGACTGGCTCGGACTCATAGACATCTACCGCAGCCATTCCCGGAACACCTGTTTCGAGCGCGGTCAATATTGCACCCTCTTCAACCAACTCAGCACGGGAAGTATTGACAAAAAGTGCAGTCGGCTTCATAGACCGGAGATCTTCGAGCTTTACGATACCTCGCGTCGCAGGCACTAACTGAAGGTGTAAAGTAACAACATCTGAAAAATGAAAAAAATCGGATTTACTTGTTGCAGCTAAAAAACCGTCTTTTACAGCTTCTTCTCGGGAATTTTCGCTTCCCCAAACAATTACTTGGGCACCAAAAGCCTTTGCATATTGCGCTATTCGCTTCCCTATTTTTCCATAACTCCATATCCCTATTGTTTTTCCGGAGACACATTCTCCTATGTTCGTTTGCCATAGGCCTTTGTCCATATCTGAAAGAGCCTTAGGTAAACCTCGGAGTGCATTCATGATCAAAAGCCAGGTCAATTCAGCTGGAGCAACAGGAGAACCCATGCTTTCTGCAACAGCCACATGAAAGCGGCTACAAACAGCCAAATCCAAATGATTTGAAATTTTGCCCGTTTGGCTGATCAACTTTAGTTTGGGAAGCTGGGACAACAGATCTTCTGTAATCTGGGTCCGTTCTCTGATGAGCACTAGCGCTTCCGTATCGCTTAATTTTTCCGCCAGTAAAGCCGGATCTGCATAGGACTGTTTCAATATTTGGACATCGTGACCATCAAGAATTTTGAAACAGTCCAACTGTCGGACAGCATCTTGATAGTCATCTAAAATGGTTATTCGCATTTTTTTGACTTAATTTTAAACTCTCATTTTCAATATCCAACGAAAGTAAAAGGCTTTTATATCCCTATAACTTCATCGCATATAAAAGCAATATAGTACGTTCCCATCTTTCCATTGCGGAACTTATTTAGGAAGGAAATTTTGCTTTTCGATATCAATTTACAGCATAAAGTTGGAATCCTGCAATTCGTCATGATATTTTGACATTCCATCCACTCTTTTTCGCAGAAGCACTTACAGCCGCTGATATTTGAATAAAAATAAAGAAAAATGAAGCTGTTATTAACCTTACTATTTTTAAGTATTACCATCGTATCGGCACAGTCTATCTTAAAAGGGAAAGTACTGGGCAAAAACGGCAAACCGATATATTTAGCCAATGTTTTTATTGAAGGCACCTATGATGGCGGCACGACTGATTCGCTTGGAAACTTTATGTTTGAAACTAGTGAACAAGGTACTAAAATGCTGAAAGCGTCTGTTGTGGGCCTCCCAACATATAGTAAGTCTATCCAGCTTCCTCAGAAAGAATTGCTTATTATTCAAATGCAAGAAAGTGAGAATCGCCTACAGGAAGTCACGATTCAGGCAGGGGTGCTACAAGCCAATAGCTCCGGAAAAAACACGGTAATGAGTCCATTGGATATTGTCACTACGGCAGGCAGCATGGGAAACATCATCAGCGCATTAGCAACATTGCCCGGTGCACAGGTTGGGGGAGAAAATGGACGTCTTATGGTTCACGGTGGAGATGCCTCCGAAACACAGACCTACATCAATGGAATCAGAGTAGCCCAACCTTACACCGCAACACCAAATGAAGTTCCTGTAAGGGGTCGATTTTCACCCATGCTCTTTAAAGGCGTAAATTTCTCTACAGGTGGTTATTCGGCAGAATTTGGTAATGCGCTATCCAGCATTCTAGCCCTAAACACCGAAAATACCATAGAACAACGCAAAACAGAGTTTTCACTATCTTCCGTTGGACTAGGTTTGGGACATACCTTACAATGGGGCAAAAACTCCCTCACCTTCAACAGCAGTTATACCAACTTAAAACCTTATTCCAAAATTATTACGCCAGATATCAAATGGACAAAACCCTATGAAAACGCCTCCGGAGAAATGATCTATCGCCATCAGTTTAAAGAAGGCTTTCTAAATATCTATGGGGCATACAATTTCGAAAATATGGGACTTTACCAAGCAGACATCAATTATGAGCAACCTGTCCCATTGAAAAAGAAATCCAACAATGCCTACGCCAACATTAGTTACAGTCAGAATCTGGGAAACCGATGGACTTTCCAGTCCGGCATTGGCCTAGGCTACCTGACCGATAAGCTGCACTACGATGACGTTTACCTACCTAATGAAGAAAAAAGTCTTCACTTAAAAGGAATGCTAAGTAAGGTCTGGAACAATAAGATTAAAAGTATTGGCGGAATAGAATATTTCGACACCAATTATCAAGAAGAATATCACCGACAAACCATTGGTTATCACTACGGGTATCATAGCAAGATGACCGCCGTATTTACGGAAACGACCTTCGGCATCCTCCCGAACTTAATCGGGAAAATCGGCTTACGAGAAACCTCCTCCAATTTGCAGTCGAAGAACACTTTAGAACCAAGAGCTTCGCTGGGCTACGCATTAGATAAATATACGCAGCTCTCACTTGCCTATGGGAACTTCCATCAGCAGGCACCAACACCTCTATTAAAATATGCCCCTCAGCTTGGCTGGATGGAAGCCAATCACTATATCGCAAATTATTTCTATGCCCGTGGAGGGCACTTACTTCGCTTAGAAGCTTATCATAAAGAATACAACAATTTGGTAAAATACAACAGTGCGACGCCAAATTACGACACCCAATATGACAATAACGGAAGCGGTAAGGTCAAAGGCTTTGACCTATTTTACAAAAACAACAGCAGCATCAAAAACCTCCAATACTGGATTTCATATTCTTATACGGACAGTAAGCGAAATGACGCGAATTATCCGACAACAGTTACTCCCCCTTATGTCTACAAACACAGTTTCTATATCGTTGGAAAATACTGGCTACCCAGTCTACGTTCACAGCTCAGTGTGACAAATTCGTTTGTATCCGGCAGAAATTACAATGATCCCAATCAAACAGTATTTATGAATAGCCATACAAAAGGTTACAACAATCTTTCTATGAGTTGGTCGTTCCTTTATAGCCAGCAAAAAATTATCCATTTCTCCGTCAGTAATGTTCTTGGCGCTAGCCCAATCTATGGCTATCAATATGCAGACCGACCAAATTCACAAGGAATCTATGACCGTAGACCGATTGTCCCTACCGCCAAGCGCTTTGTGTTTCTAGGCTATTTCTGGACAATCAGTAAAAATGAAAAAGACAATCAATTGGACAATCTATAATAAGCATCAACTCATCATCGAAATACGTCGGTCCATCCAAAATTATTTCTGTTTGCAGCGAAGGATTGCCAACTTCAATAACAATCAATAACATATACATCAAACACAACAGCAATAACTTAGAAAAATATTTAAACTAAAAACGAAAGATCATGAAATCATTTATTATCGTCCTCATCTGCCTTATAAGCGGCAGCGCGTTTGCACAAGGCAATTTTGAAAAAAGTATGGGACAAGCCATGAGTCTATGGCAATCGGGAGAGACACAAAAAGCGGCCGCTCTTTTAGAACGTATTGCACAGGCAGAAAAGGACAATTGGATTCCTGCCTATTATCAGGCCATGGTACTGACAACAGCATCCTTTAGGGAGAAAAATAAAGAGACACAGGCAAAATATATAAAGTCTGCAGAAGAAATACTAAACAATAGCGCCCAGGACAACAATTCAGAATGGCTTGTACTGAAAGCGATGAACCAAACAGCATTGATGATCACAGATCCCATGACAAAAGCCAAAGAGCTTTCGCCTAAGATTATAGCTCTATATAAAAAAGCCATCTCCCTTGCGCCAAACAACCCCCGGGCTGTATTGGGACTAGCGGAATTCCAAATAAACGCAAAAAAATATTTTAACCAGGATACCAACAAAGAATGTGAGGATGTAAAGAAAGCACTATCTTTATTCGGTGAAGAGAAGATTACTACGCCATTTGCACCTTCATGGGGCAAAGATCGGGCAGAACAACTCGTAAAGGAATGCAAATAACACGTTGTGAAAAAAGCACCATTTAAAGCGATTATACAAGCACTACTCGCAAGCCTGGTCGTGACCATCTATTTTGTGGTTGTGGCCAAGCTTGACCATAATGATGTCCCTTGGGTATCCATCATCTTTCACCCTAATATGGTCCGAGGTTTACTATATGGATTTTTTCTCTTTCTGGGTCACAGCTATCTATCGAAATGGGTCGGAAAAAAGTACCCGAACAGTAAAGATTTTGGGAAGAAGATGATTGTTTTTTATAGTATCAGTTTTTTCTTGACCGTACTGGTCGTTTTTATTGTCAATGCTTTTTTCTCCGGACTTTTTAACCCGGGTGTTCCCAAAAATTTCGCTCAGCGTTTCCACCAATTTATTCATCAACAACGTGTTGCATATTATTTTCAAACCGCGATGATATCTTGGTGCATTTCAATGATTTTTTTTGGTTTCTATTTCTATAAAAGATTCAAAGATTACCAAATCAAAGAATCTCATCAGGAAAAACAACAAATAGCAGCACAATTTGAGTCGCTCAAGAATCAACTCGACCCACATTTTTTGTTCAACAGCCTGAATGTATTGAATGGATTAATTGAGGAAAGCCCTAAAAAAGCCAGCATGTTTACGACAGACCTTTCTAAGATATATCGCTATGTATTGGAACAAAGGGACAAAAGCCTCGTTTCTTTACAGGAAGAGCTTACTTTTTCAAAGGCTTATTTAAACCTCTTGAGTCTGCGCTTCGAAACCGGTATACAGATCGATCTACAGATCAATGCGGAACAGCATACTGGTTTTATATTACCGCTTTCCCTTCAATTACTGATCGAAAATGCAATCAAACACAATATTATTTCGATCAGGAAGCCGCTTTTATTGAAGATTTATAGAAAAAATAATTACCTCTATGTTGAAAACAATCTTCAAAAAAAGAAAGTGCTCCATGATCATTCGGGAATCGGTTTGAAAAATATTCAGGAACGTTATGCTATACTGTCCAATCTACCTGTGTATATTCAAGAAAGTGATCTATTATTTTCTGTCGGACTGCCTATTATCCATGAAATAGTCTTTTAAAAGTAACCTGCTCTTAATAAACATGCGGGAGCTAAGCACAGCAAAAACAATAGCATGGGCACAACGATTCAACAAATTAAGCAATACAACGGTCTGATGATCGATAACCACGTAAAAAAGTAATGAAAATAGTAATTATAGAAGACGAACTTCCATCGGCGAGATTACTTCGAAGAAAACTTGAGGAACTCGGTTACACCGTATCTGCTGTACTGCAAACTGTGGAAGAATCCATTGAGTGGTTTATGTCAAACAGTGACCCAGACCTCCTTTTTTTGGATATTCAGCTCGCGGATGGGATTTCATTTGACATTCTGGAGCAGGTGAAACCCAGTTCGGCCATTATTTTTACCACCGCATACGATGAATATATGTTGCGTGCTTTTAAACAAAATAGCATCGATTACCTGCTGAAGCCAATTGAAGATGAAGAATTGGAAAATGCAATTGAAAAATTCCGCCAATTTAGACGCCCCAATCCCCAGTTTGATCTGGCATCGCTTCAAGCGTTGTTTAGAAACCCTGCCCCAACATTTAAGGAACGCTTTACAATCAAAATCGGCCAAAGTCTAAAAGTTGTGACAAGCCAGCAAGTTGAATGCATTTACAGCGAAAACAAAGGCACTTACCTTTATACCAACGAAAATGGAAACTATCTTTTGGATCAGACATTGGACGCACTAACACCGCAACTGTCACCCAAAGCATTTTTTAGGATCAATCGAAGCACGATTATTCAATTTGATGCCATCAAAAATATTGCTGTACATTCCAATGCCCGGCTAAAAATATACCTCAAGCATTATGAATCCGAAGAGCTCATTGTCTCCCGGGAGAAAGTCTCAGCCTTCAAAGACTGGCTGGACAACTAATTCAGGAAAAACCAAAAGACTTCTTCCGAGCAGGAGTTAACGCGGGCATACTGATACCGTAGCGACGACATAATCATGCGGTAAGCAAATATCCCAGAGAAAATATACAAGCTGATTGAAGAATCTGAGCTACATATTGATCCGATAATTTAGCGGAATACTAAATCGAAGAGACACCGCAAAACCCTTTATCGGATTATAATCTTTTTTTTCATTGATGGATAATCCATAACCAAAATCAAGATCCACCAATGTAGCCAAGCTCACTCCAACTTTGGGGGTAATGGTATATGGAGTAAGTTCTGTACGAACAAAAGGAGTCAAGACATATGTTTGGGGATAATACGTTATTCCGGCCTCAGGGATTACGGCAAACTTTTTTTGTGTCCATGTAAAGTTAGCTGTAGCATCTGCTCGCAGTATATGATCTCCACTAAAAGGAAATGCGAAATAAGCGCCGGTTTTTAATATACTGCCTTTTTGGAACTGATAACTCAGTGAAGGACCGATTAAATAATCTTGCGCTTTTAGGTTGCTAACCAGCGCTAACAACACAACAAGTGACCCCAGGAGTTTATAAATCGTCTTACTGCGCATTTTTCAATTAATAAATATGAAAATTGAGCGGAATATTTACCCCTACTGAAACGGTAATTCCGTCAATCGGCTTAAAATTTTTCTTCGTATTGTAATCAAATCCATAACCTATTCCCAGATCCACAATGGAGAATAGACTGGCCCCCACTTTTGGCGTTATAGTGTAAGGTGTTAACTCTGCTTTCACAAAAGGGAAAAGAACAAAATCATTTAGATAGTAAGTAAATCCCAGCTCTGGAATAACCGTCGTTTTACCTTCCATCCAGCTGAAATTAGCTCCGGCATCAATTTTCATATATTGAAAATCATTCGGGGCAAATAATCCCCAGCCCGAAACTTTCAGAAAATTACCACTTTGATACTGATACCCTACTGAAGGACCCCAGATCCATTTATTATGTTGTTTCCAGGGCTTATCTTGTGCTTTAGACAACGTAGTAAAGAGAAAAAGGATAGTAAATAACGATAACATTCTTAGTTTCATCCAGCTAAATTACAAACTATAATCTATTTTATGGAATACAACAGGTGCATGCCAGAATAGTTTTACTTAAAACAGAAAAATAGTAAATATATACGCCTACAGCAAATGAATAAAAGTACAGTTTATGCCGGTCTTTAATTATATAGATCTTTAATAAGGTAATATCCTTATTCGGATAAACTGTGATCGTTCGTTCAACGATCCTTCATCGCCCCAATAGCCATCAATATGGTTGGCAGCAGTATATATGCATCCATCTTTGCCCCAAAACATCAATTCCTCTTTCCAAGTTGGCATCCACTCTTTAAAACTAACAAAAAGCATCGGCGTCACCTTTCCTTGTTTCACGTGGAAGAGCTGCAAGTCACCCGTCGATTCATAGGGATCAGCGTGTAAAGTCATCAGATAATTTTTATCGGCAGAAAAGAAGGGATAATCTCCACATTCCACAATAAGATGACCGTCTTGTTTATCAAAAAGCCGCACATCAGCACTTTCCCAGTAATTCCCATCAACAGCAAAAGCATTTAGAAAATCATAATGTCCTTTATACGAATAACTGGCTTCCAATTCATTATCGATATCCTTATCTGTAAAAATTAACTTTTTTCCATTGGTCAAAGGCAATTCTAGGGTTTTTCCGTTTTTAGGATAAGACAGGGTATCCTTGATCAAGTAATTTTTAGCCGTATTCTGAGCGGCTAGGAACGTTTGCTTATCAATCAACTCTAACTGGAGATACTTATCTAAAGAATGCCCCTTTTCATAATACGTTTCTTTACCATTTATCGTAAGTGAGACGATTGAATTTAAATCCCTGGGGGAAATTGTAATCTGATCCTGTTTCCCCAGCTTGGACTTCGCTACATACACCTTTTCCCATCGTGTAATATCACCTGTTTCGCCATTTCTCCCTTTGTAATCGCGCTGTATACGGTCCATGACAGCAACCCATTCTCCTTCTTCACCGATCACATCGAGCTTGGTGCCATAGGGATATTTTCCTAATAGCGGAGCCGCTCCATCTGCACCTTGTCTAAGTTCGACTCCAGCACGATCAACAACATAGGTGTTTTTTAAAACCTTTGTCCTGTCATAGTCAATCGGCAAAGGAGGAAATTTAGCAGCATCCATCGTATCCTTCACGGCAATGGTTTTAAGTTCAGAAGAATCCTTTAAATCTGTATTATTAACCCTCGTATTGTGACCACAGCTCAAAATTCCCATGAATAATGTCGCTCCAAGGAATAAAGATAGGGGTGAAAATAGTTGTCTATTCATAAAGGTCAAGGTAGCGATTCCCATGCCAAAAAAAAAATACTGGTTTTCAGGGGTTCTCCGAGAGCAAATACGATTATCCAAAGGTTCACAGTTTTAGCGAAGTAAAATCTAAAGCTCATTCCAAATTTGGACTAGATCCTTTGAATAGGATATCTATAGCCACAAAGGCTCGTTAAAACCCCGCGGAATTTTTAATCTTTTAGCCATAAATTTTTCCCTTTAATTTGTAAACCGGCCTCTGACTTCCGTACATGAACAATTGTACTAATGATAGCGATAAAGATGGTCAAGAAGCGGAAAAAATTGCTCCATCCATTTCCTGCAGCATTGTCTGCAACATCAAAGATCATCCATGCCGAATTCATCAAAACATGAAGTGCTATCGGTATCCAAAGATTAAAACTCCATTCGGCATACAACCACGAAAATAGGATAGAGCCGAAGAAAGTCGTACAAAAAATCAGGGCCAATTCTCCCAAATCCTGACTCTGATAAAGATGCAGTATAGCAAAAAGGAATGAGGTGGCTAAAATGGATGGAATAAAACCTAGTCGGGTATAGCGATAAACTAAACCAAAAAAATAGGCCCGAAAAATCACTTCTTCAAAAAAACCCGATGACACACTATTTATTAATAGCGTGTTCGGATCTATTTTGCGGTTGAAGGTAAAAACAAGGGCATAGCCCAAGAACATGGGTAAGGTGGCTATTATTCCAAAAGATAGCCCCTGTAAAAAAGAGCCCTTTAAACCAAATTTTTCCAAGAACTCATTCGGCACTTTAGGTTTAAGCAGCGTTGCCCCCAAAAGCAGTGGTCCAAGGCTAATTGAATACGTCAGCACATGCCCCAAAAATCTACTGTGGACATAATTGCTCATCGTGGGTTGAAGCCTAGCAAAAAACAAATTATCAAGGATAAAGTATATTCCGAAGAACAGGAATAATACCAGCAGGTTTAAACTTTTTGTGCTCATCTTTTTTTTGAGCAAAATTATGCCCCTCATGATGAGTAAACAAAGTTATGTGGCGTATGGCAAGACTTAGGGCTGACTGACAACAGCGAGGCGATCTTCTGCCCTATAAATACGGTCTAACTGATTCCATAGCAGACCTTGAAATAACAGCACAATCTTCAGTATCTGCAAAACGTAACAAGAAACCTTGGGCATTCCCTTCCTTTGCAATTATTTTTTCAAAGTTAACAAGAAACGACCGATGACATCGGTGAATAGACATTGTATTCAAGAGTTCAGACAATCGGCTCAACGTAATTCGTACCATCTGCTTCTTTACCGTACCATCCTTCCTAAAATAGATCATGCAATAATTATCCATTGATTTTGCAAAAATAAAATCGCTTGGCAGTAACTTTAACGATTGATTACCATTGGGGATATCGACCAGCCCCAAATGACAGTCATTCATTTGGCTCAATATGATCGCTGGCTTTATCGATAAACGTTCAATCGACGAATTATTCTTTTCATAATACGAATGACGCTTATCAACTCGAAGCAAAAAATAAATCGTAGCAATTGGGCTGTAAAGTGAAAGTGTGTAAAATCCAATATAGGGGAGGTTATTCCACTGTAATGGGGCCTGATTGATGAACCAGCCATGATAGACGAAATTTAAAAAAACTGATAATAGGAGCACAAGAAAAATACGAAATAGTTCTATCGCAATTGTTCCTCTTTTTTTACGTAAGAGGACAGAAATTAAGGCATATGCAACGAATAATATGACCCCATATCCGGATAACAAGCTAAATTTATAGGCATGCTCAAAATTATACGTTCCAAATGGCTGAAAAACCAGTAGGAATACATAAGCGGATAAGCCGAGTAAAGAGGCATAGGTGAGCAGCTCTCTTATGGAGACAATTTTGGGAATTACGCTATTTAAATAATTTAGAACAGGCTTTTTATACATCATGATCGGATAAATTTAGCGTTTTTGGCCGGCAGAGTGAAAATTTATAGCGAAAAAATTGAAATATATTGAATTTATTATTTAACTTAGAAGATATTTTTTCAAGCCAACATTAGTCGCTCGAATTAAAATTGATTTGTCATATTATATATTAACGTAATTCTCCAAATTATGCGTTTAGGTCAACTACTTACTTTATTTCTTTGCTCGGCTTTTATCCATGTCATCCAAGCACAGGAAAAGCAAGTTTTAATAGAAAATGTTAAACTGCTCGATTATAAAACTCAAATGTTAACTCCGCCAAAACATGTTTTAATAAACGGTAACACGATTCAAACCATTAGTACATCTCCTATTGACGTGCAAAGTAAGAATATCGTTAAAATAGACGCTAAAGGCAAAACCCTAATGCCTGGATTGATTGATGTACATGTCCATTTGGTATTTGGAGCTTTGACAATGCCTCAAATGATGACAAATGACCTTTCCGAGGAATTCTTGATCAAAACGGTGGGGCTCTCGGCGCAACAGATGTTAATGCGGGGTTTTACAAGTGTACGAGATGTCGGTGGCCCTATATTTCCATTAAAGGCGGAGATCGACAAGGGTAAGCTTCTAGGGCCTAGAATATGGCCTTCTGGTGCTGTTGTTAGTCAAACAGCGGGGCATGGAGATTTTCGGACACAGGAGGAAAAATCGCGTCGTTTTTTTGGCATTGTCTCTCGTGCGGAGCGATATGGAGCAACATTCATCGCCGATGGTCGTGATGAGGTTCTGACTGCAGTACGAGAGAATCTGAGATTCGGAGCAAGTCAGATTAAACTCATGGCGGGTGGAGGAACTTCTTCAGCATACGATCCTGTGGATGTTACCCAATATACGCTAGACGAAATGAAAGCAGCAGTAGAAGCAGCCGAAGACTGGGGAACCTATGTCACCGTACATGCGTATACGCCAAGAGCAATTCGAAGAGCGATCGAAGCTGGTGTAAAATGTATAGAACATGGACAATTGCTCGACGAAGAAACTTTACAGCTGATCGCAAAAAAAAATATCTGGCTTAGTTTACAAAACCTGGTGGAAGATACACCCGATATGGATCCACAACGAAGAATCAAGCGTAAACCCGTCATTGAAGGTCAGGAAAAAGTATGGCCAATGGCTAAAAAATATGGAGTAAAGCTAGCTTGGGGTACAGATTTCCTTTTTGAGCCGGAACTGAATAAAATGCAGAATGCTTTTATTTTGCGACTTCAAAAGTGGTTTACAAATGCCGAGATCATTAAAATGATTACTCAAGACAACTGTGAGCTTCTGCAGCTTTCGGGATTAAGAAGTCCTTATCCTGGCAAGTTGGGAATAGTAGAAGAAGGAGCTTTGGCAGATCTGATCCTTGTAGACGGAGATCCGCTTAAGAATTTAAAACTATTGGCAGATCCAGAAAAAAACTTTTTGTTGATCATGAAAGACGGTCAGATTCATAAAAATAGCCTCCAGAGGCATTAATATTTACAAGGTGAAATTTATTGTATCTCGAAAATCCGCATCTTAAGATGATAAAATGTATTTTCGATGACATCAGTTAAAACGGGCTATTTTGGCTCGTCAAGGTGAAAAAGGAATCAAACAATTTTACCATCACATGGTGCAGGCGGTTGCATTACGGTATAATTTATTTGAAGAGTAAACACCTTTGCATTTAATTGATTAGTTTTGCGTTTAAACGATAAATCAAAGCATTCGGTGGCATTATTATTCAACGACGGGCGTCCAGTAGTAAGACTAAGAGCATTTCGGGCTATCGACGATCCCCAAACCTGTGAACGTTTCATAGAAGGACACGCGCATGTGTTAACTGCTATAGGCGTAAAGAAAGTAACTTCTTCCAAAAATGACTGGATGTACAATCCCGCATCATTCGTACTGATCGTAGAATCCCTTGATGGTGATAAAGTCTATGGTGGAGTACGTATACACGTATCTGGAGGGAGTGAACCACTTCCGATTGAACAGGCCACGGGAGCGATGGATGCCAAAATCTTAGACCTTGTTTATGATTATGCGCAACAGGGAACCGGTGAAGGTTGTGGGCTTTGGAATTCCCGGGAGATCGCTGGATATGGTATTGGCAGCATATTTTTGACGAGGGCTGGTGCCGCTATCAGCACACAGGTTGGCATTAAATCGCTCTTTGCTTTATGTGCTCCTTACACGGTGAAATTAGCAGAAAGTGTTGGCTACCGCATTGATACAAGTGTTGGAAATAATGGCACGTTCTATTATCCTAAGCTGGATCTGCTGGCTACGGTAATGATTATGCGTAATCTTGACACCTTGACCGAAGCCGATCAAGAAAACAAAGATGCAATTTTATCACTTCGGAATAATTCCAATATTGTCCGCATAGAAACTTTGCGGAATAAGGAAATTGAAATTCATTATCAAATCGATATTCCGAATCTCAATCAATGGGATTTAAATGAAATTATTAAAAACCTGAAACATACATCATTAGATCACAAACCAGATGATCGTAATTTAAATATCTTATAATGGACACTAAACATTATGGTGCCGGCTATTTAATGGATACCGGTGATTTTCTTAAACAATTAAAAATACATTCATATACTCCTTTTAATACGATTAAAGAGGGCGTTGTCGTCGATCTAGGTTGTGGCACTGGAATGGATGCCATCAATTTAGCTAATATGCTAGGCCATAACGTTCTTGTCGTTGGATTGGATCATGATAAGGCTTTAATCGAACATGCCAAAACAAGCAGTGTGGAGGTAAAGAACGTCGACTTTGTTCAGGGTGAAGTTAATCAACTTAGCTTTACAGATAATTCCATTGCTGGCATCAGAATGGAACGTGTTGTACAACATCTTCCGGAAGCACCGAAAATGTTTGCTGAGGTTCACCGTGTTTTGCGTGAAGGTCAACCCCTAGTCATCGTCGAGACGATCTGGAATAGCCTGACATTTTACAGCAAGCATGTGGGTATTGAGGCTAAGATATGCCATTATTTGACCGAAGAAAAAGTCAATAATGGCTGGGCTGGGAATAAATTAACTTCAGACCTATTGACTCAAGGCTTTAAACAAGTTCAATTGCAAACATTCTGTATGGTAGCCCGCTCGAAAGAAGAAGCCAACCGCTATCTTTTCTTAGATAAAATTCTTTTGGAGATGGTCGAAAAAGGGAAGTTGAGCACAGCTGAAATGGAGGAATTTCAAAACACATTGGACCAAGCTGATGAAGCGGGTTGTTTCCTTGTTTCTATGAATTTAGTTATTGCCGAAGCAAAAAAATAGCATATAGTGATGAAATGCTGGCTTAACTTGATCTTCTTATTTATTTTTACGTGCAGTTCAACTTGTTTTGGAGAGGTTATTATCGATCAACCGACGCAGCGTGTATTGATCGGATATGGTCTCGAGCGTTATATGGGGAAAGGAGAGCCTAACTTTGCGGATACTTCAGCTTCCTCCTTCCAGTCGTTAGAAAGCAAGGTACCCAATTTGGGCATATCACCCACTGACATCTGGTTCCGATTGCCTGTGACAAATAAGGGAAAAGAGAAACTTGAACTCTTGCTCGAAATTGCCTACCCTCTCTTGGATGAGGTCGAACTTTTTGTACCATCATCAAATGGGCATTATAAATCGATCAAACTGGGCGAGCATCAATCTTTTTCGGCTAGAAAATATAAGGTTCCTAATTACGCATTCGACATCCAATTACCCGGATATGAGAAAACGATCTTTTTTCTTCGTGTAAAAAGTACGGAACAGATTATTCTCCCGATCTATTTAAGTAACGAGCGCAGTTTCTTAAAAGAGATGAATGACGACAGTTTGATAAGCGGGATCTATATTGGTATTGTCGGGATTATGGCGATATACAATTTATTCCTGTTTTTTTCAGTTCGTGAAAGGGGCTATCTGTATTATGTCCTTTATGTTCTTTGTGCAGGAATAACACAAATGGGCATTAAAGGTTATAGTTTTCAGTATCTGTGGCCAAATTGGACATATTTTGCAACAAAAGGTCCTATTATCTTCGGATGTTTATCAGGCTTATGCGCCCTGCTTTTTGCAGATTCATTTCTTCAATTACCGAAAAACGCTCCTCGGTCAAGACGTGTGATTACTGCTTTTATCATCCTTTTTGTCGTTGGTAGCCTTCTTACACTGCTCAACCTTACACAACCAGCGTTCATGGTTATGCAGCTAACAACAGGAGCAGGCTCTTTATTTGTCCTTTACTTATCCTATCGGGTAATGATAAATGGCTATAAACCAGCTAAATATTTTGTTTACGGTTGGACAATTTTACTATTAGGTTCTGTCGTCTTTTTATTGAAAGATTATGGCATTTTAAAATATAACGATTTTACGAGTAACGCCGTACAAATTGCATCTGTTGTGGAGATGGCCTTATTGTCCTTCGGTCTAGCTTATAGTATCAATATCTTAAAAGAAGAAAAAGAAGCATCACAAGTCAGGGAATTAGCGATCTCATTAGAAAACGAAAAGTTGATACGCGAGCAAAATATCGTATTGGAACAAAAAGTAGATGAGCGGACACGTGAATTAACAGAATCTAATGAGTCTCTACAAACCACTCTTACCCACTTGAAGGAAACACAATCTCAACTTGTCGAAGCCGAAAAGATGGCCTCTCTTGGTCAACTGACTGCGGGGGTTGCGCACGAGATCAACAATCCAATCAACTTTGTTACATCCAATGTCGCTCCATTAAAGCGTGATATCAAGATGATCTGGGAAACGCTGGAGGAGGTAGAACGTATAGCTTTTAAAGAGGGGATATCCGAAACGGAAAAGCAATTGCAGATCAAAAAATTCAAGGAGGACCTGGATATTGATTATCTGAAAACAGAGGTAGATTTTCTATTAAAAGGGATGCATGATGGGGCCCATAGGACCGCCGAAATAGTAAAGAGTTTGCGGATCTTCTCGCGCGTAGACGAGGATACATTAAAATTTGCAGATCTAAACGAGGGGTTGGAGTCAACAATGGTTATCCTCAATAGTTTATTAAATAACACGATTGAAGTTGATAAGATCTATGGTGATATGCCAAAGGTCGAATGTCATGCCGGCAAACTCAATCAGGTCTTTTTGAATATTGTGACAAATGCTATTTACGCCGTGAATAAGAAGTTTAATCACGATGTTGGTGGTAAAATATGGATTGAGACCGGAGTTCACGCGGATAATACCTCCGTCTTTATCAAAATCGCAGACAATGGTATAGGTATTCCAAAAGAAATTCATGAACGGATATTCGAACCATTTTTTACAACAAAAGACGTTGGCGAAGGTACTGGTTTGGGAATGTCCATAGCCTATAATACCATTGCGAAACATCATGGTAAAATTATCGTAGATTCAGAAGTGGGACAGGGCACAAGCTTTACACTCCTCATTCCAATTCAACAAAACAATTAATACCACTATAAACTTAAAATAGTTCAATTAACTATTATTTTTTCATATCTTTTGTAAGGGATAAAACCATATAATAAAATTATGCAGAGGGAGCTTGAAATATTATATATCGATGACGAAGTAAACAATTTGGTTAGCTTTAAAGCGAACTTTAGATACGATTACGCTATCCATACAGCATCCAATACGAGTGAGGCCGAAACGATCCTTCATGCTCATCCTGATATCCGTATTATCTTCTGTGACCAACGTATGCCGGATGAGATGGGCATCGATTTTTTGCACCGCATTAAAAAAGATTTTCCAAAACCAATCCGTATTCTTTTAACGGCTTATGCCAATATGGAAACTGTAATTGATGCAGTTAATAAGGGCCATATTTTTAGGTTTGTCCGAAAACCCTGGATGAATGAAGAAATCGTTTCCGCAATAGAAGAAGCTAATAAGTTTTATGTTGCAAACTCCATGCTAGAGGTTAAGAATCAAGAGCTACAAAAAGCTTATGATGAATTAGATAAGTTCGCTTATAGCGTTAGCCATGATCTTCGTGATCCATTGACCGGGGTTCTTTCTGCGGTGAAACTTGGATTAGAGTTTGACAGCATAGATCGTATCCATGAGTTGTTATCACTAATGGATAGTTCCTTGGTCAGCTTAGATGCTTATATTGACAGTCTGCGCGACTATTATCTTTTACGAAGAGGAGAACTCATGTTGTCAACGATAAATTTCGAAGAGCTCTTTGGCAACATACGCCAGTTTTACAGCATGTATACGCAAAATAAGGATGTGGCTTTTGAAATTTCAGTGGATCAAAAAGAAATCTTTAGCGGAGACAAAGCACTTGTAGAACTGATTTTGCATAATCTTCTTTCTAATGCTTTTAAATATCAACGTAAAGGGCAGGAAAACCAGTACGTCAAACTCTCAGTATCCGTATCAGAACGTAAAGCTAAAATTATGGTGAGTGACAACGGAATAGGCATATCTCCAGAGTATGTTGAAGATATCTTTAAATTATTCTTTAGAGCCAGTGATCAAGCGAAAGGCATGGGATTTGGGCTCTATAATGTTCAGAATGCACTCTTAAAACTACAAGGGAAAATCGAAGTACAATCACAACCCAATCAGGGTACAACCTTTACCGTCGTCATACCGAGCAAATAATCCTTTCACTTTCGGCAATCCGATGCGATGGCAGCGAAGAGCATCACAAAGCAAACAGACATTTTAAATAAAAGTTGACTTTCCTAAAATTATAATCCTTTAGGAAAGTAGCTTTTGCCGAAGCAAAAACTCCAACTGATCATTTGAAGTCTCAAGTTGAGAATTAGTCTCCACAATTTTTTGGCGCTCAGCATAGACATCATAAGCGCGTTGAATCGTTTGATCGAGCTCCTCTTCACTCCAAGGCTTATTGAGGTAATGAAAGATTTTTCCTTTATTGACCGCATCAACGACAGCTGCCATGTCCGTATATCCTGTCAAAAGGATACGCATTGGGGCTGCATTGATCTTAATAATCTCTTCCAAAAACTCTACACCGGTCATTTCCGGCATACGTTGATCAGTAATGATAATATGTATCTGGTTGTTTTTGACAATATCGATTGCATCGGCACCACTAATTGCCGTAAACACTTTATACTTTAGTCGAAATGTCGCTTTAAAAGAAAACAGATTGTTTTCTTCGTCGTCAACGTACAATATCGAAATCTTCTTGTCTTCCATAAGCTTATCGTCTGAAATACAAATTTACGTAATAAATTCGCTGAATTAATAACAGATTAAAGAGTTTTATGTTTTCCTAGCAGAAATAATACGGGATAGCTGATAAAAATAATGGATTCGTTATCCGATGATTATAACATTGAACATTAGAAAAAAGATTTAAAGTTAATAGCTGCCTAGGGAAAATAATCCAACTTGTATTGAAAAAAGCCATCCTACATTTGTAAAACGGCTTTTTTGAAAGTGACCCCGCTGAGGCTCGAACTCAGGACCCACAGATTAAGAGTCTGTTGCTCTACCAACTGAGCTACGAAGTCATTCGATAATCCAAATGTAAGGTTCACCGTAGAAAAAGTCAAGTGGAAAAGAATATTTTTTTGACTTTTATGACATTCAAGCGAGATTTTTGGCAGCTGTCCCATAAGAAAAACAGACTCAAATATGTCATTTAAACAAATTATTCTTTCGCTCCATAACGTCTTATTTCCTTGCCACAGCAATCTTTCCCATAATCATTGGCTTAACTTCCATTTTTATTGGTTTATCCAGTTGTATTTTACTCCCCTTTTTGATTGAAATCACAACCGTTTTATAGCCTAACATCTGTGCACGGAGCTCCTGATCTACCCGAAACAGAGATTGCGGTACCCAAAGTTGAAAATCTCCATTTTCATCCACTTGCGTACGGTAATTTCCCAAGGACACCTCTGTTCCCATCATACTTACATCGCTTCCAGCACAAACTACTTTACCTTTTATGCTTACTTTTGTGCTATCGGGGCTTCCTTTTAATGTTGAATTATCATTTGTTGATGAGCTAACCTGCCCCTGCTGCTTTATCTGATCATTTTCTGTTTTTGTTTGGACAACGACAACTTCTCCAGTCAATTTGTTTTGTGCTTGAGCAGCATGAAAGCTCAAGGATCCAACCAACAAGAGGCCCGCAGCGATCCCCGGCCATCTTCCTTGCCAAATAGGGTTTTTAGAAAAAGAAAAAGGGACATCCAATTCACGCATCAACTGATCTTCATAAAATCGACCACATAGCCCTTTACCGGCTTTTTTTATTTGATCTACAATTTCCTGATCATCCATCTGTGAAAAATCTACAACCATCTTCTCACATTGACCACAAAAACGCCCTTGTTCTTGTGGCGTCATCTTATCCCACTCTGCAGAGCAAGAGTCCTTCACTTGTAATATAATCTTTTCCATGTTGTCTCCTTTTTTTATATTTTGAGAAGGGATGCAGGAAAATCGACTATTGCATAATGAAACAGCACAAAAATCACTAAACACTGATAAACAGGTAATTAATAACACACCTTAAAATTATATGTTGACTTTTTAGGGAAAGGGTGGCCCGAATGAAGTACATCATACGCTGAAGAGCGATATAGCAGAAATCGGAAGATCAGGTTCATAAAAATGCCCCCAGAAAGTGTCTAACTTTTTGGGGGCACTGCAACTTTTGACAGTTTATTTAAAGTAAGTAATGTTAGCGCTAACTTCTTTATTTTATACTGTCAAGAATTTCTTTTATAGCTCTTTCCAACTGCGGATCTTTATTTTCCATCCGATCTTGTACGGTATTTTTTACAAGAATATCTGGGGCAACTCCAGTTTGTTCGAGATCCTGACCATCAAGCGTATAACATCCCCAAGACGGAAGTCGATAGTTTGATCCGTCGACTAAGCCTTTAGCAGAAGTAAAAATAATCCAGCGATAGGTCTCATTACCGATGATTTTGCCCAACTTAAGTGCTTTAAAGCCCGCTGCAGTCATTTCAGCATCACTCAGCGATTGCTCATTAATCAATAAAACAATAGGCTTGGCAGATGGTGCAAAATTACTTTGTGGCGCACGTTTACCACCTCGGTATTGCCACTGTAAGTAAGGGCGTTGTGACAGGAATCTTAAAACCTCATCGTGTACATTTCCGCCTGTATTATAACGCAAATCTAAAATAATCCCTTGTTTGTTATTCTCCTGTTCGGCCATGTCGATCAAGAACCGCTGTAACTCAGTATCCGACATATTTTTCATATGTGAATAGGCTATCTTATTGCTACTCAACTGATCAACTCGACTTCGGTTATCTCTAATCCATTGGTCGTAGAGGAGATCTCTAAACACGGCGCTTGATACCGGACGAATGTTTGTCTGAATTTCCTTGCCATTACGATTCAAGGTCAATTGAATTTCTTCTTCCAGTGAAGGCCAAGTAAAATAACTATCGCGGTCTGCCTGCGTATTCAATTTTGTTCCGTTAATCGCGATGAGGATATCACCCGCATGAATATCAGCTTCTTTCTTTGCCGCGGGGCCATTCGGAACAATATAGCTGATCTCGTAAGGATTGCTGGAATCATAGGTCACACCGATTTCATTCGTTACAAAACCAAACGGCTTACGTTCTTCCTGTCCCATTGAACTGAAACCCAGATGCGACGAATTGAGCTCGCCCAACATATCATTTAAGAGGATGCGCAAATCTGTCCTATCGTTGATACCTGGAAGATACTTTTCATATTTCTTTTTTATCGCAACCCAATCCACTCCATGGAAGTTGCTATCGTAGTAATTTTCCTCCAGATTGGCCCATGTTTCATAAAACATTTGATTGAACTCTTTCTCGAGATCTCGATTGAATTTAAAACTCATTGTAACCGCATCAAGCTTATTCAAGTCAAGATTGTATTTCTGAATCGTTCCTCGGGTCAATACGAAGTATTTTCCCGCCGACTCTACAAAATTCTCCATGCCGCCGTCAGCGACTTTTTCGGTTTTGGTCGGTGCAAACAACTCATATACGGTACGATAAGTACTATATTTCCCTTCATGATTGGATGAATAGAAAAGATAGGATTTATCCCCTTTTTGTATCACCAAAGGATTAGATTGTGTTCCAAATGCAGGACTCACTTGCTCAATTCGATCACGCAGTCCTTCTAAATCCAATTGAACCAAACCAGCTTTCTTGGGTTCGGCTATTGGTATCGCGGTTGGCTTGCCCTTATCGACATCATTTTTCTTTTTATCCTTAGCGCCAGCTTCCTTCTTAGCTGTACCAGTTTTATTTACTGTTGTATCTTTCTTTTCGGGTGTTACAAATAATTCATCAAACTTTGCACTACGGTAAGGTTGGTCAAAGTTGGTCAATGCCATTCGGAAAATGCTGGAGTTTTGCATACCGGTAGGATAAGAAGGCTTAGTCCTATTACTCGCAAAATAAATATATTTACCATCAGGAGACCAATATGGTGCTGCTTCTGTGACTCCTGTATTTGTCAAATTAGTCGTTTGCTCATTTTTCAGATTATACACAAAGATATCCTGTTCAAAATTGCGCATAGCTGTGAATAAAAGATAGTTTCCATCAGGGGAGAATGAGGGCGAAGAATTTTGAAATGCCCAGATTTCATCTTTAACTACTGTTTGGCTCTTCAAACTTGTCAAATCCAATATACGTACTTCATCACGACCACTGAGGTACACAGCTTTTGTCCTATCTGCATTGCATGTAATATCACGGTTGTTACGCAGATCTAGTGTCAATTGCTTTACCTCACCTTTACCGTCTGCCGTGCGTGAAAACCAGTTCTGGTAGCCTTGATACGTTTGGCTATAGAGTAATGTTTTACTGTCTTTAAGCCATTTAACCTCCATGACACGTTCTCCCTGACCGGGCATCTGACGAACAAACTTTCCTTCAATATCCGAAACGAACAATTCGCCACGTGATACAAATGCCATTTTCTTTCCGTCCGGAGAAACGTCGAAATTACTGATGTTACCTGAAATGTTAAACTCTTTCAGCTTTCCTAGCACTTGATTGCGGTTAAGTGCGATGTTGGGCTGTACGGTTTTCTTTCCATTGACATCATAAATATAAAGCTGATAGCCCTTTTCAAATGCCACTTTAGTACCGTCTGCCGCGACAAACGGACGTTTGATTGATTCTTGGAAAGAAGTCAATTGAGTTTTCGACTTTCCCGTTAGTTGATAAAGGTTGTACTCACCATTGCTTTCATCGGACACATAGAATATGTTTCCTTTTTGGTCCACAGTGGGCCAAAAATCCTTACCGATATAATCTGTATACTGTTGAAATGCCTTTGTTTTGGGATTATAAGACTTGATATCTGGATTGAAAGCACCTTTATATCGCTTGCGGTTCGCCGAGCTATAGCCTTCCCAGCTGTCATTGAATAACAATTCTCCCGAAGGAGTTGGCACCACGTTACTGATATAATTAAAGACATGTGGAAATAACCTTGTCGCCGTACCTCCATCCAAAGCAACTTGATAAGCGCTCATTCTATTGTAACGCGATGATGTGAAATAAAGCGATTTGCTATCCCAGCTCCAGCTGTCCACTTCGTCCGAAGCATCATGCGATGTCAGCTGCCTTATATCTCCACCCGCCAAGGGCATTACATAGACATCCATATTACCGTTTTGATTGGCGGAAAAAGCCAACCATTTTCCATCTGGGGAAATTCTTGGATTGATCTCATTTCCTTCCATTCCTGTTAACCGTACCGCAACACCACCTTGACTTCCAACTTTCCAAAGGTCACCTTCGTAGCTGAAAACCATTTCCTTTCCATCGGGACTTAAAGTCGGATGGGATAAAAACGTGGGTTGTTGGGCAATAACACAGGTTGTTCCAGCATAGGCTAGAACTGTACTTAAAATTAGTTTCTTTATCATGTTATCTAGGAGGCTAATAGTTGTTTGCCAATACAAAGGTAGAATAGGTATTGAACAAACCACCATGAAATAGCGAAGAATTTTATATTTTTATTCCTTCACTACATCAACATTTAATTGTTGACTTTCTCCCGTTATTTCACTGCTATTATTTTCTAATGATATGGAAGCCCAAACCTCTTCTATTTTGACTACCACATCGAATATCTTCTTAAATTAAAGTATGCATACAAATAAACTGAAACAAATGTGTCTATTTTCGGTTCCTATACAAGGAATGATTACGTACAATATATGATATTGAATAAATATGTTTAGCCGAATTCAAAAAGCACATCGTATTATTTTCTTACCGGAAGATTGAGGCAGATGATAATTATCGAAACTAGCGCATATAATTATCATCACGCCGATATGCTATTTAAATATAGGCATATTTCGTATCCCTATTGTAACCTAAACATGCAAATATTTTTTGAATCATTATATTTTTTAATGGGATACTTATCCTTAACTTTGCACCCTCAAATCAGAAACTATGGACGCAACGTTAACTCACTCAGAAGAAGATCTTTATAAGAAACGAAATCGCATAAGAATTGCGGTATCGCTTTTCTTTTTTTGCCAAGGTATCGCGTTTGCATCTTGGGCAAGCCGCATCCCCGTTATCAAAGCTCATCTCAACTTAAGTGAGGGTCAATTGGGGACAATTTTATTAATGCTTCCAGTCGGACAACTTGCAACGATGGCTCTTTCAGGAAAATTGGTTACAAAATATGGAAGTGCTAGCGTTTTGCGTATCGTACCCATCGCTTACACCTTGGTCTTGTGCTCCATCCCCTTTGCGCAGAATGCCTGGCAGTTAGGAGGCATACTATTTCTATTTGGTGTAACCGGAAATATGTGTAATATATCTGTTAATACACAGGGTGTCGCAACGGAGCAGGTTTTCAAAAAATCAATAATGACTTCCTTTCATGGAGCCTGGAGTATCGCTGGTTTCACAGGAGCACTAGTAGGCTTGTTAACGATGAATTTTGGACTGAACACCTTTTACCATTTTTTAATCATATTAGTCATTGTCACAGCGAATACACTAATCAACCAAAAGTATTTGGTTCCTGGCAAATCTCCTCAAAAGGAAAAGCGCAGTTTTTTCTCTAAACCAGAAGGTGGCTTACTTCAGCTCGGCATCATCGGCTTTTTCAGCATGGCAACTGAGGGGGCAATGTTCGACTGGAGTGGGGTGTATTTCAAGGAGATAGTTCAGGCGCCAGAGAAATTTGTTGTCGTTGGCTACGCTTCATTTATGATCATGATGGCTACTGGGCGCTTTGTTGGTGATGCTGTCATTCGGAAATTGGGCCGAAAAAGGACCCTGCAGTACAGTGGCCTACTGATGTTCATCGGGATGATGACATCGGTTATTTTTCCCGAATTTATCATCTGTACCCTAGCTTTTATGTTGGTCGGTATCGGTGTAGCTTGCAATGTCCCCTCCATCTACAGTATTGCCGGACAGAACAAAAATGTGCCCTCTGGAGTGGCTTTGGCCATGGTTTCAAGCATTAGCTACTTGGGCTTTTTAATGGGACCACCTTTAATTGGGTATATTGCTGAAGTCTTTAGCCTACGCTATTCCTATGGTATTTTTGCCTGTTTCGGACTGTTGATGTTTATAATGGTTGGACGATTATCTTTATTCAAAGACACAAGCCAAACCTAATCGAACGATGGAAGTATCTTCTTACTGAATTTAAAGTTTGACCTGAAGAAATCTCGTGCTAAATGACATGCGTTTATTTTTCAAGACATAAGGCATGGCAAGTAAATAAAAACAAGCCGTACCGCTTCCTAAAATTGATCCAAACCAAACATCTTCTACGAAATGCTGTCCCAAATACACCCGAGAGTAGGCTGTTAATGCAGCGAGAATAAATACAGTTATACCAAAAGCTTTATTTTTTGAGAGAATACCTAACGTAGCCGCCAGCGCAAAGGCCGAAGTTGTATGTCCGGAAGGGAAGGAGTTAAAGTGCGCTACACGCAACCAAGAAACAACATGGAATGTAGGATTTCCATGAAATACGGTTGCCGGTCTATCGGCATCGAAAAGGTTTTTCAGTATACAGCAGATCAGCCCCGAGAAAATATATGTCCCCAGGATAGCTCGGGCAAAATTCCATTGCTGCGTACAGCAGTAGGCAATAAAAACACCTATAACAAAAAGACCGTCTCCAAAATAAGTCTGTATTGTAAAAAGAATATCAGCCCAAAATGAATGACGAGTATTCACAAAATGGAATGCATCTTCCTTCGGAATAAATATAACAACAGCTGTCATTAAGACTATCCAAATGCTAAAGCAAGCAAAAAAAGCAGGGTTAGCTGCATATACCTTTCTAAATTGGTATAATAAAAATTTTCCCATTCAATTTATATTATCGGATTACAGGCCAAAAGTAAAATTGCTGTAAATAATTATCCGAAAATAATCATTCCAATAAAAATTTACAATTCTATTACCTATTTATTTTGATAAGAAAAGGAAAAGTTTTATTGAATAAACAAAAAAAGCGATGGAAATCCATCGCTTTTCTCAGTAGCCCCGAGCAGAATCGAACTGCTATCAAATGTTTAGGAAACATCTATTCTATCCGTTGAACTACGGGGCCTTTCAGAAGCCAAACTTAGGCTTATTTTATATATAAGTCAATAGCTAGTCTAAAATCCTGTTATATTTTTTTAAAAAAGAGAGGTAGCCACTATATAGACTCATTATACCAAAGCGATTAACATTGACCATAGCCAAAATATATATCAAAATCGTTTCACGTACGATGGAATAGTCACGATCAACCGCAAATTTAGAACCTGTAAAATAGACTGGATTTAGAAAAGAAAAAATGGTGGAGGGAGAAGGATTCGAACCTTCGAAGCCGAAGCAACGGATTTACAGTCCGTCCCATTTGACCGCTCTGGAACCCCTCCAGCATTGTGCTGTTCTAGAATTGAACGTCGCAAAAGTAGCTTTTGATTTGCAAAACTGCAATAATTTTTGGGTATAAATCTGTAACTAGCGCAGTATGAATTCATTTATTTTCATGCAACATATAAATGGTCTGTTAATCATCAGATCAACCTATCATTATTATAATAAAAACTTATTGTTATAATCTAGTCATAATAGATTTTGACGATAGTGTATTGGTAAAATCAATTCGCTTTTTGGATCGAGTTGCTGTATCTTTGTGTCAACAAAAAAAAGAAAGATATATTATGAGTTTCACAGGTAAAAGTTTTCCAAGCATTACAGTAGATGCAATTGATTATTTAGGCGACAATTTACAGATCAACATTTTTGAAAAAGCAGTTAAAGAAGGTAAAAAAGTGCTTTTATTTTGGTATCCAAAAGATTTCACTTTCGTATGTCCTACTGAATTACACGCTTTTCAAGAAGCAGCTGCTGAGTTTGAAAAACGCAATACAGTCTTAATCGGCGCTTCTTGCGATACAAATGAAGTACACTTTGCTTGGTTAAACACAGCAAAAGATAACGGTGGAATTGAAGGTGTTGAATATCCTCTATTGGCAGACACCAACCGCAACTTATCAAGTATATTAGGAATCTTAGATGTTCAAGAAGTTGAACACCCTGAATACGGAACATTGGCACAAGGTTCTGCGGTTACTTATAGAGCAACATATTTGATCGACGAAACTGGCCGTGTATTCCATGAATCAGTAAACGACATGCCTTTGGGTCGTAACGTTAAAGAATACTTACGTTTGATCGATGCTTACGCTCACGTACAGAAATTTGGCGAAGTGTGTCCTGCAAACTGGGAAGAAGGTAAAGATGCAATGAACGCAGATAGAAAAGGTGTAGCTGATTATTTAGCTAAACACTAACAATACAAGACCACAGTGTCTTTTCGACAGGAGCTTTTCCCGGCTCCTGTTGATTTCTCCAACAATCACCTTAAAAATAAAATCATGTTACAAGAATTAGAAAACGATAATTTACAAGAAATTGTAAACAATAACGATATTGTAATGGTTCAGTACTCCGCAACTTGGTGTGGTAACTGTAAAATCATGAAACCGAAATTCAAAAAATTGGCTGGCGAAAATGATAGCGTACCTTTTGTTATTGCTGATGCAGAAAAATTCCCTGAATCCCGCAAACTAGCAAATGTCAATAACCTACCCACTTTCGCTGCTTTTAAAAACGGTAAATTAGTCAATCAGGTACAAACAAATAAGTTAGACGCATTAGTAGAATTATTCAATGAAACTACCAGTAATTAAGCATTTGACAGAGTTCATCGAGCAGAATGATGTAGATTATGTCTTGGAAACAATCGAGACACTGGAAGCTTTAACCGAAGCTCCTTTGAAAGATGAAGAACTTGACGTTCTTGGTGAATTGATTTCAAACCTATACGGAGCTGTAGAGGTAGATAAATTAATTAAAGAAGGTAACTCCAAAAAAGACGCGTTAAATATGTTTATGAAGCGTGTTCTAGGTGCCATTGATAAATAGTGTTTGGTCCCAAAAACATTCGCGTGAAACTTTCTTTAAAGGTTGCTCCTGTCGTTTTTGAGCATTTGAAACATAGAGACTAAAATCGATTGAAATTTGTCAAACAAATATACAATTGGCTTTAGACCAATACAGATTTTTTTGAAGGTAGCGGAAAACCTATCTTACCTTAAATATCGCTGTATTGCAGCATCTTAAACGCATGACGCCGCTATATTATATGTTTTCCAAAAGCTAAAATGTTGACAAAATTTAGCAATGTGGAAAACTAATTAAGGTAATCTGACAGAACTAAATATTTTCTACATATATTTACTTATGTTAAAGGTTGCCACTTGGAGCGAAGCGACAAAATAACTATTCTCTAAAAATTCGTTTCAGGAAAAAATATTTTAATTGTTAAACGGAAATTCCAGCTTGATTGGGATTTCCGTTTTTTATTTATGCCTATATTTTACCATTTAGTGATCTATCCCTCTACCTCGTCACTCAAACTAGCTTCCTTTTATGGCCCTAAGTTTAATTCGCCTAATATCCATAAGTCAAAGCAATATACCAACGTCACAAGTGGGCTAATTAAAGACTGTCAATTAAAAAGACACGCAATAAAATTACAATCTCCAACAATCCGTTGTTCATCAAAATTTTTATCTTTAAACATGCGAAGACCTTTTCTCTCTGTTATCATTATTTTGGCTGGCATCTTGTCAACTTCAATCGTTAAAGCACAGAATCCACAGTGGAACGCTGCTGAAATTAAACTTCATCTAGAAAAACTGAACGTGCTGGGGTCGGTACTCTATTTTGCAGCACATCCCGATGATGAAAATACCCGGCTAATAGCTTGGCTAGCGCAGGAAAAAAAATATAAAACAGGCTATTTATCCCTAACTCGAGGTGATGGGGGACAAAACCTTATCGGAACAGAACAAGGTATTGAACTTGGATTGATTCGAACGCAGGAATTACTGGCAGCTCGAAAAATCGATAAAGGTGAGCAATTTTTTTCATCAGCATACGATTTTGGATTCTCGAAGACTCCAGAGGAAACTTTCGAATTCTGGGATAAACAGCGTGTTCTCCGCGAAGCCGTATGGATTATCCGCAAATTTAGGCCCGATGTCATCATCACGCGTTTTCCTCCCGATTCAAGGGGTGGCCATGGTCATCATCAAGCCTCGGCCATTCTAGCACATGAAGCCTTTAAAGCTGCTGCTGATCCGAATATATTCCCAGAGCAACTTCAATTTGTACGCCCCTGGAAAGCTAAACGCTTGCTTTGGAATACAGCTAACTTCGGAGGTCAAAACAATACACGTGAAGATCAGTTAAAAATAGATATCGGGGATTACAATTCTCTTCTAGGAGCCTCTTATGGAGAAATTGCCGCACACAGCCGTTCATCACACAAAAGCCAAGGCTTTGGTTCGGCAAGCCAACGTGGCTCTTCAATCGAATACTTTGAGTATGTAGACGGTGCACCTGCAAAAAATACACTCTTGGATGGAGTTGACACCTCATGGAAAAGAATTCAAAACGGCAGTAAAGTTGAGTCCTTAATTGACCACATCAATCAAACATATCAAATTGATAAACCCGAATTGATCATTGCTGAATTGATCCAACTGTACAAAGCACTGGATCAAATTGATGATGAATACTGGAAAACTGAAAAGAAAAAAGAGGTTGAAAAACTAATTCTTGCCTGTGGTGGAATTTGGTTCGAAAGTATCGCTAAAAATCCATCCTATGCCTTGGAAGATCAGATCAAAGTAGAACATTCCATTATTGTTCGGCGTCCAAATGTAACCGTTGAGCTGACCCAAATAAATGGAAATAGCATTCATGAAACACTAAAAATAAACAAGCTACAAAGAGACTCGGTTCTTATACATGCCGACAGGACGACACAACCATACTGGTTGATTGATCCACATGGAAAAGGCAAATTTAATGTCAGTGATTTTAACCTGACAGGCTATCCAGAAAACCCCTATGCTCCAGAGGTATCCTTTCAACTCCGGATCAATGGTGAAAATATCACACTCAATCAACCCATAAAATATAAATATACCGATCCTGTTCGTGGCGAAATCTATGACCCCATTGTGATCGTCCCACAGTTGACGGCAAAAAGTTCCAGCCCTTTGGCACTTACACAAAATGCCCACACTGTCAAAGTGAATCTGACTTTTCAGAAAAACGGACAAGCAAACACAACCACATTTAACGTCAGACCGCATGTACCTAAAGGCTGGGAAGTTTCACCGGCATCTTTTGACCTATCTTTTGACAAAGGCGAGCGTACAATTTCCAGAGAGATCAGCATAAAACCATCAGATGCTTCTAAATCTTCCATTGATACCCTTGGGTTCCTCTTGGCAGACAAAGAACGTTTAAAGGAGATAAAATCCATCGACTACAATCATATACCTAATATTGTTTATTTTCCAGATGTCGCTATAAAAATGAGCAATATCAACCTGGTCAACGACGTAAAGAGCGTGGCATACATCCATGGGGCAGGGGATCTAATTCCTGAATCATTGACGGCCATTGGTATAAAAGTCGATGTGTTAAGTAACGAACAAGCTTTAAAAACAGATCTTTCTAGCTATGACGCGGTAATTCTTGGTGTCCGAATATTCAACGTTAACAAACAAATTGTTCCGCTCCAAAACAAACTACTCGCGTATGTCAACATGGGCGGAACAGTTTTAGCGCAATACAATGTAAACAATGGACTGATCTCAAAAAACTTTGGTCCTTTTCCTTTTAGCGTCGGAAGAAGCCGGGTAACAGATGAACTTGCGACAGTACACTTCGATAAAAATGATCCGATTTTCAATTACCCGAACAAGATCAGCGAAGCTGACTTCGAACACTGGGTACAGGAGCGGGGGTTATATTTTGCAGAAGATATTGATAAAAAGTACCGCACTCCGATCAGCATGCAAGATCCCGGTGAACCCTTGCACAACGGCTCACTACTCATTGCTCAATATGGAAAAGGTAAATTTGTTTATACATCTTTATCTTTTTTCAGACAATTGCCTGCAGGAATTCCCGGAGCTTATAGATTATTCGTAAATTTGTTATCAAAATCAAAATAATATAATAATGGAAAATCAGATTGACAACAGCTGCACAACAATTGATGCTGGCAAAGCAAAAGGAATCATTCTTTTAGTTGCTGTAGTATTTGGTGCATTAATTGGATTCACTGCAAACGAGACATTTCTAAGCATCTTCGGTGGTGCTATTGTCGGATTGATTATCGCTGCTATTTTTAATAGTGTTATCTATCCACAGAAGCCTTCAGATAGATAAAAAATATGAATAGCTGGAAGCGTTTCTACTGGTTAGTCGTTATCTGGCTATTTTTATTCATCCTTTTTCTGTACATTTTCACGAACCACTATTCATGAGTACAGCAGATTGGATTGTTTTATTTCTGACACTCTTATTTATTGTCATATATGGCATTTATAAGAGTAGGGGTATAAAAAATATTGATGGATATCTTCTAGGTAATCGTTCTTTACCCTGGTATCATGTCGGATTATCAGTAATGGCGACGCAAGCGAGCGCCATTACTTTCTTATCTGCCCCCGGACTAGCCTATTCTTCTGGAATGAGTTTTGTCCAATTCTACTTTGGTCTTCCGTTGGCCATGATTGTGCTCTGCATTACATTTGTCCCTATTTTTCATAAGCTAAAAGTATTTACAGCCTACGAATTTCTAGAAAAACGTTTTGACGTCAAAACCAGAGGACTCACTGCTATTCTTTTTTTGATACAGCGGGGGATATCAACAGGTATTACCATCTTTGCACCCGCTTTAATTATATCGACCATTCTTCATATTGATCTTACCTGGACCACATTGGCCATAGGGATTTTTGTTGTTATCTATACGACCTATGGAGGAACCAAAGCCGTATCTCATACGCAGTTGCTTCAAATGAGCATTATCTTTGGATCATTACTCGTAGCAGGCATATTAGTTATCCATCTCCTGCCAGAGTCAATTGGATTATCAAAAGCACTTCATATTGCAGGAAAATCAGGAAAAACCAACGCGTTGGATTTTACTTTTGACCTCAATAATAACTATACGCTTTGGACAGGACTAATCGGAGGTTTTTTCCTACAGCTTTCCTACTTCGGGACCGACCAAAGTCAAGTAGGCCGTTATTTGACAGGGGCTTCGATCAAGGAAAGTCGCATAGGGTTGATTATGAATGGTCTACTGAAAATCCCCATGCAATTTGCGATCCTGTTGATTGGAGTTCTGGTATTTACCTATTATCAATTCCATCAGCCACCCATTTTTTTCAATCAAGTCGAGATCAAGAAGCTTAAAGAAAGCAAATATGCTCCTGATTACCAGATTCTCGAACAAAAGCATAGCGAGCTGTTTAAAACACGTGAATCTGTTGTTCAGCAGCTTAATACAGCATTGGATCACGACGATGAAAAAAGAATTGCTGATCATCGATCCTCACTCGGTCAACTTAATGCAAAAATGCAAGCGGTAAAAGAAGGGACTTTGGACTTAATCAAAAAAAACAACCCAACAGCGGAAACGAATGACAATAATTATGTCTTTCTTTCTTTTGTGACGAGCGTCTTCCCAAAGGGCCTAATTGGGCTACTCATAGCGGTCATTTTTCTCGCATCCATGGGGTCTACAGCAAGTGCTATCAACTCATTGGCTTCAACAACGACCATTGATATCTACAAAAGATTTATTAATCCTACCTCATCTGAAAAACAAGAACTTTTGTGGTCGCGTTTATTTACGTTGATCTGGGGTACATTTACTGTTATTGTTGCTTTGTATGCGAACAGATTGGGTAATCTCCTCGAAGCGGTCAATATCCTGGGCTCACTATTCTATGGTACTATCCTAGGGATCTTTATCGTCGCCTTCTACATGAAGAAAATTCAAGGCAAAGCTGTTTTTCTTGCAGCCATTCTTTCCGAAATTATCGTGATAGCGGTATGGACGATAAATAAGATTCCTTTTCTTTGGCTAAATCTTATTGGCTGCCTAGCTGTCATGTTAATCGCCTATATCGTACAACTGGGGGTGAAAGCACCTCGTCCTATAGAGGACAAAAGGGATCTTGAATAAAAAAAAGCCTGATTGCTCAGGCTCAGTATTTTTTATAGATATTGTACAATACACTCTTATCGTATATGGTCAATTCGGGGGTTGTATCTCGAACGACAAACTTTCGTTTAAAGGCAACGATAGCGGCTTTTAGATTGGATGTATCATAACCAATAATTTTAAGCGCATCTATCGCATTAAAGCTATCAGGAGGGGCCACAAGCTGTCCTTCATCATACCATATTCCAAAACCCCGTTCTGCAAGCTTTTTCCACGGGAAAAAAACGCTTGGATCATTCTTGCGTGATGGAGCGATATCAGCATGGCCAATAAAATTATTTGCTGGAATTAAATAACGCGATTTCAAGGTATCAAGCACAGTCATCAATGAATTAATTTGTGCCTCAGGAAAAGGCTCCCTACCATTATTATCCAATTCTATACCTATAGAACAGGAGTTCATGTCGACAATAGAACCCCATTTTGCCACCCCCGCATGCCAAGACCGAACATAATCGTTCAACATTTGTATAATCTCCCCATTCCGGCCAATGACATAATGTGAACTCACTTTAGTTCTTGGAATCTGAAAGGTTTTGATCGTCTGCCCAATACTATCTTGTGCTGTATGATGAATAATGACATAGTTAGGTTTACGAACATCATAATGTATGGCTTCCTCTTGGCGCCAATAAGGATGGTTTCCAGATTTCTGTAAAAAAACAACCTTTCTTTCCTCAGGTGTCAATAAATTGGTATCTGGCTTAGCTTCGACTTTCTCTTCCACAACCAATGCAGAAGCAAATGACGCAACTAGCGGTTTTGCAACCACCGGCTGTATCTTCGACTTGCAGCTTGCCAAAGACAGCAATGAACAAAGCAATATCCCTATTGACACAGACCTAAACATTATTTTGGTAAACTATAGACTATACCCATTGCCAGCGACTGGCTCAACTGTACTCTTGAAATAACATCTGGATCATAGATCATAATACCATTTAAGTTCACATTGATGACTCTCGTGACTTTTGCCGTTACAGTTACATCCAGACGGTGTGTAGGATTGGAAAGTTTCTCGTAATCAGCAAAAAGGTTATAACGAGCCTTTACATTCAGTTTATCTGTGAAGTTTTTGTCTAGGTTACCCGTTAGCTGGAATGCCAGTGCATTGGCAAAAGTGCGGTCTTCCTTTACACCAAATCGTTCACCAGTACCCGCACTTGGATTGTTAGGATCTCTATAATAGCCATATTTCTCAAAGAAACCTTCTCCAGAACGAGGCTTAACACGCTCATCCAAGATAAAAGTCTGGCGTGCAGTACCTGTACCGAAACGTAGGGAAAATTCGTTACTAGGCTTATACTCAAGACCGAAAGATTCTGTCAGATAAGCTGGTGCCATAAACGCATTCTCAATATAGTCTATTGTATCTCTGCCGTTAACCGTTTTATACTTATAACCCGCATCAAATTGCGACTCAAATGTCACCGACGTAAACAATGCCCAATTGGCAGACAATTTATAAGAAAGCTTATTATCCCAAAATATACGGTCATTATTCTTCTTCGCAATATTATTGGTATTCTTTATCTTTCCATAACGTAAATCAACTTCGGTCACAAAATTGAAATTGTCCTTCGTATAATCCGATTTATGATTCGCATTCAATCCTACAGCAATAGAACCAACACCGCCACCTTTCCAATTATCATTAAATGACGCCTGATTTAAATTGATCCCAAATTTTGTCCAATGTTTCCAATAGTCTACCTCTAAGTTTAGTTTTGGAACTATAGGACGAATCGTTTTAATATTTAATGGTTGCTCTTTCTGTACAGAAATTACGGTATCTGGCTTAGCGCGAAGATCTTTCAGATCCTGTGCTTTTAAGCTGGTAATAGAAAGGCAAAGCAGAGCCATGCCGACAAAATTGAATAACTTCATTCTGAAAACGTCTATTTTTTGTTTACGGTACTAATTTATAATTAATTGTTGGAAAAGGCTCAATAAAATATTGCGAAGGGTTCAATTGATACTGTGAATAACAATCCTTGATATAATTCGCCAGTTCATAATCACTCGCTGAGAGAACAAAGAAATAGGAGGGTCTAAATATCCTTCTAAATCGTTCTGCTTCATCGCTATTTAGTCCAGTAATCTTGCTGATAAGCTCTTTCGAAAATTTATAATCGATCACATTTTCCTTATAGTCATTTTCAATGGTTTTAGTTAGTCGACGTGCTCTTTTGGCCTCCTTGCTAAATAAACTATAGATTGAATTGATGCTTAATCCAGCACCATTTTGACCAACAGAAAATACGTCACCATAACCCGCAAGACGATACGCTTTCTCGTAATCCTCCTTTGCTTTTTTCAGAATTTCTTCTGGCGTCTTGCGTGCAAAAACCTGAACTTCATCAATATAAAACGATTCACGTACCAAATGAAATAGCAACAATCCACGCTTATCCACCTGAAGAGTATCTGAAAAATAGCCTTTACATAGCGCAACAATATGATCTCCTAGCTGTGCATTAAAGACAAATTCTCCTTTAATAGTATTATAATTGACCTCCCCGGTACGCAAGTTCGCCAGCTTCACATTTCCAATACGTTGTTTGGTATTTTTATCAAAAACAATACCCTCGACTTTTTTATCTTGGCAAAAAAGTGAAGAAGTAAAGCCAACAAGGGCAATAAGTAGAAAAATATATCGCTGTAGTAACACTTTCGTAAAACTACTATATCGCTGTACAAAAGCGAAATATTTAACATCTTTTAAAGCGTAACTATTTAGATATAACCAATAGCTGACCTAAAGATAGGGCATCATCGGTAAGACCGTTTAGGGATTTGATCTGATCAACGGATACATTGTACAGCTTACTGAGCGAATATAACGTATCCTGAGCTTTAACCTCATGAATACGCATAGCTACCGGGCTCTTGATTTCTTCTGTCTTTACGACGGTAGGAGGGGTTTCTTGTACATTCTGTACGATCTCGACCTGAACAGTCTCTTCACGTACAACCTTTTCACGTGGCGATTCACCGCGATCGTATTGATCAAGATGATATCTTTCGATCATTTCGATCAGCAATTCAGGATAACGCGGATTGGTGGCGTATCCAGCCGCTTTCAAGCCTTTGGCCCAGCCTTTATAGTCGTTCTTATCCAACTTAAAGAGTGCCGCATATCGCGGTCGTAACAGAAACTCTGAGTGATCCCGAAAAGATTGTTCGGGATTTTCATAAACCCGAAAACAGTCATTGATATTATCATCGGGACGAGTCACGGATTTTCCTTTCCAAACTCCGCCACATTTAATACCGAAATGATTATTAGCCTCACGCGCAAGATAACTGTTACCATTACCGGATTCCAGTAAAGCCTGAGCAAGTTTAATGCTCGCAGGAATACCATATTTATTCATTTCTGCAACGGCCACATCTTTGTAATGAGCAATATAGTCGTTGCCAGCCATGGTAGGTCGCCCCACAGAAGAGGATGAAGAAGTTTTTGAATTGGAGCCAGATTTAGTGGAGGAAATTGTGCCTCTCCGGCTTGAACATGATGTAATCAACATCATGAATACAAACATGCCATAAAAAAACTTCTTCATGCAATACTATCGCGCTTATTTTTTTGTTGACGAGAATCTATTTTGCTTAGCATCATTATCAAACATATCCAAATGATATTGTCTAATAGTAGCGAGTACTTTTGCTGTCCAACCTTTACTCGTAGAGTAGCCCGAACGAGCAATCGCTTTTACCCAAGCTTCGTATTTTTCACCGGGATGTTTTTCAAAAAGACTCTGAGTAGTCTTTTTTCTTTTTACTATTCCTACAAAATCATCATACGAGTCCATTACAGACCGATAACCTTTGTAAGCTGACCGAATAACGGTACTGTTGTTTTTTCCTTTGACACCAAAATGGTTATTCAAATTTTTTGCTACCCTGCTACCACCATTTCCGCTTTCATGCATAGCGATGGCTAAGATAACCGATGCTGGAACACCATGTTCCTCCATCATTTCTTTTGCTATTGGACTGTACTTATCGACATATGCCGCATTACTTTGAGCTGAAACTTTTGTTAATCCAAAAGTTCCCAAAGCTAGTAACAGTACAAAGCTTTTTAATTGTTTTAAATTCATGAAGAATGTTTTAGTTCACAAATTACTTCTTGCGCAAGGCAAAAAGTCCGTCTCGAATCGGTAATATTACCTTTTCTACGCGCTTGTCCTGAGCTAAACGTGCATTCAAATCAATGATCTGCTTTGTTTGGTTGTCTGGTTTTGAATCTAACACCTTACCTTTCCATAAGACATTGTCAATCAAAATAAGTCCCCCAGACGGAACTTGATTTATTATCGTTTCGAAATAATATAAATTTCTCTTTTTGTCCGCGTCGATAAATACCAAATCAAATGTTTCATCTAATGTAGGTAGTATTACCGCTGCATCTCCAATATGATATTTGATTTTATCAGCAAATGCCGATTCATCAAAATAACCTTGGACGCGTTCTTGTTGCTCTGCATTGATATCGATAGTATGCAATATCCCATCTTCCTGCAGCCCTTCTGCGAGACACAACGTTGCGTATCCCGTAAACGTTCCTATTTCCAAAATACGTTTCGGAGCAACCACTTTACTCAATAAAGAAAGAACTCTTCCCTGGTAGTGTCCAGATAACATATGGGGCATTGTTTCCTTCAAATATGTCTCCCGATTTACCCTTTTCAGTAACGAATTTTCCTCGTCTGTAGTATGTTCCAAATAGGACTCTAAATCGTCGGCAACAATTTCCATAACCACAAAGGTACCAAAAAACATTTTTATGATAAAAACTTTTTTTTACAAAAAACTGAATATCAATTAAATACAATTATCCTTTTGTAAAGAGCATTTTTCGGAAATCGCCTCAGAAGCATAAAAAAGCCATATTGCCATTTTTTGATTTTCTATTTTGTTTCCAAATTTCATCAAAAAAATAACCCACTAAAAGGTGATATTTTAGCGGGCTATTTTTTATTATTAAACAACAAATATATTAAGCAAGATCAGCAGTGATCAAGCGTAAAAATTCGGATCTTGTGACATCATTTTGAAATGCTCCAGTAAATGCAGAGGTGGTGGTTACAGAATTCTGTTTCTGAACACCACGCATGGCCATACACATGTGCTTACATTCCATGACCACAGCTACGCCACGAGCGCCCAAAGTTTCTTGAATACAATCTCTGATCTCATTGGTAAGACGTTCCTGAACCTGCAGACGACGCGCAAAAATATCAACGACACGTGGTATTTTACTTAAACCTACAATATGACCATTGGGAATATATGCGATATGCGCTTTACCAAAGAAAGGCAACATATGATGCTCGCAAAGAGAATATACTTCAATATCCTTGACGACGACCATTTGACTGTAGTCCTCCTCAAACATTGCTCCCCGTAACACTTCCGCAGCATCGATATCATAGCCATGTGTCAAAAATTGGAATGCCTTTGCGACACGTTCTGGTGTTTTCACCAAACCTTCACGTTTTGGATCTTCCCCCAGACATTCCAATATATCTGTATAATGAGCAGCGATGCGATCTACCTTTTCAGTATTGTATTTGTCGATCTTAATATATCCATCCAACTCTTCGTTGTCAAATGAGTGTTGACTCATAGTTTCTACTATTTAAATGTATTAAAGATTAATCGCCAAAATATTCGACGTAATTATTTTCTGTTTCATGCAAACGGACACTATGCAAGATCACACCCTGTTCATCAAACAGCGGTTTTAAGATCTTAAATATTTCGATTGCGATATTCTCCGTAGAAGCCATGACTCCCTTCATAAAATCAACATCTAAATTGAAATTACGGTGATCGACTTTGTCAATGATACTACGATTGATTATTTCTTTCATGATCTTTAAATCGATCAAAAAACCAGTCTCCGGATTGACTTTTCCTTTAACTGTTACATAAAGATCATAATTATGTCCATGCCAATTTGGATTGGAGCAAAGACCAAATACCTGTTCATTCTGCTCTTTACTCCAGTCTTCACGATAGAGCTTGTGCGCAGCACAGAAACGTTCGCGACGAGTTATAAATACCATAATGATACAAAGATAAGGCATTAAGAGCAATTAAAACATCTCAATTTAAGGAATGAAGTCAGAATATAGTAATATAATGGAGTGCCTTCCGCCTTTTGTCATCACACAGGGATAAAAAGCTCCTTATTCTTAGCTGTAACATGATTTCGGGAATTAATTTGCTAAGACTTCGCAGTGAGTTTTTGTATGCACCCTGTTGACAAAAGTGTTGCCGGATAATGCGGATACTTTAACATGATATTCTTTATGTTTTAATTAGGTTTTACTTAGGTTTTAGTTAGGTTTTGTTTAGGTTTAGTATAGGTTGGACCTAAATTAAACCTAACTAAATTCTAAACTAAAGGTATATAAAAGCTAAACTAATATATAAGAAGGTCATAGCTGTTTCTGATTTCAATAGGCTAAAAATGGCACCGTTCGGACTCGATGATCAAAAATGATTTCGTAGCAACTAATCAGTTAACCTTATTATTATAATCAAGCTCAAATTTGTAAGCAGGACGAATTCCTAGCTCGCTATTTTTATGCTAAAAAAAGGTATGCCTGCAATATAATTTGTAATTTTCCATCAAAAACGAATTTATCATGCAAATATTAGTGATTGCGGCTACTTCATTTGAATTGCAGCCTTTTCTGGAAGTGGTGCCAAATTACAGTCAATGCGATACCCTAATCACTGGTGTGGGCATGGTGGCCACAGCCTTTGAGCTAGGAAGAGTGCTACATGAAAAAAAATATGATCTCCTCATTAATATCGGGATAGGGGGATGTTTGGACCGACATATTAAAATAGGCTCAGTTGTTCAAGTCGTTTCGGAATCATTTGTTGAACTGGGCGCGGAAGACGGTCATAATTTTATTCCAATAGATCAATTGGGCTATGGAAAGTCTAAATTTACTTCGTGTTTCCTGAATGACAAGGAACTTAGGCTTCCTTTTTTAAAGCAGGGGGAAGGAATTACCGTAAACAAAGTCCATGGTAGTACAGAAAGTATTGAAAAAGTTCAAAAACTGCATCCTGATAGCCTTATTGAAAGTATGGAGGGAGCCGCTGTTTTCTATGCTGCCGACAAAATGACTGTTCCCGTAATCGAGATTCGTGGAATTTCGAATTACGTGGAGAAAAGGAACCGTGCCACGTGGAACATTCCATTGGCGATAATGAATAGTAATAAGGCACTTATAAAGACATTGGACTATCTGAACAACTTCTATTCAAAAATTTAATACAAAAGTCATTTACTTATTAAAAAATGACATAAAACTATAGAATTAGCAGGTTCAAATCTTCAAAATATCAATTTTAAATAGTAGATTTGTAATCTAAAAATTGACACTATTTTACAACTGATGAGAGAAATACAATTCAGAGAAGCACTTCGTGAAGCAATGAACGAAGAAATGCGTAAAGACGACAAAATATTTTTATTAGGAGAAGAAGTTGCTGAGTATAACGGAGCTTACAAAGTAAGTCAGGGTATGCTTGATGAATTCGGTGCAAAGCGTATCATTGATACACCTATTGCTGAACTTGGTTTTGCTGGTATTGCTGTTGGTGCGGCAATGAATGGTTTGAAGCCAATTGTTGAATTCATGACATTCAACTTCTCACTTGTTGCAATTGACCAAGTAATCAATGCGGCAGCTAAAATTCACTCGATGAGTGGTGGACAGTTCTCTATTCCGATGGTCTTCCGTGGTCCTACAGGAAATGCGGGTCAGCTTGCAGCACAACACTCTCAAAACTTTGAGAACTGGTTTGCAAATACACCAGGTTTAAAAGTTGTGGTTCCTTCGAACCCATATGAAGCTAAAGGTTTATTGAAATCAGCTATTATCGATCCAGATCCTGTTATCTTCATGGAATCTGAGGTCATGTATGGTGATAAAGGACAAGTTCCTGAAGAAGAATATTACTTAGAAATCGGAAAAGCTAATATTATCCAAGAAGGTACAGATGTAACTGTTGTGTCTTTTGGTAAAATGCTTCCTCGCGTTGTCATTCCTGCAGTTGAAGAATTGAAAAAAGAAGGTATCAGCGTTGAATTGATTGACTTGCGTTCGGTACGTCCTATCGATTACCCTACAATCATCGCGTCTGTTAAGAAAACAAACCGTTTGGTAATCGTGGAAGAAGCATGGCCACTAGCGTCTATTTCTACCGACTTAGCATTCAATGTACAACGTAATGCATTTGATTACTTAGATGCCCCAGTTATCCGCGTAAATTGTGCAGATGTACCTCTTCCTTATGCTCCAACATTGATCGAAGCTGCTTTACCTAGCGTTGAGAAAGTTGTTAAAGCTGTGAAAGAAGTATCTTATATCAAGAAGTAATACGAATTACATCCTTAAAAAAATTAAAATCCCTTTTACTGTGTGAAAGGGATTTTTTTTTATATTTAAACTGGCCAATTGTTGCTTACTAAAAAAATTAAAATTCCATATATGAAAAAATTAAGAATTGCCTCTTTAATGGCTGTATTTGCATTTCTCGTGATATCTGCTTCCGCACAAAAGAAATACACATTACGCGTAAATCCCGATTCAGGGAAAAAAATATCACAAAATCTTGTGATGACCATGGATATTGACGCTGCTGGCCAAAAAATGGTGACAGACCTTAATATGGGCTTTGATATCACCAATACGACGAAAAAAGACAACATATTTGCGTTCGATCTTAAATATACCGGAATCAACATGAAAATGAATATGGCAGGAATGGATATGACTTACGACTCTAAAAACCCCGAGGCCAATGAATTTTCTAAACAGATGCATGCGACCTTAGGCAAGTTGCTCGAAAATAGCATTAGCTTTAATGTTGATCAACTTGGCAAATCTTCCGATATCAAGTTGCCTGAGGGCATTAACATGCCATTTGATAAAAGTATGTTCGAAAATATAACTACAGTATTGCCTGAACAGCCGATTAAAATAGGTGATTCTTGGACATCCAAAACTGAATCAGATGATTCAGGCATTTCAGTAGAAAACAAAATGACTTTAATAGAAGCAAATGAGCTAGGCTATAAAGTAAATGTTGAAGGAAAAATGTTCGGTCCGGATGCAAATCAGGTAGGCAACGTACAGGGCTTCTATGTCTTGGATAAAAAGACCTGTCTTACCACGAGTACAGAAATGACAAGTGCCGTGGATATGCCTGAAGCAAAAATAAAGACCACCTTAAAAACCCAATAAACGACGAAAAATAAAATAGGGGCCAAAAGGCCCCTATTTTATTTTTTTATATATCAAATTTATGCGTTGATCTCTTCTTTGTACAGATCAGCAGATAACAAAGCGTCAACATCAGCAGCGTTGTTCAATTTAATACGAACAATCCAGCCTTCACCATAAGGATCAGAATTGACCAATTCAGGAGATGCATCAATAGCTTCATTCACCGATAAAATCGTAGCTGCTACAGGTAAAAACAAATCAGAAACTGTTTTTACGGCTTCAATTGTACCGAAAACTTCATTAGCGGCTACTTCTTCACCTACAGTGTTTATGTCAACAAAAACGATGTCACCCAATTCACGTTGAGCGAAATCGGTAATCCCTACAACTGCTTCATCACCTTCAACACGAATCCATTCGTGATCTTTGGTGTATTTCAATTCTGCTGGAAAATTCATTGTATTTAATTTTTTGATTTTTAATGCCGTGAAGTTACAAAATATCTTCAATTGTCAAAAATGATATTCATCATAACATTTTTGTGTTTATTTTTAAGCTATGAATCCTCAAATCGAAAGACTTTACCAAATTTCACAAAAGAAAGAACGTCGTATTATTGGCCTGATGTCCGGAACATCCCTGGATGGTCTTGATATCGCCGTGTGCCGCATAGAAAATGCAGGTAAAACAACGAAAATACAGCTCGAGAATTTTACTACAATGGTTTATGAGGATGATTTTAGAGAGCGGGTGCGTGAAGTTTTTGCAAAACGAAATATCGACCAGCAATTATTTTCGGGACTCCATGCTTATATTGGAGTCACGCATGCCAAATTAATCAACACAGCATTGCAACAATGGAATCTATCAAGCAGTGAGATTGATTGTATAGCCAGCCATGGGCAAACCGTATACCATGCTCCTCAATCGTTGACCAAAGACCGCAACTGGCCCAACAGCACTTTACAGATTGGAGATGGAGATCATATCGCGGTAGATACAGGTATCATAACCCTATCTGACTTTAGGCAAAAACATATTGCTGCAGGAGGAGAAGGGGCACCTTTGGCAGCCTATGGCGACTACCTTCTTTTCTCGCATGCAACAGAAAATCGATTCTTATTGAATATTGGCGGTATTTCTAATTTCACATTTATCCCAAGCCATCAAACAAAGTCGAAAGCTTATGCGACAGATCTCGGTCCAGGCAATACAATGATGAACCAATACATGAAGGTAAATTTTGATCAGGAAATGGATAAAGATGCCTATATGGCTAAAAAGGGCCAAGTAAATGATGCGCTATTGAATCAATTATTAACGGAGGAGTTTCTAACGCTGCCCTTTCCAAAAACCACTGGGCCGGAACTATTTAATCTCGCTTATCTCGCAAGGGCACAGGATTGTTCGAAAACAAGCCATATTCCACATGAGGATGTTATGGCGACCCTCAATCGCTTTGCTGCTCATGCGATGGTCAATGGCATTCGCAAGCAGTCAAAAGGGCTATCCGATGTAGCGGTGTACATTAGTGGTGGTGGACTACACAATCCATTGCTGTTCGATTACATCAAAAGGAGCCTACCTACTTGTAACGTTGAAAGTTTTGCAACATTGGGTATCAACCCAGATGCAAAAGAGGCCGTTCTCTTTGCGCTATTAGCAAATGAGACTTTGGTAGGCAACAAATCCAATGTAGCGCAAATTAAAGACTCTCCCGCTGTCTGTATGGGCAAAATCAGCTTGCCTGAATAATTATTCTGTATCGATGGCTTCTTGTAAAAACTCTTTAAAAGGAAGCATACTTTTATAGGAAGCCACGATATTATCCAGCGCATTTTTTGCAGATAACTCCTTTGTAGTTAAAGATCTATCCAACACAAAACTTTTCAATTTGATAAAGTCAATAAACGGATTATCTTCACTATAGCCGGCCGGTGCACGTTTCAGTAAATCTTCTTTGAAAAGCGTAATATTACTGCCAGTCAATACTGTTTTTAAAATTTCATCCAATTTATCACCACTGTAATCAATTTCTTGTCTTATTGCCTCTAAATGTTGCTTTTCAGGACGCCAATACCCACAGGCGATAAATGAATTTTCCGCTCCAATATGAATATAGTACTCTGGTCCCTGCAACTTTCTTCCATCAACAGAAATTCCTGCCCCAAACCAACTTTTATAAGGAGTTTTATCATTTGAAAAGCGTGTATCCCGGTAAATGCGAAACAAACATTTACTTGCTTGAATGGAAGTATTAATTTTAGGGTCAAACTCGCTCAATGCAGCAATTAAATCTGTCAAAAAATTTCTCACATCAGCCAATGCAGCTTCATATTTAGCTCTGTTATCGGCAAACCACTCCCGAGAATTATTGGCTTTCAATTCCGTTAAAAAATCAAATGTAGATTTTTGAATGTGACTCATAATACAATCAATTGATTAAAATTAAGAAAACATAGACCATAGGTGCCGCTAATAACAACCCATCAAATCTATCTAAAAAACCACCATGTCCAGGCAATATATTTCCGGAATCTTTTACGTGCAAACTACGCTTTAACATAGACTCTACTAAATCCCCCAATGTTCCAACAATACTGATAATTGCCGCAATACTTACCCATTGCCAAAGTGGAAGATAACCAAAATATTTTTCCAGATTTACAGCAGCAACAATAGCCAAAATCAAGCCCCCAAAGAAACCTTCCCATGTTTTCTTTGGTGAGATCCGTTCGAATAATTTACGTTTTCCAAAGCTTCGTCCAGCGAGATATGCCCCGGTATCGTTTGTCCACAATAAGATCAAAAAACCTAAGGGCAGTACATAGTTAAAAGTACCTTGCAGAAACCCTAATTTGGAAAATAGGAAGAAAGGCAATGTAACATAAGCTATACCCAAAAAAGTATAGGCAATATCATTGAAAGGAAAAGTTCTCTTCTGAAAAAGTGAAATAATATAAGTCGCACTTATAAATGGGATAATCAGTGCTAAAAATTTTACCGCAAGCAGGTCCATCGAAACTAATGAGCCCAAAACAAATAAGAGTAAGGCCAGTGTTATGCCTATCCACTTATTTGGGGCGCGTTCTTCGGATGAAACTATTCCATAGAATTCATAAAGACACCATGTACTGAGCAGTGTAAAAAAAATGGAATAGACATAAGCGCCCAAAAGAGTGGCAGCTATCATGACAGCCACAAAGATTACTCCCGTTATTGCTCTTGTTTTCATCTCTTAAAGCCCTCTTTCTGCTTCCTCAATTAATGTTTCGGCCAGATCAATAGATCCTTCACTGACATAGAGTTCAATTTTCCCAAATAAATAAGAAGAATCTTGTTTATTCATTGCGACAGTAGGAATACCATTTTCTTCCAGCATTTGCTTGACTATCTCGGCCTGAATCGCATTTGTATATGTTTTAATTTTTTTCCAATCGTTCTCCATTATTTTCTTTTTGCGTTGATCTATAAAATAAGAATACAAAAATAAGAGTAAAAATGAAGCCTACAAGATATATCCACCAAGATTGCAATTCAAATGCATTGAATTCATCATAACTCTTACCCTCTCTTACGTAATAAAATGCCCCGATTGTGGCTCCGGCATTGTTGACAAAGTGTCCAAAAATGGGCAGTACGATGTTCTTGCTCCATACATAAAGATAGCCAAAAAAAGCGCCCAATAACATGCGGGGAACAAAACCAAAAAATTGCAGGTGTATCGCACTGAAAATAATGGCAACAAGCCATATAACCACATGCTGATTGCTCAACCATCTTCCCATTATTCTTTGCAAAACACCGCGGAACAACAATTCTTCACCTATGGCCGGAATCAAAGCCAGTATAACAATATTATACAAAAAGCCGGATACACTCGACTCCATAATAATAACCTTGATTAAATCGGCCGATTCCTTTTCACTACGCTCCATCCAACGCTGCAAAGATTGCATATTATCGGGCAATTGTAAGGATTCATTCCAATGACCGATCAGACTCATCAAAGGCATAAAAGAAAGCATTGCTAAAAATATATAGCCAAATTGCATTCCGCTAGGCCAATTTTTCAATTTAAAATAGGCTTTACCATATCCTTCGCGTGTATTCATCAGATAAGCTGGCACAACAAAAGATCCCAAGCTACTCATTAACAACATAAATCGCATATCATTGGCAGATCCATTCAATATAGACTCCAAGGAGAAGACCTGCCCTGTAAATGAATAATAACTTGCAATAATCAGAATGGCAATAATCTGCGAAAGAATGGAAAAACCAATAACCATTAAGATCAAACGTAATAAAGATTGAAACGGATGGGGTGTTTTTTCAGGAAACATATCTAGTAAATATCAGTTAAAGATAACAATAAAAGCAAGATTTATTAAAATTGTCATGTCCAATCAAATTTTAGCATCTGATTTGTATTGGCCTAATGAAAACGAATGATATGATCTAATTACGATAAAAACTACACGAGATATATTCAATCATCTCGGATATGGATGCAGTTACATACAAACTATATGATCAAAAAAGGGCTTTGAATCTCTTCAAAGCCCTTAGATTTATACTCTTTTAATTCACCCGAATAGGATCGGCTGGTTTTTGTAAATTTTTGTAAGGATACGTTTTCATTTCTTCCAACAATATCTTCACCGTTCTTTCAAGTTGAGGATCACGACCCTCCAAAAGATCTTTAGGCAATTGTTCGATAAATACATCAGGAGCCACACCTTCATTTTCAATAATCCAATTTCCTTTGAGGTCATATACACCGAAGTTTGGCGAAGTAATACGGCCGCCATCCAATAAAGGAGGATAGCCACTTATGCCAACCAAAATCCCCATTGTCGTACGACCAACCAATTTACCCAGCCCTTTAAAACGGAACATATAAGGCATCATATCGCCACCTGAACCTGCATTTTCATTAATGATCATGGCTTTAGGTCCATAAATACCATTTCCTGGTGTAGTAAATCCTTTTCCATCACGAATTCCCCAACCAGCAATCAGTTCACGGGACAAAAGATCAATGACATAATCGGCCACCCAGCCACCACCATTGTTTCTTTCATCCATCAGAAGAGCCTTTTTATCCATCTGAGCGAAATAATAACGATTGAAATAGGTATAACCTTCAGCACCGGTATTTGGCATGTAAACATAAGCTATTTGCCCATTACTCAATTCATTTACTTTCTTACGGTTCCTTTCAACCCATTCCATGCTCCGCAAATTCATCTCGTCGCTAAACGAGATCGGTTTAACGATTACTTCACGAGCGCCGACCAATGAAGGTTTTGAATTGACCTTCAACGTAACTTGTTTACCAACAGTATTGTCAAATAAACTATAGATATCCTCATCTTCAGTCAATTCAGCACCATTAACAGCAACAATATAGTCTCCTTCTTTGATGTTTAATCCCGGTTCAGCCAATGGGGCTTTGAACGATGGATTCCATTCAAGACGCGTAAACAATTTAGCAATCTGATAGTAACCATTCTTTAACGTATAATCTGCTCCCAACACACCAACTGAAACCGACGGCGTGGAAGGTTGATCTCCAGGATAGATATAATTGTGTCCCACGACCATTTCTCCCATCATTTCATTCAATAAATAACCAAGATCAGAACGATGGTTTACAAAAGGCAGGAATTTTTCATATTTGGTTTTCATCGCTTTCCAGTCAGCACCATGCATGTTTTCAACATAAAAATAGTCTTTTTGCATTGACCAAACTTCATTGAATACCTGTTTCCATTCGGCAGCGGGATCCACCAATTGCTGAATTCCGCCTAGCTTAACTTCGCCGGCAGTAGGAGAGGCTACTTTTTGTCCAGCTGTTACAATATTGAATCCATTTCCCGTTTGATATAACATCTTCTTACCATCGGCGCTAATAACAAAACTACGGGCATTTTCCACTAAGGTTTTGTTTTCGAGATCCTTAAAATCATATGCTCCGATTGTTCCCCCACGTTGGTAAGTCAATTGATTTGGCACTAAACCATTCAAATTCCAATAAGGTCCAGCAGGTAAAGGGAGGGCAACTATTCTGTTTTCTATACGATCGAAGTCAACTTGAATAGATTTATCAATGGGCTTACTTGCCACTGCCTCTTCCTTTTTATCCTTTTTAGGTGATTTTTTATCGTTTTCTTTTACACGATCTTTTTTATCACCATCTCCTTCTTCCTTTTTATCCACCTTATCCTCACGGATTTGTTCCTCATCACTATCATTCTTAAAGAATGATGGTGTTTTACTGGATAAAATAAAGCCATATACGGCATAATCAACATTACGCTGCACCGCGGACATATGTAAGCCAGAATTTGTCAACCCTGTATTTGTACTCGCTGTAAAAAATAGATATTTACCATCCTGGGAAAAAGCTGTACTACGCGCAGAGCTCATACCATCCGTAATTTGCTGAGTTTTCTTTGTATCCAAGTTATACATAAACACAGCGGGTACCCCATTTTCCAATGTACGTATAAAAGATATCCATTTTGAATCAGGAGACCAGCTTGGTTGGAAATGATTGGATACACGGCCAGTTTGACCGCTCAATTTATCGTCTGCAACTTTAACAATGGCCTTTGAAGCGATATCAATATAAAACAGATTAAGATGTGAATCATTGTAAAACAACTTCTTGGAATCCGGTGACCATGTTGGTTCGAAATAGAAGTTCGTTTCTCCTAAGTTAAAGTACAGGGGTTTATCTTTTCCAAATTGATCCATCAGCACCAACTGATAAGATCCATTTTTGTCTGAAATATAAGAAATCCATTTTCCATTTGGAGACCAATCCGGAAAACGCTCATGAGAACCCGGAGAATTAGATAAATTTCGGGCTTCACCTTTCTCCTTAGGTACCGTAAATATCTCTCCCCGCGCCTCTAATAATGCCCGTTGACCTGTTGGCGATAGGGTAGCATAACGTATATCGTCCTTAATGTCTTTATAATACGGTCTTTTATACATTACATCTGTATTCACCGTAATATGCAAAGGAGTGACTTTATTATCGCCCAGATTTAGTGTATTTAATACGCCAGCATATTCAAAGATCAACTCAGTCCCATTTCCATTCAGTGAACGCACATCGTAATCTTTAAAATCCGTTAGCTTTTCTACCTTTTTGGATTTGGTATCATAACTATAGATGTTAACAATTTTATCACGATCGGAAAGGAAGTAGATCTTATTTCCCAACCATAATGGTTTAACATCATTACTTTTAACCTGCGGAATAGCTTCTATTTCTTTGGTTTTCGTATCGAAGATCCAAATTGTCGGCATACCACCACCCCGGTAGCGTTTAAAGGCAACTCGATCTCTTTCAGTAGGGTCAGTGTTTTTGATATAAGCCCAGTAACGACCATCAGCAGAAGGGCTTCCCTGAGTCGCTTCAGGCATAATAAGCGCCTTGTCCATTCCTGACATTTGAATATTGGAACTGTATAATCGTGGACTTAAAGCATAGGTGAAATCACGAGATGTCGTATAATATACTTCATCATTATTGAGCCATCCCCGCAATACATCCGAAGAAGGGTGATAAGTGATCCGTTTGGGCTCACCACCCGTTACAGGGATTACATATACGTCTGTATTTCCGTCATAATTTCCTGTGAATGCAACTTTCTTGCCATCTGGAGAAAACATTGGATTCTGTTCCACTCCAGGATTTGTTGTAAGGCGTCTCGGATTAGCTCCGTTTTTTTCGGCAATCCAAATATCTCCACCATAGACAAAAGCAATATTGTTGGCGCTAATACTTGGATTTCGAAGCAATAGGGTTTCTTGCGCTTTTGTTTGCAGAAAGGATGTACCGAGCAAAAAGGCAGCAAATAACTTGAAATGAGTTTTATTCATAAACGTTTAAAGGTTAAATTTACCACACACAAAACTACACTTTTGTAAGCGGACCTAGTTAGTATATCAACAAAGTTGCATAAAAAATATGACAAAAAAAAAGTCCTGCTTTACAGCAGGACCTTCCTTTATTTATTGAGGATTAGAAACCGTACTCTTGTTCGATTTCTAACACAATTCCTTCATCAACCAAAACGCGACCACAGTGTTCACAAATGATGATTTTCTTACGTTGACGTATTTCTGATTGCATTTGAGCAGGAATCTTATTATGACATCCTGAACAGCTATCACGATCGATCGAAACAACAGCAAGTCCGTTTTTAAACGAGTTACGCAAACGGTAGTATACCTTTACTAAACGTTCTTCGATATTCGCTTCAGCCTCAGCAGCTTTTGCTAACAATGCATCTTCTTCTTTTTGAGTTTCAGAAGTAATTGTTTCCAATTCTTTCTTTTTTCCCTCAAGTTCGCTTTTGCTATACTCAAGATTTCCTACAGTAGTATCGTAGTTTTCTGTTTTGTTACGAATCTCAAATTCTGCTTCTTTGATTCGTTTCTCGCAAACCTGAATCTCAAGACCTTGAATTTCGATTTCTTTCGAAATAGCGTCGTACTCACGATTATTCTTTACCTCATTCAGCTGCGACTCATATTTTTTGATAGCAGCTTGGGCATCCTTAATCATGTTTTTACGCTTAACGATCGAATCTTCTAAATCGTCTAAGTCTATTCTGATCTTCTCAATACGAGTCTCTAAGCCCGCAATCTCATCTTCAAGATCTGCAACTTCCATAGGCAATTCACCACGAACTTGGCGAATTTTGTCTATTTTAGTATGTACGGCTTGTAACAGCCATAATGCTTTCAATTTTTGTTCTACGGTTTGTTCCATCAACTGTAGTATTTTATAGGATTTGTATCTATTTCTGTTGTTAAGGTTGCAAAGTTAGGAAATTTTTTCGTAATAATGTCGTACAATAATTCTTGCGTAAATTGTTCGCTCTCAAAATGTCCCGTATCTGCAATCACGATTTCACCTTCAGCATCAAAAAATTCATGATATTTATAGTCTGCTGTAACAAAAAAATCAGCACCAGAACGTTTGGCTGCACCGAGTAAAAATCCCCCCGAGCCACCACAGACCGCTACACGACTAACTTTTTTATCTAATAAGGCTGTATGACGAATTACATTCAACCTCAGTTTGTCCTTAAGATAAGCTAAAAATTCCAATTCAGCCATTGGTTCAGCCAAATTTCCAATCATTCCTGCACCGATTTCAGCAGCCGTATTTTGAATATCAAACAAATCATAAGCTACTTCCTCATAAGGATGAGCTTCATAGAGTGCCAAAAGTAACTTTCTTTCAATAGATTTCAGGTAGATAACCTCAATTCGTGTTTCCTCAACACGCTCTTGAACACCAATCTCCCCAAGGGTAGGATCGGCCCCTTCTAAAGGTCTAAAACTACCATAACCCGCCGCATTAAAACTACATTGATCATAGTGTTTTCCGATTTTACCTGCGCCCGCATCAAACAATGCCTGTCGGACATCTTCAACATGACTCCTAGGTACAAAAACGACCATTTTTCGCAATACATTTGTTTTAGATTCCAGTATAGCCTGATTTTCTAATCCCAATTTATCGGCAATTTTCGTATTCACTCCACCGGTAACATTATCTAGATTCGTATGAATGGCATATAATGCAACTTTATGTTCAATTGCTTTAATAACCGTACGCTCCACATAATTTTTCCCATTAAATTTTTTTAGCCCCCTAAATACAATGGGATGGTGCGAAATAATTAAATTACACCCTTTATCAATGGCTTCTTTTACAACATCTTCTGTGCAGTCTAACGAAATGAGCACCTTTGTAATCTCTCTATTGGCGTCGCCCACAATAAGGCCAGCATTATCATAAGACTCTTGCAAATCTAAAGGAGCCAATTGCTCCAAATAGTCAATGACTTCTTTAATTTTCATGGTTTACAATTACCTCTTTTTCTCTAAATTTATTATGTTCCTCTAAAATTCTTCTATTCGCGTTAATTTCAAACCAGTAATTAGCCAATGTCACAAAATGCATAATGATCAGTACACCGGAAATAGAAAGTGGGAGCGGAATATTTGTCGCCAGGTAAATCCATGCATATAGCGATCCTTTCCTAAACGTAGGGTTTTCCTCCACAGCTATTTTTCGATCATAAAATTCATTGATCAAAGAATCCCTTAGACGCGAAGCAACCTGAAAATTCCAATAAATATTAACCAGCGGAATTGCAGCTAACCACGATTGGTTGGGCTTCATTAATCTATTTTCTTTGGCGACCAATTTTAATGTCTTTCGAATTGTATTTGCAAATAGAAGCCATACGATAATACGTATGGCAACAATACCCATAGCGGTATAAATTACTTCAGGCTTACTTAACTCTCTTATTAATTCCTCTTGCGTCATTGAACTATTTATTGCTTATTTATTATTCCTGTTCCAACAAATCTACTAATTCTTTCAACTTTTTTATTTGTGGATTATGATCTCCAACAAATTCGACTGTTTTAAAACCTATATTTTTTGCCTTCCTATAAAACGGGTAAAAATCATCATCCTCAATTGTTTTGCCATCCTCATAAGTCAAAATGTAAGTACTTGGAATTTTAAGTCGTTTCGGATTTTTTAAACTGATCTTGTCTGTCATTGTTCTTAACGGGTGGGGGACATCCCTAGGAAGCTTCTTAATGTCCTTCACCCAGAAAGGAAAAATATAACCATCCTTTTCTAATTTTAACAGTCCATTTGCTGCACTGGATTTACCCATTAAGTTCATTACAGATTGTTGATCCTCCGGTAGTATAACATCCAAGTAAACCAATTTACGGATTCTATCCGGAAGACTATCTGCCACAGCCGTGATAATCATCCCACCATAACTATGTCCGACCAATATAATATCATGGAGATCCTCAAACAGGATCGTATTCACAACATCATCGACATGCGTTTGTAATCGGATAGAAGTATCTGCTAAATGATAACGCTCACCCAGGCCTGTTAGTGTGGGTCGGTACACCTCATTTCCCTTTTTAGCTAACTCAACCGCCGTATTTTTAAACTGCCAAGCACCACCCCAAGCTCCATGGACAATAACATATGTAGAAGACTGTGCAGCAAGATCTTTACTGAATCCAACTAATGAAAACAAAAACATAATAGACAATAATCTACAGTAATTCATCTTGTTATATATTAAATCATTCTAGACGGTTAACAAACTCTATTCAGCATTTATTCTGATACCCTGGTTTACATATTTATTAAAAAAACAAAATGTAAGCACTCACTTACTTTATTAAAACATACTTCACTCATGTAAAAAGAGCTTTTAATTTCATTATTAAACTTCATCAATGAAAATAGGGTAGGGGGGAGCTCTAAAAACATCATGCATAAAGTAAAAAAATAGTCGGCTTTTTATGATAATCATACGATCGTTTTCGCCACTCACCAACTGTCAAACTTTGTATATTTTCGTCGGCAGCTGTTACATTTGACGCAACACAGAGTAAGGTGGAAGGTTTACATATTTTTAGTAGATCGGCTAAAAGCTGATTATTTCTAAATGGAGTTTCAATAAAAATTTGCGTCTGCTTTTCACGTGCTGATTGCTGTTCGAGATTTTTAATCTCCTTAGCTCGATCAATTTTATCGATAGGCAAATAACCATGAAAGGCAAATTTCTGACCGCTAAATCCGGAAGCCATAAGTGCCAGTAGAATAGAGCTTGGTCCAACAAGAGGAACTACCTTAATACCCAATTGATGTGCCCGCGCTACAATAGAAGCACCAGGATCAGCAACACCAGGACATCCCGCCTCAGACATTAATCCAACACTTTTGCCTTGTTTCAAGCCTTCAAAAAAATCATTTATATTTCCCTTGTCCCGCACATGTTTTCCATAATCATGGATCGTTAATTCGCTCTGCGGAATCTTTAAACCTGCAAGTTTTAAAAACTTGCGCGCCGTTTTTTCGTTCTCTACAATATACTCGTCCAATGAATTGATTGTTTCCACTAAATACGGAGTAAATGACTGGAAAGCTGCGTCATCACTCAATGGAACAGGAATTAAATATAAGATACCATTTGCCATAATACAAACCTACTAATTAAGGTCCATTTGGTTATACTAATTTTAAACTTAGCATTATTTAACCTTTTAAAATGATTATAATTTAGATTTTTAAACTCATTATTAGTATTTTAGCGTAAACATTCATTGCAACAATAAACATCATTCAAATGATCACACAAATTACAGAAGGCGTAAAAATCTCGGTTGAAACCATCTATCAATCGGAGTATTCGAATCCGGACCGTGAACATTTTATGTTTGCTTATCATATCAGCATAGAAAATCTCAGCGATTACACGGTTCAATTGATAAGTCGCTATTGGAAAATTTTTGATGCAAAAGGAGACTATAGGGAGGTATCTGGAGAAGGAGTAGTAGGCGAACAACCTATTATAGAACCTGGTCAGACTCATCAATACACCTCAGGTTGCAATCTCAATAGCGAATTCGGATTCATGGAAGGATATTATAATATGATCCGAACACTGGACAACGGCAGCTTTCAAGTTGAAATACCACGTTTCAATCTGATAGCGGATTACGCATTGAATTAATTTTATCAGGGCAGTATCATTATTGCCAATTAATCAAATAACGAAGCTTTTTTCGCATCGAATAAGAAACTATTTCTTTATTTTTGCGAGCATTCCAAATGAACAAGCGAACCTTTGGGACTTCGAATTATCATTTTACCCAATGGCAAAGGCTAACATTTGATCGTATGCCACCCAATAGATTACATTAGTCAGCAATCAAAACGATTATTGATTCAATATATAAATAACTGACAATCAATAGAAATATAACTAAAATATTGATTATCAACACGATATAAACTACCAAGAGAAGAAACCTACTGGTAGTGTTTTGGCGTGTAAATTGACTGAATATAATTTAGGGTGATATAACGTGAGTATTTTAGCTACAGAACAAGTAAGCCATTCCTTCCATGATCGATGGCTTTTTAAAGATTTACATTTCGGTCTCCAAAAGGGAGAACGTGTGGCCTTGGTCGGAATCAATGGCACAGGTAAATCAACCTTACTCGCCATTTTAGCAGAGCGAATCTTACCAACCTCAGGAAAAGTTGTAAAAGAAAAAGGTATAAAAATTGGTTTCTTAGAACAGGATCCTGATTTCACAGGATTAAAATCAATCAACGATTTTATTTATAGTACAGACAACGATCAACAACGTCTTATCCGTAAGTACGAGGAGCTGTTATTGGAAACTGATATCGATCAGAAAAAATTAGAAGATCTTACAGAAAAAATAAGTTCATTGAATGCCTGGGAGTATGAGCATAATATTAAGACGATTCTTAATCGTTTAAACATTATGGATTTCCATCAAGATATCAAAAGTTTATCAGGGGGCCAACGAAAACGCCTTGCGCTAGCCAAGCTTTTGATAGACGAGCCGGATATTTATATATTAGATGAACCCACCAACCATTTGGATATAGAGACTATTGAATGGCTTGAAAAACTACTAACAACAGGTAGCAAAACCGTTCTTTTAGTAACGCACGATCGCTACTTCTTGGATAATATCTGTACGGAGATTCGAGAGCTGGATAGGGGCAATCTCTTTACCTATAAAGGCAACTATTCTTATTTTCTAGAAAAGAAGTCCGAACGTGAAACTATTGATGCGGTTATGGTTGAGAAAAGCAGAAACCTACTTCGCCGTGAATTGGAGTGGATGCGTCGTCAACCACAGGCACGTGGTACCAAATCCAAATCACGTATTGAAGCATACTATGACTTGGAAGAAAAATCTAAAGCAATTAAAGGAAACGACTCGGTACAACTCAGTGTGAAAGTAAGCAGGCAGGGCTCAAAAATACTCGAACTAGAACATGTTGCCAAACGTTATGGAGCAAAAGAAATCATACATGATTTTTCATACACCTTTAAAAAAGGTGATCGTATTGGTCTAGCGGGAAAAAATGGTACTGGAAAATCAACCTTTCTTAATTTAATCACGGGAGAAGAAAAACCTGATACAGGGTCTATAGCGGTAGGGAAAACCACAGTATATGGCTACTATAAACAGGGCGGATTGGAAGTAAATGAAAACGATCGAGTATTAGATGTTGTAAAAAATATAGCAGACTATATTGAAATGGCAAATGGGGAAGTAATCACGGCTTCACAGCTGCTAACCCACTTTTTATTTCCTCCTGAAAAACAATTTGGTTTCGTTAATAAATTAAGTGGGGGGGAGAAAAAAAGACTTCAATTAATGCGTGTTTTAATGAAGAATCCAAATTTTTTAATTCTGGATGAACCATCCAATGATTTGGACATTGATACATTAAACGTGCTGGAAGATTTTCTTGACAACTACAAAGGAGTACTCATATTAGTATCACACGACAGGTATCTATTAGATAAATTGACGGATCAACTTTTCATTTTTGAAGGAAAGGGGATCGTGCAGATATACAACGGAAATTATGCCGACTTTAAACTTGAACAGGAAGAAATCCAAAAATTAGAAAAGGAAAAACAAAAAAGGATAACCCAAGAACAGGTAAAGCCAATTGTAAAAGAGGAAAAGAAAAAACTCTCGTACAAGGAACAATTGGAATATAACAAACTAGAAGAAGAAATCGAAAAACTGGAAACACAAGTAGCGTTAAAAACGGAGGAACTAAACCAGGTAACAGATCATCTAAAACTTTCTTCCTTAGCGGAAGAAATTCAATCTATCCAAAAACAGATAGACGATAAATCCGAAAGATGGTTATATCTTGCTGATTTTATGTAAAATTTCACCACAGGTTTCACGTGGAACACAAAGAAAACGTAAATTTACAAAGAAATAAAAACACCACGTTTCACGTGGAACAAGAATAGAAAAATGTTTAAAAAATATAATGTAATTGTCGTTGGTGCGGGGCATGCCGGATGTGAGGCAGCGGCGGCAGCAGCTAACTTAGGTTCGTCCACTTTACTCATCACAATGAATATGGGAGTAATAGCGCAAATGAGTTGTAACCCCGCTATCGGTGGAGTAGCCAAAGGACAGATAGTAAGAGAAATTGATGCTATGGGCGGATATACTGGTATCATAGCAGATAAATCAACCATTCAATTCCGAATGTTAAATCTTTCGAAAGGTCCTGCCATGTGGAGTCCGCGGACCCAAAATGACCGAATGCGGTTTGCAGAAGAATGGAGATTACAACTCGAGTCTCTTCCTAATTTAGATATGTGGCAAGATACCGTAAAAGAAGTTATCGTAAAAAACGGAAAAGCTTGCGGTGTCATCACTTCGATGGGCATAGAAATAGAATCGGACGCCGTGGTACTGACCAATGGAACTTTTCTAAATGGTGTAATTCACATTGGGGACAAGAAATTTGGAGGCGGTAGAACAGGAGAGAAGGCTGCCACAGGTTTAACCGAGCAACTTGTTTCCCTTGGTTTCGAATCCGGGAGAATGAAGACAGGAACGCCACCACGTATAGATGGAAGAAGCCTCAACTATGCATTAATGGAAGAACAGTGGGGCGATGAAAAAAGAGGGCGGTTCTCCTATACAGATGTAGAAATACCAACTGAACAACGCTGTTGTTGGATTACCTATACAAACGATAAGGTCCACGAAATGCTACGCACTGGGTTTGAAAAATCACCCATGTTTACGGGACGTATCAAAGGATTGGGACCACGCTATTGCCCTTCAATAGAAGATAAAATAAATCGTTTTGCCGAGCGTGAAAGACATCAGATATTCGTGGAGCCCGAAGGCTTCAAAACAGTAGAAATTTATGTCAACGGATTCTCCACCTCATTGCCAGAAGACGTACAATTGAAAGCTTTGCAATTGATCCCAGGCTTTGAAAATGCGAAAATGTACCGCCCAGGTTATGCCATAGAATACGACTACTTTCCACCAATGCAATTGGATCTAACCTTGGAAACCCAATTGGTGAAACATCTATTTTTCGCAGGACAGATCAATGGGACAACTGGCTATGAAGAAGCCGCTGCTCAAGGTTTCCTAGCCGGGATAAATGCGCATCAACGCATCAATGATGATAAGGAACTTATTCTTAAACGATCCGAATCCTATATAGGTGTATTGGTCGACGACCTCGTAACAAAAGGAACTGAAGAGCCGTACCGCATGTTTACATCAAGAGCAGAACATCGTCTACTTCTACGCCAGGACAATGCTGATATTCGCCTAACCCCATTAGCTTACAAATTGGGATTGGTAGGAGAAGAAAGACTCAAAAAAGTGCAAAACAAAATTGATAACTCCAATAAAATAATCGAGTATCTCAAACAAAATTCGACCAATGTCGAAAAGATGAATACCGTATTAGCCGAAGTTGGCTCAAGCGCACTTCCACAAAAAACAAGGTTGAGTAATGTTCTTGCAAGACCACAAGTTGGTATCCAAGATATTCTGAAAGGAGACGAAGGCTTTGCACACTATGTATCCCAATTCGATAATGATACCATTGAACAAGCAGAGATCAATCTCAAATATGAAAGCTATTTCGATAAAGAGATGGAAATTGTCAATCGCATGAAGAAGATGGAAGATAGAGAAATTAATCCTGATTTTGACTACAGCCTATTAACATCGCTATCAATTGAGGCAAGACAAAAGTTATCTAAAGTTAAACCACGTACACTGGGGCAAGCTTCAAGAATCTCAGGCGTTTCGCCCTCTGATATCACGGTATTGATGGTCCATATGAGTTAAACAACTGAAAGTCAAATACTTATACACTAAACATCACAAAGCTTAAAATAAGCGATTTAAGACAATATTCTATTTTTTATGAAAACTTCTTTAAGAGAAAATAAAAGTGGTTCAGAAAGGCTAAAAAGTAGCTTAAAAACAAGATTACTTATTTTAAGCATGTTTATTATGCTTATTGGCTTGTCCATACAATGTGCGAGCATACAACAGCCCACGGGGGGGCCAAAAGATTCTATTCCTCCGAAGATACTATTGGAAAGCCCTACGAATTTTTCGAAGAATTTTACAGCTAAAAAAATAGTGATCACGTTTGACGAGTATATCAAGCTGGCAAATCAACAAAAGGAATTCAGTATTACGCCAGACATGGGAAGCAATCCAGAATTCAAGGTGAAGAAAAAAAATCTAGAAATTACCTTACCTGATTCCCTAGAAAAGAATACAACCTACAGCATATACTTCGGTAAAGGACTAGTTGATTATAACGCTGGAAATGCATTGGTCAATTATGCTTACGTATTCGCGACAGGAGATAAAATAGATTCACTCAGTATATCCGGTAATGTAAAAAGTGCTATAACGAAAGAGGTCCAAAAGGATGTTAAAGTCTTGTTGATCCCCATTAGCCAAGACTCGATTTTTGGTAAAAAGAAGGCGAATATATTCACGACAACGGATACTGCAGGTAACTATAAACTAAACAATCTAAGAGAAGGAACTTATCGCATTTACGCACTTCAAGAAAAAAATAACGATAGAATCTATAATGGTGCTGATGAAGAAATAGGTTTCCTAAAAGACTCTATCGTGCTAGAGCGAGACTTAAGCAATATCAACTTGGAGATCTTCAAAGGAATCCCAAAAAAGTTTAGAACCCAAGAGAAGAAATTTGAAAAAAATGGAAGTATACTTCTTGTTTTTAATAGAAGAGTCGACAAGCCCAAACTTGATATCCTTAATGACGAAGTAAACAACAAGGATAAAAAAGTACGTTTTTCAAAGACATCAGACTCGGCTACTTTGTTTATTCCAAATTTAAAAATAGACTCCCTAAAGCTTGTTCTGACAGAAAATGAAAGACCATTGGATACCATTCTCATTAGAAAAGGGAATGTAAAAATAGAGCAGACAATTGAGCCTATTTTTACGCCAAATAATGGACGGGTCGATCGAATTACACACCTTCAGGTATCTGCTTTCACACCGATCAAAAATATCGATAAAACCAAGTTAAAATTCAAAGAAGACTCATTGGTCCGGACCAATTACCAACTAGCTGTAGATACAGCAAATACCAATATCTACCATATTCGCTATAATTGGAGAAAAGAGAAAAAGTACCAAATTGAGTTTACAGAAGGCGCTATAACAGGCTATTTTGGCGAACAAAACAAAGAGAAAAAGCTCGATTTGACCTATGACGATAGTGAAAACTATGGGGATCTGACATTTGATTTTACAGATCTAGATAGCAATACAACCTATTTGGTTGAGTTAATCAATGAGAAAAAAGATAAGGTCTATCGCGTCGACAAAATAAACATGAACAATCCGGCTGTTGTATACAAACAGTATCCTGGAGGAAAGTATAGTATACGTGTGATACGCGACGACAATGATAATGGAATCTGGGACACTGGAGATGTCGAAAAGAAAACTTTTCCTGAACCTGTTGTATATCTGAATAAAGTATTTACGATACGTGCTAATTGGGAACAGAAAGATAGTTTTTCATTGAGTGGCCTCAAAAAAAATTAATTGAGGCCATTCTAAAATAACTTATTTAATATTGCTAATTCGATTAAGCTAAAACCAGGAACTGTACAGAACATAATTATGTGGTAGCTTCTGCAATAGATCTTTCTGCTCTTCAGTAAGTGCTTTTATCTTTTTGGCAGGTACTCCAGCATATAGAAATCCCGATTCACAACGAGTATTTTCCAAAACTACTGCACCAGCTGCTACAATAACATTCGATTCAACAATCGCATTATCCATAACGATAGCTCCCATACCAATGAGTACATGATCTTCCAAAATACATCCATGTACCATAGCCTGATGCCCTATACTTACATAATTTCCGATCGTAGTACCGCATTTCTTATAGGTACAATGTATAACCGCTCCATCTTGAATATTAGTATAATTACCGATACGAATATAATTGACATCTCCGCGTATGACAGCATTAAACCATACCGAACAGTGATGTCCAATCTCCACATCGCCTACAATCGTTGAATTGGGTGCTAAGAAGCATTCTTCGGCTATCACCGGAGATTTATCCAAAACAGATAAAATAAGTGCCATATTCCTTAAAAAATTGTATCCTGTAATACTTCCGAATGTTTCGGATAGTCCGTTGTATAATGCAATCCCCTACTTTCTTTCCGTAACATAGCTGATTTTGTCACGATATAAGCTACTTGAATAACATTACGTAATTCACACAGTTTAACAGAAAGCCTTGTATTTCGATAAAATTCTTCGGTCTCCTCATACAAGAGATGTAGCCGTTTAAGAGCTCTTTCAAGCCTAAAATCGGAACGGACAATGCCAACATAGTCACTCATAATCTTTTGGCACTCGCGTAAATTATGACTTACTAAAATATCCTCATTTGAAAGAGAGGTTTTAGAGTCATCCCATTCGGGGACATCAACAATATGGTTAATCAATCCTATCGACTTTGTGGCGTCCAGGAAAATACGATGTGCATAAACAAGTGCTTCAAGAAGTGAATTAGAAGCTAATCGGTTTGCCCCATGCAGGCCAGTAGAAGAACACTCTCCGCAAGCATATAAGTTAACGAGGCTACTGCGTCCAAAATCATCTACATAAATGCCTCCACAGAGGTAATGCGCAGCCGGTGTAACTGGTATAAAATCCTTCGCCATATCCAGTCCGATCGAAAGACACTTTTCATAAATATTTGGAAAATGCTTGATAATATCTTCCTTATTCCGATGCGTGATATCAAGGTACACATAATCTATACCAGATTTCTTCATCTCGGCATCAATAGCTCTAGCAACGATGTCTCTTGGTGCCAAAGAAGCACGTTCATCGTACTCCTCCATGAAAGATTCACCATTGATCCTTCTTAAAATACCCCCAAATCCACGTACGGCTTCAGATACCAAAAATGCAGGAGAGTCCTTTGGATTGTATAAAGAAGTAGGGTGAAATTGCATAAACTCCATATTACGTACCTTACCTTTTGCCCGATACACCATAGCAATACCATCTCCAGTCGCAATAGTTGGATTTGTTGTACTTGAATAAACATGCCCTGCTCCTCCAGAAGCCATCACAGTAACCTTACTCAAAATCTTATCTACTAAATGTGATGAGGTATTAAAAGCATAAATTCCATAACAGGTAATGTCTTCCCTGTTCTTATCCACGTATTCCCCCAAATGATGCTGTGTAATCAAATCAATGGCAAAGTAATGCGTTACGATTTCAATGTTGGGATCACTATGTGCTTGCGCCAATAACGCACGCTCAATTTCATAGCCAGTTATATCTTTATAATGTAAAATACGATGAGCGGAATGTCCCCCCTCTTTTGCCAGATCATATAACCCCGATTCCTCCTTGTCAAATGATGTTCCGTATGAAATAAGTTCTGCAATCCGTTCCGGTGCTTCTCTCACTACGTTTTCCACAATTTCAACATCGCATAAACCATCCCCAGCAATCTGAGTATCAATGATATGCTTCTCAAAGCTATCTGACTTATCCACAACGGCAGCCACTCCCCCTTGCGCATATTTTGTATTAGACTCATCCTCATTGGACTTAGTGACTATCAATACTTTACCGAATTTCGATGCTTTTAAAGCAAAGCTTAATCCAGCAATACCTGATCCAATGACCAAAAAATCTACCTTTCTATCTGCCATATAAATTAAAATTCACAAACTATCCCCAAAAGTGACGATTCAAATTAACGAAAAATGTGGAAAACGTGTAAATAAAAGGTTAAATAAAAATGAAAAGTATTTAACAATTCACAAATCCCCTATTTGCAAGCCTTATTTCTAAAATTTTTCCGCACAAAAATCTAGAGATTTCCACATTTTCTAAACAAAAACTATTCAACAAAAATATATGGAAAATAAAAAATAAGATAATTTAGAATTTTAAAAATCAGGTCTTTAATGAATAAATTCTGTTGAAAAATTGTTGAAAACTCTATAAAAACCTAAAATCAAAATCGAAATAACCTAATTTATACCACTTTTCCACACCATAATAAACAATAAGAGATTTTCTATTTTAAATAATTAGTATTTATTGAAAAAAAAGATTGTGGAATACGTTCGAAAATCTTTGTTTAGTTTTGTCAAGTTCGATTAGAAGCGGTTAGATTTCGATATTCGGGAATTATAAAGTCCCCTATTGAAATATTTAATTCTAATTGAGTTTATTTTATTTTTTAAATTTCCTATTGACTTTTAAAGCGCTTTAGGATTGACTATTTATTTTATTTTTTTTTGTATATGGATTTAATCTAGTTTCAGCGCGTTATTTATAATTTTTTTAAAAAAAATATAGGTTTAAGTCGTTTTATACTTGGATATTTTCCCGTTTGGGATCTTATTTCAATTTTATCGCTTTGTAACCGATAGAAATCGGATCAGAAAAGTTTTAATTCTAATTTGGATGCTATGAGATTTTAATATTTCTGTCTTTAGAGCAGATAAATTCCTTTATTGAATTCTAATAGTTGCTAATCTTTGCTTTTAAAATTGATATGAAAAAGGCAATTTAATTGATTTTGATATTTGGATTTTAAACTGTTTGAGGTTTGCTTATTTGCGTATTTTTTTCAAAAATATGTGAATTTTGCTTTCTCAACGAGGTAAAATTGGCGTCAAAAATTTCTGTACTTTATCAGCAAAGTTTTCAAAAATGGAAATTGAGAGGTATTTGGTTATTGGAATTTTTTATTCCTGTATCTGCCTGTTTATATTCAGATTTGGCTACGATATTTGTTTGGTTTTCGCGGGATTGAATTTTAAACAGAATCTCAAGGGGATTGTTTAAAAATATACCTGTTTAGAATTGGATATTTTTTAAAAATTTGTTTTCAGGGCTTTTTAAGACATTCTATAGCCTTAAATAGTAAATTTTTTAAGATCTAACTGAAATTCGAAGATTGACTTGTTAATAATTTTGGAATGCAGATAATTTCTTCAAATAATTTATTGCAGAACAAACAATCTTACTATATTTGCAGCCCAACATCCATTAGATGGAATAATTGTCCAAATTTAGATCTGTGAGATTCGAATATTCTGGATCATTGTTATAAAGAATCTTTTTATATCATTCTCAGGGCGTATTTTTCTAAAATAAAGCTCTTATGGATTGAATATATTGACTTCTTTCGCTGTTTGTTTGGAATATTTAATTCTAAGCGACTAACATGCTTTGAAAGTGCTTTGTCAATCGCATATTTAGTATTATCTTTTAATATTATTTATCTATTTGAGTATGAAGCGGTTTAATTCACCAAATTTAATATAAATTTGAGAATGTATATTTTTTAACAAGTTTATATTTCGTTATTATACTTATTAGTATTTTTTAAGTTATATTTGTTGGATTTTTTGCGGTTTGTACTATAATTATCGCCAGATGCTTGGTCTAGCCGGATATACGCTCGGATTCTGTTATATTGAGCTTTTGAGGGAGTTATTTACTGGATTCTTATCTGATACTCGGTATAATTTATTCTATTTTGGTGGGATCCATCATTTATTCTTGAATTTTGTAAAATTGAATTGTGAAAATTTCATTAAAGCCTCTTAGAATTAAATAAATTCACTATCTTATATTATAGTAGCCAATATTTAATTCTTGTCCGCTTTATTTTGGATGCTGTATGCATCATTTAGTCATATATTTTATTTTCCGAGAAATACTCTCTTCTAGATTCGCTTCTACTTGACTCTTTTAGATTTTCTTATAAATATCCAATTCTTATAGGGTTTATTTGAACTATTTCATTCAACGCTATTGACCCTGAATTGGCGTAAATTTACATCGCTATATTCCTATATTCATTTCTACAAGCTGCTAGTATTTTTATATGCAAATGTAAAAGCACTTATTCCAGAAATTATTGTTTTGTATTGATTGTCTATGACGTATTTTTATTAATGAAAATTGATTTTCGCCTAGTTCTGGCCTCCGTTGCTGTATGTGGTTGGTAAACGAAAAATATATAAACTTCAAATATTTGCGATTAGAATGGCATATTTAGGGAAGCTGATGATGCAATATCCTATAGACAATTCTGAGAGCGTTTATTTTGCTTTCGAAGCTATTTCGTACGCTTTCAATGCTGCAGGCATATACAGTTTACGCCAAATTTACAAAATAAACCCGCTGAGAATTTGATATAAAATTATTGATCAATCCAGAATCCATTAATCTCTCCTATAAGAGCTCAAAAACGTTTTTTAATCTGAAATGTTAATAAATAAAGCTTCCTTTTGTGCTATATTTTTCATTGTTTTGTAATATGCCTAAAAACGTTCCTTAGGCTATGAAGGTTTGATGCGGATGAAACTGATTTTCGAAGATCGAAATAATGTGAAATAAACCCTTTCAGCTTTTGGTATAAATGAAGAGTTCGAATAGTTTCCTAAATATTCAAGTCTAAAAGAGTTTATATGGGCGTAATATTGTTTGATTAAACTTTATTTAAATTAATTTAACTATTAATATTTGTAAATGTTTAATTTGTATTTTTTTAATAGGTATTTCACTGTCAGTGCTGCAAGATCATGTAATTGGGCAACAGTTGTAGTTGTTCGATCAAATTTGAAAACTGACATTATCCAATAAGCTAGGCTCGGTAGATCCGTTGTAATCTATTATTGATTAATAAGAGGTTTTATATCAGTGTTTTATCTGTTATTATCTAATAATGCATCACATTCAAGCGAGCGGTATATTACCACGACCTGATTAATTTGCTTTTAATTGACTTTTATATATCTAACAATGCTTATTTTTGCTGTTCATAAAAGTTGAAACTACTCGCATGGAAATTGTAAATTATGAGCTTCAAGCAAAAGGTTATATCGATGCTCCGATTGATCCCTCACTGGATTTGATTAAAGAGATCCAACGGTTAAAGAAAGAAAAGAACGCTGTCATCTTGGCTCACTATTATCAAGAGTCTGAAATTCAAGATATAGCGGATTATATAGGAGATAGCCTTGGTTTATCCCAGGAAGCTGCGAAAACTGATGCAGATGTAATTGTTTTTGCTGGAGTACATTTCATGGCTGAGACAGCTAAAATACTTTCACCGACGAAAAAGGTTCTTCTGCCAGATGCCAAAGCAGGTTGTTCGCTATCAGATTCTTGCCCGCCGCATCTTTTCGCTAAATTTAAGGAACAATATCCTGATCATTTGGTCATCACTTATGTAAACTGTACAGCGGAATTGAAAGCGCTTTCCGATATCGTATGTACCTCTAGTAACGCTGTGCAGATCGTAGAGAGCCTGCCAGCGGATCAGAAAATCATTTTTGGCCCGGATCGTAATCTCGGAGCATACGTTAAAAAGAAAACTGGACGAGATCTTGTGCTTTGGAATGGTGCATGTATGGTCCATGAAATTTTTTCTCAAGATAAAATTGATCGTTTGAAAAGCGAGCACCCTGATGCTAAGTTTATTGCCCATCCGGAGTGTGAGGATCATATACTGGCGATAGCCGATTATGTGGGATCGACTGCCGGCATGCTTAAATTTACCCAGACAGATACGGCCCAGGCTTATATTGTTGCTACAGAATCAGGTATTCTCTACCAAATGCAAAAAGCAAGTCCACATAAGACTTTTATCCCTGCACCTCCTAATAATGCCTGTGCATGTAATGATTGCCCGCATATGAAGCTTAATACGCTTGAGAAGCTATATAACTGTCTGAAGTATGAATCGCCTGAAATCCTTCTTCCCGAGGATGTTATTCTCCGAGCCCAGCGTCCTATTGAACGTATGTTGGAAATATCGGCAAGTTTAGGCTTATAGAAATCTGCATAATTTTTGATCATACCAAGATAATAACTGATTGGTTTTCAATGGTCAATAATGATTTCGTTGAGCTGTTTATATGCAGTTCAACGAAAAGAGTCCAATGTATAAGCAGGGGGCATTGGTCTTATAGTAAAACTTATTTTGTAATGCCATCCGGATATCTCTCTGGGAGATGATTATCAGCAGGCATTATCTATATTAAACTTTTAAACTTTTTAGCATGTTCGATTTTGATAACACCGAGCGAACCAATTTGGAAGAAATGGGTGAGTTCGGCTTGATTGATTATATAAAAAAAGCTGTAGAATTAACAGAAAAATCCACAATTAAAGGGATTGGCGATGATGCTGCTGTTCTAGATTTTGGAGGTAAAAAAACCTTGATATCTACTGATCTACTGTTGGAAGGGATTCATTTTGATCTTAGATATGTTCCGTTAAAACATCTAGGTTACAAAGCTGTTCAGGTCAATTTGAGCGATATTTACGCGATGAACGGAATAGCTTCACAAATTACCTTTTCAATAGGTCTGTCCTCAAAATTTCCATTGGAAGCTGTAGAAGAGATTTATCAGGGAGCATTGATTGCCTGTAAGAAATATAATGTCGACTTAATTGGCGGAGACACTTCCGCTTCAGCCCAAGGCTTGGTTATTTCTGTGACAAGCATAGGTTATGCTGATACAGATCAGATTGTTTATCGTAATGGTGCGCAGGAAGGTGATCTCTTGTGTGTGTCTGGTGATCTAGGGGCAGCTTATATGGGCTTACAGCTCTTGGAGCGTGAAAAGGATATCTATTTAGAAAATCCCAATGTACAGCCTGATTTAGAGGGAAAAGATTATATTGTTGAACGTCAATTGAAACCTGAAGCCCGGAAAGACATTGTTGAATTATTTGCCAAGCTAGGGATCAAGCCCACAGCGATGATGGATATTTCAGACGGGCTTGCATCAGAAATTCTACATATTTGCAGACAATCTGACAAAGGTTGCAGATTATATGAGGAAAAAATTCCATTGGATCAGATGACTTATGATACGGGGCGGGAATTTGGCATTGATCCAACCGTAGCCGCACTTAATGGCGGTGAAGATTATGAACTACTGTTCACAATAGCTCAGGCCGATCATGATAAAATCAAAAACTTACCGGATATTAGCATTATTGGTTATATGACGCCAAGTACTGAAGGCTGTGAAATGATTTCCAAATCAGGGAACCTTTATCCGATAACAGCCCAGGGGTGGAATGCTTTTAAGAAAAAAGACTAATACGAAAAAGACCTGTTCAAAACAGGTCTTTTTTTATGCTTCTTGCTCCTCAAGCCGGAGTTCCTCTACCTCATTTGGATCTCTTTCACCTACATTGAAATTGTTATAGCCTAAGCCCACTTCGATCTGTAATAATCTCTGTTGCAGCATTTCAAGAATTGCTAAAAAGTTATAGACAAACTGTATTTTATTTTCTGAGTTTTTAAGAATTTCTTGAAAATCCAATTTTTTATTGATTTCAATTAGTTCGGCTATTGCTTTCTTCTGTTGTTCAATGGTGTATGGATATTTGACAACTGTATGTGTTACTTCTGGGGGACGATTACGGAATTGATACATCATTTGCTCGTAAATCATCATTAGACTATAAAGGTCGAAGCTATCCAAATTTTCTCCGGTAGAGTCTAATTTTAGTCTTTGCTGGATATCATAGCGTATGTTGCCTCGGCTGTATAGTTTGAGACGATTTTCTTCCAAGACTCTCAATTCTTCACAGGTCTCTTTAAATTGCTTATAGAGAATAAGTTTTTGAACAAGATCTTCTCTTAGATCGATTTCATTTTCATTGTCGTCCAGATCCAGACGAGGTAATAGCATTTTAGCTTTGATACGCATCAGTGTAGAAGCAACAAAGATAAACTCGCTTGCCATTTCCATATTGAGCGCTTGCATTTGGCTCACATACGATAAAAAATCATCTGTAATCTTTGAAATCGGTATATCGTGGATATTTAGTTCATCCCGTTCGATAAAAAATAATAATAAATCAAAAGGTCCCTCAAATTGAGGAAGCTTGATTTCGTAGCCTTCTTCTACTTCCATATCTTATACAAATTTACATATAAAATCTTTTGGAATAACTTCGATACAAACTATTCATTATTTTATTTGTTGTTCATCAATATGTAAATGCGATTTATTTTAAAGATTAAATAAAATTGTCGTTACTTTGTACGAACATATCATGTAAATAGCAGTACTATGCAGTTTGAGGCTGGAGAACTATTAAGTAAAATAAACGATCCCTCTGATCTTAAAAAGCTAAAGGAAGACCAATTAGAACAGTTAAGTCAGGAATTACGTCAATTTATTATTGATCAGGTTTCGGTTAATGGTGGTCACTTTGCAGCAAGTTTGGGAGTCGTCGAGTTAACGGTGGCGTTACATTACGTAATGAATACCCCATACGATCAATTGATTTGGGATGTAGGTCATCAGGCTTATGGGCATAAAATCCTAACGGGGCGTCGCGATATATTTCATACAAATCGAATTGAGAACGGAATTTCGGGTTTTCCTAACCGTTTTGAATCTCAATACGATGCATTTGGTGTTGGACACTCGTCAACATCTATTTCTGCAGCATTAGGCATGGCAGTCGCTTCCCAAATAAAGGGTGAAAAGGATCGTCAGCATATCGCGGTTATCGGTGATGGTGCCTTGACTGGTGGAATGGCATTTGAAGCACTTAATCATGCCGGTATTTCGAAATCAAACCTTTTGGTTATTCTGAATGACAACTGCATGTCCATTGACCCTAATGTAGGCGCATTGAAGGAGTATTTGACAAGTATAACAACCTCCAAGCGCTATAATCGTTTTAGAGACGATATCGCAGCTGTATTGACCAAGATTTCGGAAGTTGGTCCAAATGCACTTGGTATTGCCAAAAAATTGGAAAAAAGCATAAAGGGAACTTTATTAAAAAATGCCAATCTCTTTGAATCTTTAAATTTTAGATATTTTGGACCGGTTGATGGGCATGATGTCAAGAAATTGGCTAAGACCCTTGAAGACCTTAAGCATATACCGGGGCCTAAATTATTGCATGCCGTCACCATCAAAGGAAAAGGTTTTGCGCTAGCTGAAAAAGATCAGACGAAATGGCATGCTCCAGGTCTATTCGATAAAATTACGGGTGAGATCAAGAAGTCTTTGAATGATAAACCGGTAGCACCTAAATTTCAAGATGTTTTTGGACATACTTTAGTTGAGCTTGCGGAAGAAAATGATAAGATTGTGGGGATCACGCCTGCAATGCCTTCTGGTTCTTCCATGAACATTATGATGAAAGCTATGCCTGGCCGTGCATTTGACGTTGGAATTGCTGAGCAGCATGCAGTTACATTCAGTGCGGGACTCGCAACACAGGGATTATTACCATTCTGTAATATCTATTCGTCGTTTATGCAACGCGCTTATGATCAAGTCATCCATGATGTTGCATTACAAAATCTGAATGTTGTTTTCTGTTTGGATCGTGCGGGAGTGGTCGGTGCGGATGGTGCGACACATCATGGCGCTTATGATATCGCTTTTATGCGCTGTGTTCCAAATATGACGGTTTCTGCGCCGATGAATGAGGAAGAGTTACGAAATTTAATGTATACAGCGCAGTTACCCAATAAAGGTCCGTTTGTTATTAGATATCCTAGAGGAAATGGTGTTATGCCAGACTGGCGTCGCCCATTTACAGAAATAGAAATAGGAAAGGGGCGTCTTATATCAGCAGGTGAGGAGCTTGCTATCTTAAGTTTTGGAGCGATAGGAAATGAAGCTGTTAAAGCGGTACAGCAGTTAAATGAACTGGGAATACATCCAGCGCATTATGATCTTCGATTTGCTAAACCATTGGATGAAGCTTTGCTTCATCAGGTCTTTCAGAAATTTGATAAAATTATCACGGTTGAAGATGGAAGTTTACAGGGGGGCATAGGTTCGGCTGTATTGGAGTTTATGGCCGATCACGGATATCATAGCCAGGTTGTTCGTTTGGGTATTCCGGATAAGATCATTGAGCATGCTGAACAAAATGCACAGTGGAAGCATGCACACTACGATGCTGATGCTATCGTATCAGAAGCCAAAAAACTTTGCAATGGAAAATTGACCAGCTCAATGGTCGGATAAGAGCTATACATTTGAAAAATGAAAAAGGAGATC
>NZ_DDKA01000028.1:94374-123803 GCF_002339225.1 Sphingobacterium sp. UBA2610
GATCTCCTTTTTCATTTTTCAAGGGTAGGGATGTTTGAATTTAGAACTCATCTCATCTGTTACAATTTGTTTTTTCTGTCCTATAATCCGCATTGATTTTTGTTTTAAGGTTGTGCGTAAATAACTTTAATAGTCCTCTGACAATGATGTTAAGTTGGCCTTAAATTCTTATAAATTTAATATTAAAAATATATGAACTAAAGATTGTAATTAGCTATTATTTTGGTTAATTTAGATTTAGACCTTAAGGACTGATAGGTAGTAAGTTTGCTACTTTTTTTGTTCTTTTTTTTGAAATAAATTTGGAATGTTAATAATTATTTTTAGAGATCAATTTTAGCGCTAGTTTTCCACAATTTTACACGGTAAAATACTGATATATAATGTATTATCAATTATTTTATATTTTAGTTTTTTAGCTGATTTTTTTTTGTCATCTTCGTTCTCAGAGAAAGTTATCAACATATTTTTTGTCGCGTATTGTAAATCAACTTATTAACAATTTTAGAATGGAAAAAACGTATTCAAGTGTCTGGAATAATTGTCTTTCGATTATCAAAGATAATATACCAGCACAAAGTTTCAAGACCTGGTTTGAACCTGTGAAAGCAGTCCGTTTGGAGGGTGACGTTTTGACTATTCAAGTGCCTAGCTTATTTTTTTATGAGTGGTTGGAAGAACACTATGTAGGAATTCTTCGCAAGACCGTAAAGAAATTCCTAGGAGAACAAGGTAGATTGGAATACAATATTGTAGTGGAGAAGTCTTCAGCTTCTCATCCTTATACGACTAATCTTCCATCGAATGGCAATGGAGCAGAAGGGAAAAGGCAATCTATCCCTGTGCCGGTATCTTTAAATAGGGATATCAAAAATCCGTTTGTTATTCCTGGATTGAAAAAATTGCAGGTTGATCCGCAATTGAATCAAAACTACACATTCGAAAATTTTATCGAAGGTGAATGTAATCGTCTTGCTCGTTCAGCAGGTTATGCTGTAGCGAATAAGCCAGGTGGTACTTCATTCAACCCTTTGATGATTTATGGTGATGTTGGTTTGGGAAAGACACACCTTGCCCAAGCAATCGGAAATGAAATCAAAAGAAATCTTCCCGATAAACTGGTCATTTATGTGTCTTGTGAGAAATTCTGTCAGCAGTTTGTGGATTCATTGAAAAATAACACAATCAATGACTTCGTTAACTTTTATCAAGCAATGGATGTCATCATTATGGATGATGTGCATAATTTTGCTGGTAAAGAAAAAACACAGGATATTTTCTTCCATATTTTTAATCATTTGCATCAATCTGGAAAGCAGATTATTTTAACTTCAGACAAGGCACCTAAGGATTTAGCTGGTTTGGAGGAACGTTTGCTTAGTCGTTTTAAATGGGGGTTATCTGCAGATATTCAGATTCCTGATCTTGAGACGAGAATGGCAATTTTGAAGAAGAAGATGTATTCTGACGGTATTGACTTACCTGAAAATGTAGTGGAATATGTCGCAACACAAATCGATAACAGTGTTCGTGAATTGGAAGGAGCTATGGTTTCATTATTGGCTCAATCTACATTGAACAAGAAAGAGATCGATTTGGGTTTAGCAAAATCGATGTTGAAGAACTTTGTGAAGAATACCCATAAGGAAATTTCAATGGATTTTATTCAGAAATTAGTTTGTGAATATTTTGAAGTTCCTGTAGATATGGTAAAGTCGAAAGTTAGGAAGCGTGAAATCGTGCAGGCCAGGCAAATTTCGATGTATTTAGCAAAAGCTCATACCAAATCTTCACTAAAATCGATCGGAGCTTTCTTCGGAGGAAGAGACCACTCGACAGTCATTTATGCATGTCAAACCGTAGAGGATTTAATTGAAACTGACAAGAAATTTAAGACTTATGTAAGTGACATTATGAAAAAATTGAAATCTTAATGTCAATTACCGTAAGCAGTAAACAAAAGGGGCTGTCCAAGATGATTGGATAGCCCTTTTTTAATGCATTTAAGCTCTTGTAAGGTATTAAAAAACCTCTGGACATAATCTAGTCCAGAGGTTTTTCATTCTTAATAGAACGATTGTTGTTATTGATTGCTCTGTCCGTTGCCGGATTCGTTTTGTTCAGTTTTTTCTTGAGTCGCAGGAATACTTACTGGGGGTCTCTCTGTGACATATTTCTGATAAGCTGTCTTTTGTTCATCGGTGAGCAGTTGTGCTATCTTAGTATCGGATTCACCTTGAATTTTGGTTATGCTTTCCTTTTTGGCATCAGCTGTAGCTGTCGCGTCCTGGATAACGGCTGCAATAGCCTTTTCTTGGTTTAATACGATGGTTGACACAGCTGTTTTTTGCTCTTCGTTTAATGTTAGCTTTGTCACTAATTCGGTCACCACTTTGGTTGCATTCTCTTCTGGGGGTGTTTGTTGTGCAAATGTTAGGCTCATTGCTAGAAAGAAACCTATACCTGTTAAAAATAGCTTTTTCATGATGTTTAATTTTAGATGAAATTATTCAATGTTTATTCTCTATTTTTTTCACTATTAACGCGTGGGGTCAGTTGTTACTGGTTGTTTTGTCCCAGGGGCTGATTTCGCCGGTCTCTCAGCAATTATTTTTTGGTAAAGTGCTTTTTGATCCTCGGTTAGCAGCTGGCTGACTTTGGTGTCTACCTCGCTTTGAAGCTTATTTAGTGCTTCATTTTTTACTTCAGCAGAGGAGCTACTGTCTTTTGTTATCGTTTGCTCGGTTTTTGCCTGATCCAATAATATAGTTGATACTGCAGTCTTTTGCTCATCATTCAGATTCAGTTTCTGAACAAGTTCAGTTGTTGCTTTTGCCGCAGTTTCCTCCGGAGTACCCTGTTGGGCAAATGTTAGGCTGAGGGCCAAAAAGAATCCGATTCCTGTTAAAATTAGCTTTTTCATATCTATTGTATTTAAAAAGTTACAATTAAACTGTTTTACTATAAAACTTTGAATTGGTATTTATATTGTATTAAAGTTGTTACTTTAACAAATTTTTAACACAGGATAATGTGTTAATAGATTGTAAAACAATACGTTGGTTTTGTTTTAGGATAAACAAAACAAGGTAACGATGATTTATCCGATGCCGGATATCTTGTTCGGCGCGATCACCTCGTGATGATTAAAATATACTGCATTGACTAAGACTTGTATGGGTAAATAATGGTATACACAAAATAGATACAAGCAATAAAAAAGGCCCCTGTACATAAAACAAGAGCCTTTCTTTAAAAGAATTTTAATCATTAATTATCGGAACGTTTAGACATTCTTTCCTTCATTTTTTCTTGTTGTTCGTCAAATAACTTACCTTGTTCGGGACTAAGCCAAGATTTGATCTTAGCTGTTTGTATTTCCTGAAGCTGTTTGAATTTTTCCATATTTGCCTTGCGATCTCCGCCATCGTTTCGAAGTGCAGCCCGTTGTTGCGCTTGAGTCAATGTAAGGTTATAAATCGAATCTTTTTGTGTTTGATTGAGGCTAAGTAATTTGTCAAGATGCTCTACACGCATTTTAGCTTGTTCCTCAGGACTGCGTTGTTGACGTTGTTGCGCAAAAACTCCTGTAGCGCTTAATAATAAACAGGCTACTGCCATTAAAATTTTCTTTTTCATCTTTGTATAGTTTATATCATGAATGCCAATCATTGTAATTGTGCACTCTATTTGTTTATTGTCCATCCCTATGGAACGAAAAGACTTTTAAGTAGTTTCGTTTACCTATTGAATATAAATTTGAGGAAAAAGTTTAGTATAGCAATTTATCTTAACAAAATTTAAGGTTGATTAACACTTTGAGCTACTGCATTATGGATTGTTTTAAGGAATAGTTCTTTATGGATAGGATCATGAAATTGTAGGCCTATTGGAAGATAGGCCAAATCAATAGCCGCCAATTGTTGTTGAAATGGTTTTAACCGCTGAAAGTCTTTTTCGGTAGTCAACAGCATTTTGTTACTACTAGCTAGGCTTCGGTAGGATTTTGTAATTTGTTCAATATCTGATTCACTAAAAGTATGATGATCCCCAAAAGATAGGTGTTTGACCAAATTTGCCTTCTTTTTGATATAATCCACGAGCGGTTGCGGTTTGGCAATGCCTGTAACCAAAATAACATCGCTGTCGTTGAAATCGATCGTATTTCCGACGCTGTCAATGGCTTGAAAGTAATTTATATGGCTAAAAGTAATTAATGCGTTCTTATTATAGCGTCTGATTTTACGTTCTATACGCTTTTTATCAGGGTTCGAGAGATCTATTGGACATTTGGTAATTGTTATAATCTGCGCCCGTTTGGCTTCAATCAGTAAGTCCCTAAAGTTTCCTGTAGGAAAAACAAACATGGGACTACCAAATGATAAAAAATCAAACAATAGAATATTAAAAAGCGGCGATAATTTTCGATGCTGATAGGCATCATCCAGAATAATCAGTTGATGATCTGATTGAAGTTTTTCTATTCCCGTACAGCGGTCTTCACAAACCGCAACGGTAACCGATGGAAATTTATTTTTGAATTGTAAGGGTTCATCGCCAACATTGTTTGCTAGCGAATCGGTCTTTACCAAATGAAACCCGCTAGTCACCCGCCCATAGCCTCGACTAAGTATTGCTGTTTTATACTGATCTTTGAGGCTTGAAACAACAAATTCAGTCATTGGGCTTTTTCCTGTACCTCCGACAGAAAGGTTACCGATTACAATCGTGGGAATTTCAAATGACTTTGAGCTGAGCAGCTTGAAATCGTATAGTCTATTTCTTAGCCATACGATTAAGCCGTATAGGATCGAAAAGGGGAATAATAGATAACGTAAAAAAGCAATCATTTTGGAATAACCGTTAGTCCGACGTCGGTGATTTCTTTCAACGGATTTTCTTTCATATTCTGCATGATGGAAATAGTATACATACCTGTATCCGGAAATAGGTAATCTTTATGGATTATGGATTGGTTATTATATAAGCTCCCTGAGGATTTTCCGAGCCATTTTCCATCGGATCGAGCCATTTTTATTTCTTTGCGGAAAATAGATTGCTTCTTATCTGGACCACGTTGGTAGATCAGGATAAAAAGGTTCGAAAAGGCATATTCCGGTGTATGACGGACATCCATTAATACATCATATCGTTTGGCTTTATCGCTAATATGAAATTGAAAGCTAGACGGTGATGTATTCAACCAAGCTTTATTATCAATGGGTTTGTTATCATTTATAATGGAAGTCTGTTCACAAGAACCCCCTATGCAAATACATAATATACCAATAAGAAATGGTGTGCGTTTGAGTCTCATGTTTATTTATAAAAAGAATATGCCTAATGGGTTAAAATTAGGCATATTTTTTTTTATTCTGCTTTTGGAGCAGCATTGTTGTTATTACCTTTGTTTTTATTCCGATGGCGGTTAAAACGTTTCTTTGGTCTATTCCCACCTTCTTTATTGTCTTTATTCACCGTAGGTGCTGTAGAATCGTTCGCTACCTGAGGTTTTCCCCCTTGTTTGGGTGGATTTGGGTCCGACTTTTCAGTCTTTTGTCCAGCCTTATTTTCCGGTTTGACTGTGTTGCTTTTTGATTTTCTTTTTTTCTTTCTTTTATTCCGATCATCAAGTCGCGTTAAGCTATCTTGGCCGACCACATTTTCATAATCGTAGTTGATATTTTTCTCTTCTCTGACTTCATCGTTATCTACTGCACTCGAAATAGCTTCCGGTTTGATTCCCTGCTTATTCATTTCGACAAGCTCTTTGACTTGTTGAACGGGGATGGCAATCCAATTTTCAGCTCCAGGAAAAGAGAACCACATCATTTTCTTGAAGATATCGGTCTTTTGAAGATAAGCAACTCCTTTTTGTGTTTCGATGCGGTCGATATTATTTGGGATGTCTTTTAAAGCATCCATGTAGCTATCCAATTCATAATTGAGACAGCATTTTAATTTTCCGCATTGGCCCGCTAATTTTAACGTATTCAACGAAAGATTTTGATAACGTGCTGCCGATGTAGAAACCGTTTTGAAATCCGTTAACCAGGTTGAACAGCAAAGTTCGCGACCACAGGAGCCGATGCCACCGAGGCGGCTAGCTTCTTGTCGCATACCTATCTGGCGCATTTCTATGCGTATCCTGAAAGATTCGGCCATTTTTTTGATAAGCTCACGGAAATCCACGCGGCCCTCAGCTGTGTAGTAGAAGGTAGCCTTGGTTTTATCACCCTGGTAGTCAACATCAGAAATCTTCATGGACAAACCCAGGTCCAAAGCCAGTTTACGGGCTTTGTGCATCGTTTCCCATTCGAGATCTTTTGCTGCGTTATACTTCTCTACATCCATTTCATTGGGCTTCCGATAGATTTTTTTAGTTACCATTTCTGGGGTAACATTGTTCTTTTTTAATTGTAGTCTGACCAATTCACCCGTTAAGGAGACATGTCCGACATCATAGCCACCGGTAGAAGGTTCTACGACCACCATTTCCCCCATTTCTAGGTAGGTATTGTCTACATTAATAAAGAAATCTTTTCGTGATCCCTTGAATCGTACTTCGACGATATTAAATGGTTTATAGTTTGAAGGCATATCCATATCGGAAAGCCAGTCATATACATCTAATTTATTACATCCGCTAGTCATGCAAGAGCCATTGTTCTGACATCCTGCCGGTGTACCATTTGTCGTGGTAGTACCGCAACCTCCGCCGGATGAGCAACTGCCACATCCCATAGTTTTCTATTTATATATATTGAGTTCCTTTCGGAAACGTTTTGTACTTGTATATTAATGTTAACTGCAAAGATAAATCTAAAAATAATATTTTGGGATTTGCATTTCTTTCTACAAAATAATGTGTTTCCTCAAATAGATTTATTGTTGCTTCAATTTGTTCAACGGTATAGTGTACTGCAAATTTCTGAACAAAATCCAATTCTTTGGCCGGTAAGAACACTAAACTGGAAAGCCCTTCTTTGATTAATATAATTTGACGCATCATATTAATTGCATAAAAAAGAAAGCTTTTTTGGTTTTCTCGCCCCATTTTTGAGAGTTCTTCTTCCACTAAAGAGATCATATTGGTTCCAGCATCTGAAACAACGAAACGTAACCAATTGACTAAAATGCCAAAATGATTATTTGTTTGCGATTGAATTTGATTCATGGCTTCTTGCAGGTTTCCATCCGCTATAAACGCAATTTCAGCCGATTCCTGATCCGAAAGATGATATACGCTCTTGAGATGTTGTGCGACCTCCATGTGATCCAACTTCTTTATTTTGACCAATTGCGTACGTGATATGATCGTATTTAATATTTTGTCCTGATTTTCTGCAACTAGAATAAAGAGCGTTTTTTCGGGTGGTTCTTCGATTAACTTTAACAGCGCATTGCCTTGTGTGTCCAAGTATTCGGGCAACCACATAATTAAAACTTTATATTCCGCTTCAAAGGACTTTAGGCTTAATTTTTTGATGATACCATGCGCCTCTGCAATATTGATATTCACCTGTTTGTTGTCCGCATCCAACTGATTGCGCCAATATTCCAGTCCCATGTAGGGATTGGATAGAAAAGATTTTCGCCAGCTGTCCGCATAATCTGTTGCTGTATCTTCCTTATGCTTGGCTATAAAAGGATACGACATGTGAAGATCAGGGTGGATCAGTTTGCTATATTTTCGACACGATGGACATTCGCCACAACTGTCTGTCAATTGCCGGTTTTCGCAATTCAAAAACTGCGCATAAGCATAAGCAAGTGCAAGGCTGCCTGAACCCTCAGGACCAAGAAATAATTGCGCGTGACTCACACGGTTTTCTTGAACTGTGCGAACTAAATGTTCCTTGATGTCTTTGTGCCCAATGATCTCTTTAAACTGCATACAATACTGCTATTATACAAATGTAATAAATATTGTGATTTATTGGGCCCAATTTGCTTTCTATACTTTTGGCGCTGTGCTTATTAATTGAAATACAATTGCTTATTTGAACGATTGAAATCGCCTGATGTGGAAAGAAAGGCGCCCATAAAACTGAAAAATATTGATTAATTTGTGTATTATTGCACATAATAATTAGTATTCAGGAAATGAGATTCATTGTATCAACATCAATTTTATTAAAGCAGTTACAAGCTATCAATGGTGCATCCAGTACAAGTACTGTTTTGCCAATCTTGGAAAACTTTCTTTTTGAAATAAAAGACAATAACTTGACTATTTCTGCTACGGATCTGCAAACAAGTATGGTTACTTCTTTACAGATCGAAGCAAAGGAAGAGGGAAGAGTAGCCATGCCGTCGAAGATATTGATCGAGACATTAAAAACTTTGCCAGATCAACCAGTAGCATTTTCAGTAGACATGAACACCTTGGCTATTGAGATCAGTGCCGGTGATGGGAAATATAAATTGAGTGGAGAGAATGCTGACGATTTTCCTAAAATTCCTTCAATAGATAATGGTTCAGTCATTCAGATGCCAGCGCCTATTTTGTCTGAAGCAATCAGTAAGACGATCTTTGCTGTCAGTAATGACGAGTTGAGACCTGCTATGTCTGGTGTTTTGGTCCAATTAGCTGAAAAGAATGTGACTTTTGTCTCTACTGATGCGCACAAGTTAGTGCGTTATTCAAGAACGGATATCGGAGCGGAGAAACCCGCATCCCTTATTTTACCGAAAAAAGCACTTTCTTTACTTAAATCGTCATTGCCATCCGATGATATTACAGTATCTATTGAATATAATCAAACCAATGCATTCTTTAGTTTTGGTAATATCAATTTGATCTGTCGGTTGATTGATGAGCGTTATCCAGATTATGCTGCTGTAATTCCTCAAGTCAATCCAAATAAGTTGACTGTCGATAGACTATTGTTTTTAAATACATTGAGACGGGTGGTGATTTTCGCTAATAAAACCACACATCAGGTTCGCCTGAAGATCTCGGGTAGTGAATTGCATATCTCTGCAGAAGATCTTGATTTCTCGAATGAAGCGCATGAACGTTTATCCTGTCAATTTGAAGGCGATGATATGGAAATTGGTTTCAACGCTAAATTCTTGGTCGAGATGTTAAATAACTTGGAAAGTGAAGAAGTTGTTTTGGAGATGAGTACGCCAAATCGTGCTGGTTTATTGATTCCGGCTGTATCTGAAGATCATGAAGATATTTTGATGTTGGTGATGCCGGTTATGTTAAACAACGCTTAATCGTCTTTTCGCTTTGGAAATAGTTACGCATCTTATTGACTTTATTCTCCATATCGATAAACATTTGGTTGAAATAGTCAATGATTATCAGACTTGGACATACCTTATTCTGTTTCTCATCATTTTTGTAGAAACTGGAGTGGTTGTAATGCCTTTTTTACCAGGAGATTCGTTGTTGTTTGCTGCAGGTATGCTTGCCGCACAACCGAATGATCTTAACGTATGGTTGATGATTCTCATTTTATTGATCGCCGCAGTTTCTGGAGATTCCTTAAATTATGCTATCGGTAAACATTTTGGTATGCGCCTTACAAGATTTAAGCTCTTTGGTAAACAGGTTGTCAAAGACGAGCAAATTGCCAAAACACATTCTTTTTATGAGAAATATGGCAGTAAAACAATTGTTATCGCTCGCTTTGTACCAATCGTACGGACCTTGGCGCCTTTTGTTGGTGGTATTGGAAGGATGAATTATGGTACTTTCATTACCTATAATGTCGTAGGTGCCGTCTTGTGGGTGGGAGGTATAACCCTAGCAGGATACTTTTTAGGAAATATCCCTATTATAAGAGATAACTTCTCGAAGGTCGTATTGATTATTATTTTTATATCCATATTGCCAATAATCTTCGAGCTTGTAAAAGAAAAGATAAAAACTAAAAAGGGAATCCAATAAGATTCCCTTTTTTTATAGATCAAAAAAATGGAATTCATTTCACAGCTTATTGATTTTATCCTGCATATCGATCAGCATCTATTGCAACTGATCAATAGTTATGAAAATTGGACTTATCTGATTTTGTTTTTAATCATTTTTGCGGAGACAGGATTTGTTGTTACCCCATTCCTCCCTGGTGACTCCGTTTTATTTGCCTTGGGAGCAATCATTGCCCGTCCGGATTGTCAGCTTTCCTTACCATTATTTATAGTCATTCTTATTTTTGCCGCTATCTTCGGTGATTTTGTGAATTATGAAATTGGCAAATATTTTGGAGTTCGGGTTTTTAAGCCTGGATCAAGGTTATTTAAACCGGCTTATCTGCAAAAAACGCAAGATTTCTATGCTAAGCATGGAACAAGGACTATTGTATATGCCCGATTCGTACCGATTATAAGGACTTTTGCACCATTTGTGGCAGGCATTGGCCGTATGCCCTATACAACCTTCGGGAAATATAATATACTTGGGGGCATATTATGGGTTTCATTATTTATTTTGGCTGGCTATTATTTTGGACAAATACCATTTTTTAAGCATAATTTTTCCCTTGTTATTTTGGCGGTTATCTTTATTAGCTTAATACCCATGCTTATACAGTTTTTTTCGCAGACAAAAACAAAAAAAGATTAAACGTTACATACTAAATGCAGTCTTTTAAGGTTAAAGGATTGGTACGAAATATCCCTATCAAAAAGTACAAACATTGCCTATAAACAAGAGGTTAGACTCTATAAAAGCGAAGGGGAGACGATAGTTTGGATATCTCGTCAGCTCACTCAAGAAGATATTATTTACGTATGAACTATTTGGTTTTAGCATTTACCCTGCTTTTTACACAGTCTATTTTTGCCCAACGTATCGTTGTCGATCATCATCAGGCGACCGAGGCCTATGAATTACTGAACAAAATCCGTACGAATCCAGAACGGTATAAGAAAGAGCTGAAGCTCTTCAACTTGCAGAAGATTAAACGGACCAAACTCAATTGGAATAAGGAGTTGGCGGAGGTTGCAGTTTATCGGGCAAAAGATATGGCCAAGCGCTCCTATTTTGACCATGTTTCACCTGAGGGGTATGGACCAAATTATTTCATTGACGAAGCCGGATATCAACTTAACCCAACATGGCTGTCCAAACGAAATGCAAACAATTTTGAGTCTATTGCGGCCAACCGATCTAGTGCTACCGCTGGCATTAAGGCTCTAATTATTGGAAAGGAAGCTCCGGGTTATCATCATCGCACACATTTACTGGGCATGGATCAGTGGAATGCTTCGCTATACGATGTCGGAATTGGTTACGTCGAGTGTAAAGGTGCCAAACCTTATGAAAGTTATTTAGTTGTTATCATAGCCAAGCACGACTGGTAGATAAATGAAAGGTAATTTGGGGAGTATCAGCAATTAATCGACGCAGGGTATTCAATTTTTACTGAAAAGTCATACCTTTGCATATGATAAAATCCATGACAGGATATGGCACGGCTTCCGCTGATAACGGTAAAGTTAAATATAGTGTCGAAATAAAGTCCTTAAATTCAAAATTCCTTGAATTAAATCTTCGCTTGCCCAAAGTTGTTTCGGACAAAGAATTGACCCTGCGCACTGAGAGCAGTAAACTTATTGAGCGTGGTAAAGTGAACATGAATGTAACTGTTGAATACACGGATCAAACGGCGAAGGCATCTTCTATTAATGCTGATTTACTCAAAAAATATTACAGTCAATTGCAGCAGATCGCTTTGGAACTTAACGATACCAATGTCAATCTGTTTGAACTGGCGTTAAATATGCCTGAGGTAATTACCAATAATGATGATTCCGTTGATGACGAAGAATCCAAAGTATTGATGGATGCTTTCTATGATGCGGTCAAACGTTTTACTACATTTCGTGAAGACGAGGGTAATGTGCTTGCTGGAGATTTAAAGAAGCGCGCGGAGCTTATTTTAACTTACCTTGGAGAAGTAGAGGCCTTAGAAGTAGAACGTATTCCTTTGATCAGACAGCGTATTGAACAATTTTTAAATGATACGGTGGGTAAAGATAATGTGGATCAGAACCGATTTGAACAGGAGTTGGTTTACTACATTGACAAATTGGATGTGACCGAAGAAAAAGTCCGATTGCGCGCCCATTGCAATTACTTTTTAAAGGCATTTGATTCTGCGGATTCAAACGGGAAAAAATTGGGATTTATTTCACAAGAAATGGGGCGGGAGATCAATACCTTAGGTTCCAAAGCTAACCATGCCGGCATTCAACAGATCGTGGTCAGAATGAAAGAAGAATTGGAAAAAATAAAAGAGCAATTGCTCAACGTATTATAAGAATGAGCGGTAAATTAATTATATTCTCGGCACCATCGGGAGCTGGAAAAACGACAATAGTAAGAGATCTTTTAAGTAAACACGGTGATAAGATTGAATTTTCCATTTCAGCAAGTACACGTGATCCAAGAGGGCAGGAGGTAAATGGAAAGGACTACTATTTTATGTCGAAAGAAGAATTTTTGCATAAGGTAGCAAAACAGGAGTTTATCGAATTTGAGGAAGTATATTCAGGGACTTTCTATGGTACTTTGCGTTCAGAAATTGAGCGTATTTGGAAAGAAGGTAAACATGTTATTTTTGATATCGACGTTGTCGGTGGATTACGTTTGAAATCAAAATTCCCAGAACAGGCAATTTCTATTTTCGTACAACCGCCATCATTGGAGGTGCTTAAGGAGCGTTTGACAGGACGTGGAACGGATTCGGAAGAAAAGCTGAAAGAGCGTTTTGCGAAAGCAGAATTGGAACTTACCTATGCCAATAAATTTGATGTCATATTGAACAATTTTGATTTAGCTACAGCATGTGCCGATGCGGAAGAAATTGTCATGGGATTTATCAATAAATAAGTTCATGCGAAAGATTGGTTTGTTTTTTGGTTCTTTTAATCCGGTGCATATAGGGCATTTGATTATAGCTAACTATATGGCCAATTTTACTGGACTTGACGAAGTTTGGTTTGTGGTCTCTCCACAGAATCCATTTAAAAAGAAGTCCACCTTAGCAGACCCTTATGACCGTTTGGAAATGCTAAATCTGGCTTTGGAAGACTGTGATCATTTGAAAGTAAGTGACATTGAATTCCATTTGCCAATACCATCGTATACCATCGATACCTTAACGCATCTTAGCGAGAAATATCCAAACCGGGAATTTGTGCTACTTATGGGACAAGACAATTTGGAATCGCTGGAAAAGTGGAAGAATGCGGATATTATCTTGCGTGATTACCAGATTTATGTTTATCCTAGACCAGGGTTCGATAATGAAAAATTTAAAGATCATCCCGCTATCACGATGACCGACACCCCACTAATGGAATTATCCTCTACCTTTTTGCGAAATGCAATCAAGGAAAACAAGAATATTCAATTCTTTACACCTAAAAAGGTGATTGAATTTATTGATAAGAAAGGTTTATATTCTTGATATAAATGGAAGTAAATGAAGCATGATATCCCCGGGTTTTATTAAATCCGGGGATTTTTGTTTGTAGGTATCTCAAGAAAATATTAAGGAATAATTTTTGCAGGAATAATATTTCACTTTTAAGCTCAGATAAGACGATCTTTAATGAATAATTAAAATAGCCTGGAAATAAAAGCAATCATTCGTGAGAACCTGTTTTTTTACCTATCAGGCTTGTTTAGTTAGCGGTATGAGTCTCAAGTTTAATTCTGGGCTTTTTGGGGAGGTTTATGATAGAGAAAAATATATTAATTCGTATGCTATGAGAAAAATCGTTTTATTGTTTATGTGTTTCGTGTATTGGGGGACCGGTTTGGCACAGACGGATAGTGCGGATGACAATAGTCTTTTTATAGATCCTGCTGCTATTGAGCTGCGGAGCAAAATGACCATACCGCCTTACGGTTTGGACAAAGTAAAAGCATTAATTTCAACAATAATCCCCGAAGAAGATAAGGAAACAACAGATGCGGGAATAAATGCGATTTCAGCCGTTGATTTTAAAAAGCTAACGCTGCGTGAAAAGTTCACCTATACCATGATTCATGCCGAGCTATATGCGCAAAATTGTGCTATACCCGAGTACCAGACACAGATCGACAAAAAAATATTTGCTACATTATTGGACGGCTTTAATGAATCCTCTTGGTCGCAAAGACAGACTGATTTTTTGCAGGAAAATAGGGATTCGGTGATGAAGCTTATTCAGGAATCTGTTGTCCGGAGCAAACGGATGGGGGTAAATTATAAGCATGCCATAGTGGAGATTAATGGCTGGCAGATGATCCCTTTTATTGTTGATTATGCCAAGAAAACACCAAAGGATAAAGATGCATTGACGTTGCTGTTATTACTGATGAAACGTGGTGAATACAGTGAATTTATAAAATCCAGTTCATTTAAAAAGTTGTATGGAGAGGACAGTAATTATTATTCGTATCTAAATTACAACAAAGAAAATGAGGCGCTGATCTTTAGTCGGGCGCTTAAATATTACGATGAGAAAAAAAGCAAGTAGTGCAGTTGGATTTTTAGTATTCGAAACGTCAAATTTGTATTATAACAAACGGCAAGGAGGATGAGCAAATTACTCTATTTGATAGGATTGATTGTTTTACATCTCCAATGTGAAGCCCAAGCTGGAAACTATATCCAAATTCCAGCTGGAGACTATCATTTGGGCGATACAGCAAGCTTAGATAATCCCAAAAGAACAGTGCATATCGAATCGTTCTGGATCTCGAAATTTGAGCTGACGAATGCCGAATTTGAAAAATTCGTTCAGGCAACGGGTTACAAGACATTAGCAGAACGCTACCATAATGCCATGGTCTTTGAGCCTGGCCTGGCGGAGTTTCGCTGGTTGCAGGATAGTACGGCCTATTGGCGCTTTCCGAATGGTGTAATTCGTGGCGGAATTGCGGCCAAGATGGATCACCCAGTTACCTGTATCTCTTATAAAGATGTGCTGGCCTATTGTACATGGGCAAATTGTAGATTGCCATCTTTTGATGAGTGGGAGGTGGCAGCTAGAGCCGGAAGCGAAGACTATTATTTTGAAGGTTTCAGTAAAGAGAATATGGGCGATTATGCAAATGTATGGCATGGTAGAGATCATTTGAAAGCTGATTATTCCGATGGTTATCTCTATACTTCTCCGGTCGGAAAATTCAAACCCAATCCATGGGGGCTTTATGATATCTTTGGTAATGTATTTGAATTTTGCACCGGAAAGCTCGAAAGAGATGGCGACCGCTCTATTGCACATGCCCGTGGAGGGTCCTGGTGGTGTAGTAAAAATAGCTGTGCCGCTTTTAATACCGTATATATAGGTTCAGTTAGTCCCAATGCATCTTTTAGTAATCTGGGATTTAGAATTGTAAAAAAAGCCTTTACTCCTGAGAATAAAGACTTTTAAAACAAACTCATCGTAAAGATTGACTTTTATCTTCCCATCCAGCCACCATCGACTGTTAGGATGGTTCCATGAACATAATCGGAAGCTTTTGAAGCGAGGAATACAGCTGGCCCCTTAAAATCTTCTGGAGTTCCCCAACGTCCTGCAGGTATACGGTCCAAAATGGACTTTGAGCGTTCGGGATCGTCTCTCAGAGCCTCGGTATTATCCGTGGCGATATACCCCGGAGCAAACCCGTTTACGTTGACACCTTTGGAAGCCCACTCATTTGCAAAAGCCTTTACCATGGATCCTACGGCACCTTTTGAAGCGGCATATCCTGGAACATTGATGCCACCTTGGAAAGTTAATAAAGAGGCTGTAAATACGATTTTTCCAGTTCCACGTGAAATCATGTCCTTTCCAATCTCGCGCGTCAATATAAACTGTGCATTTTGATTGATTTCGATGATTTCATCCCAGTATTCATCAGGATGCTCAGCGGCAGGTTTTCGAAGTATATTTCCGGCATTATTAAAAAGGATATCAATCGCAGGATGCGCTGATTTTACCTTTTCAATAAACGCGTAAAGCGCTGTCCGTTTGGCGAAATCACACTGGTAGGCATAGAAATTTCTGCCTAATGCTTTTACGGATTTTTCTACTGCGGAGCCTTCAATTTCCAATGACGCCGAAACGCCTATAATATCTGCCCCAGCTTCAGCCAATGCTTCGGCAATTGCCTTGCCAATTCCCCTTTTGCAGCCTGTTACCAAGGCTACTTTCCCACTTAAGTCAAAAGATTGCAGTATGGACATTATTTTGAATATTTTATTGTTAATGGTTGATCTAAATTGTTTTTGAATGTTTTTACATAAGACTGCCATTGCTCAAAATTCCCTATTTTGCCAGCTTTATTGAACGCAGCACCCGCAAAATAAACTAAGGGTTTATCATTTTTGACGGTGGTTGCCAGTAAAAATTGTTTTGGGCTATCTTTGAACACATACTTTACTTTTGGTAAAATAACGGCTGTTCCTGTAATTTTATCTCCTTCTGCAGGCTCCCAATAGGCTAAAATGCCATTCTTTACATCATTTAGAATTTGAGGTTTTTCCTCTTTTCTTTTAGCGATCCCCACAACAATTGGCGTAGCGGCAGCGGTTGTGTTTTTGATGGAATAGCTTATCTTGTTCAATTGACTCCCAGCGTCTAAAGAAACTGTTTTTTCGACTTGTAGCTGTTGACCCTTTACATTTTCCGGTTCATAAATAAGTTTGAATGTGGATCGTAGCGGACCATTGTCCAAGACCTCGTATTGACGATAATGCTTATGGTAAACGACCTGTTCGTCAATGAATGGCGTTGCATCGCCGACACCTAAGGTTTGTCCGACGGAATAATAATCTAATCCTTTGCCATGATCGGCATGATAGTCCCCAGTTTTATACCATTCGTCAACAATAAGATCATTGCTACGTTTTGCCCAGAAATCAAAACCTTGTGCATCCTCAGAGCTGCCTTCTAAAGCTTTTCCATAGGCTCTAAACGCTGCAATATCGTTTTCCCATGCAAAGTCATCTTTTCGTTCAGGGACGTATCTCGCATAAGTCTTTGGAGTGACAGTTGCGGGTTTATTTCCATTAACCCCAAAGGTTGTTGAGCTTCTAGGAGCAACGGTTATTTGAATCAAAATATTTTGTGCCGTCGGTTTTCCTAGTTTTTCGAGCTGATAGGCCAGTTCCTTTTTATCCTTGTCCACAATAGTAAATACACTGTTTTTTAATGCGAAGTGTTTTTCAAATGTGGTATAAGGGATACTGATCAACTCTGTTCTTGCGCTAGCGGAAGAGTTGTTTACAGTAATGGTTTTGTTGTTCTGCGCAAAAGCAACCGTTGAAAGCCCTAGCGCTAAACTCAATACGAGTGTTTTTTTCATATTACTTCAATTCTGTGATGGCACATTTGTCCATATCATCATAATCTAAATTTTCACCTGCCATTCCCCATATAAATGTATAATTGGACGTTCCAGCTCCTGAGTGAATTGACCATGGCGGTGAAATTACAGCCTGATCGTTGTGTATCCAAATATGGCGGGTTTCATCGATAGGTCCCATAAAATGTGATACAGCCTGACCTTCAGGTAATTCAAAGTAGAAATAGACTTCCATACGACGATCGTGGGTGTGGGATGGCATTGTATTCCATACAGATCCGGGTTTTAACTCAGTCATGCCCATCTGTAATTGGCAGGTTTGTACCACTTTGTTCAATAACATCTGGTTGATCGTACGGTGGTTGGCAGTTTCCAATGAACCCAATTCTAGTTTATTCGCATCTTCTTTCGTTACCTTTTTAGTTGGATAGCTGCAATGTGCAGGTGTAGAGTTTAAATAGAATTTTGCTGGTTTTGCAGCATCCTGGCTTGAAAAATAAACTTCCTGAGCACCTTGACCGATATAAAGGGCTTCTTTGGTATTGAGATCATAAATAATGCCGTCAACTTCGACTTGACCGTTCCCACCGACATTGATAATACCCAACTCTCTTCTAGAAAGGAAGTAAGGTTCTTTTAATAATGCGGGAATGGTGTCTAATTTGATTTTTGAGCTTACAGGCATTGCTCCACCGGCCATATAGCGATCGTAGTGGGTATAGACAAAATTAATTTTGTCTGCTTCAAAAACTGTTTCAATTAGAAAATTCTCCCTTAATCCTTGTGTATCTAAAGTTTTGTATTCCTTTGGCCCTATTGCATAGCGGGATTCAAAATTAATGCTCATAACTGAATTATTATTTTTGTTTGAATGCTAAATTTAGGGCTAATATTTGTCAATTGCGATACAATCTTACGCAAACGATGTCGTAGTGATCGGTTGGTTTTCCGAAAGCGGTAGCAACTTTAAGATAATCGACATGGCTATTATGACTGCAATATACTTCGACCAAATTCTACTTAATAACAGTTTTTAACCAATTTTTAAACAGTAATCAGTCAGTATTCCTTCAGTGTTCACTGAATGATCACTGAACAAGCACTGAACGAGCACTGAACAAGCACTGTCAAAACATCGAATTTGGTCACCATCTGATCCTCATTTGATGCGCCCAAATCTCATCGCTCTTTTCCGACTTCCATGTGTTCGTTTGAACCGCTGTTTTCCACAGTTGCTTTTACTGTTTGGCGTCCTAATGTGCGGCCTTTGCAGATAATAATTACCTGTTGTGTCAATATTATTTACATCTCGGTTTCAGATTTACTAACTTCGTGTATGGTAAAGAAGAAATTCCCATATTCTAAACGCATAAACACGGACCGAGAGGACTGGGGGTCCCTTATGACCATCTAAAAAGCAAATTATTTACATATGAAACCCAATATTTTAGTTGTTAACGATGACGGTATTACAGCGCCAGGTATTAAGGTGCTGTTGGAAGAGATGCAGAAAATCGGAAATGTAGTTGTCGTTGCTCCTGATTCGGCACAATCTGGAATGGGGCATGCCATTACACTTGGTAGGCCACTACGTTTGGATAAAATCAATTTATATGAAGGGGTTGAAATGTACCAGTGTTCAGGAACGCCAGTAGATTGTGTAAAACTTGCTGTAAATAAAGTTTTTAAAGGGCAAAAGCCTGATATATGTGTATCGGGGATCAATCATGGGCTCAACAATTCAATCAATGTTTTATATTCCGGTACGATGTCTGCTGCGGTAGAGGGGGCCATTGAAGGGATTCCTTCTGTGGGGTTTTCGCTTGATAATTTTTCTCACGATGCGGATTTTAGCTATTGCAGACCCTACGTGATTTCTATTGCCGAGCAGGTGCTGGCTAACGGTCTCCCTAAAAATACATTGCTGAATGTTAATTTTCCCCAAACAGCAGGTTTTAAAGGTATTAAAATTTGCCGACAGGCAGGAGGACATTGGGTAGAAGAATTTGATGAACGTATTGATCCACACAATCGTGATTATTATTGGACAACGGGTAAATTTGTCTTGCAGGACAGAGGAGAAGATACCGATAGTTTTGCATTGGCCAATGGTTATGTATCTGTCGTTCCGACACAGTTCGATATGACGGCACATCACGCCATTCCAGAATTGAATTCATGGAGCTTTGATCATTTGGGAAATACAAGGGGAGGCGATAAACGTGAAAAATAATAGCTGGATCGGATTGGGTATCGGTATTGTATCTCCAGTATTGGCTTATATTTTAGTACGTTTTACGGATCTTGAACTTCATTTTTTACCCGAGAAGCCTATGGCCATCTACACTATAGCTGTATTGGTTAATTTAGTGCTTTTACGTTTTGCGTATCGATCGGGGAAAGATCACCTGGGAAAAGGAATTATTGCAAGTACTTTTTTGGCTATGATACTATACCTGATCACGCATAGAATTACAGTTTGATTAAAATTCATAAACCCCATCTGACCGACGGGAAAAATTTTGTACAACATGAAATTAACATTAGGATTTTCTCCATGTCCAAACGATACATTTATTTTTGATGCATTGATTCATCATAAGATAGATACCAAAGGACTGGATTTTGAGGTGGAATATCAAGATGTGGAGACCTTGAACCTGAAAGCTTTTCAAGGCGATCTTGACATTACCAAGCTGAGCTATCATGCCTTTGCCTACGCTGTTGAAGATTATGAGTTGCTCGATGCAGGGAGTGCTTTAGGATTTGGTGTAGGGCCTATGCTGATTACGAAGGATCCGAAATTAGCAAAATTGCTGCAGCAAAAATTAGATCGGGCCGAAAGTTTAGATGGGTTTGATCAATTGAAAGTAGGGTATCCAGGGAAATATACCACGGCTAATTTTTTGTTAAGCCTGGCATTCCCCGAATTAAAAAATAAAGTAGAACTTGTTTTTTCGGATATTGAAGGAGCTTTACTGGATGGATCCATCGACTTAGGGTTGATTATTCATGAAAATAGGTTCACCTATGCCGAAAAAGGACTGCATAAGGTGGTGGATCTGGGTGAGTATTGGGAGAAGACGACAAAATTTCCGATTCCTCTTGGAGGAATTGTCGTAAAACGTAGTCTGCCACAAGAAGTGAAGGAGACGTTGAATACGATTTTGAAAGAAAGTGTAGAATTTGCATTTGCCAATCCGAAATCTGGGCTTGAATTCATTCGTGCACATGCACAGGAAATGAGTGAAGAGGTGATGTACAAGCATATTGAACTTTATGTCAATAAATATTCAGTAGCATTGGGGCTTGAAGGACGTGATGCAATTACGAAGATGTTTGAAAAGGCACAGGAACTGGGATTCATTCCGCATTCAGACCGTAAGTTGTTTTTATCATAAATTGACTGTCGGTTTAAAGCTCATATTGCTCAGAAAAACTTCACGTCAAGATGGCGTAAAAGGGGATAAATAGGTAGAGGATTCTTGCAGGCTGTAAGGAACTGACATTTTCAATAAAAATAACGTAAAAAAAATGGATGTAAGCTGTTAGATATCATATCTAATAACTAAATTTGCCCGATTAGTGTCAAATTGTCTGCAATTTTACTTTGGAGTCATTATTGTACAAAATCTTAAGTTGAGATAGAAAAAAAATTATGTTAAAGTTTTTAAGTAAATTATTTGGAAGTAAATCCGAGAGAGATATCAAGGGAATTCAGCCTGTGGTAGACCAAATCAAAGCTGAATATGAGAAGCTTTCAAATCTAACCAATGACGAGTTACGTGCCAAGACCGTTGATTTCAAAGAAAGAATTAAAAATTACCTAGCCGATATTGACCAAGAAATTGACACGCTTAAAAAAGAAGCGGATCAAGACGAGGACGATATGGCAAAGAAAACTTCTATTTACGAGCAAGTGGACAAATTGTCCAAAGACCGTGACAAGAAGTTGGAAGAGGTATTGAAGGATATTTTGCCGGAGGCATTTGCCGTGGTAAAAGAAACTTCAAGACGTTTGACAGAAAACGAAGAATTAGAAGTTACTGCCAACGATTTTGACAGAGAATTGGCTGTTTACAAATCAAACGTTATCATCAATGGTGATAAGGCGATTTGGAAAAACAAATGGATGGCTGCAGGTACTGAGGTCACTTGGAACATGGTACACTATGATGTCCAATTAATCGGTGGTATTGTATTGCACAGTGGTAAAATTGCCGAGATGGCAACCGGTGAGGGTAAAACGTTGGTAGGAACATTACCGACCTATCTAAATGCTCTTTCTGGTCAAGGCGTACACATTGTAACGGTGAATGATTACCTTGCTCGTCGTGACTCGGAGTGGAATGCTCCGTTATTTGAGTTCCATGGGCTATCTGTTGACTGTATTGATAAACATCAGCCGAATTCCCCGCAACGTCGTAAAGCTTATCAATCGGATATCGTATATGGTACGAATAACGAGTTTGGTTTCGATTATCTACGTGATAATATGGTTCAGACTCCGGACGCATTGGTGCAAGGAAAATTACACTTTGCCATGGTCGATGAGGTTGACTCCGTATTGATTGATGATGCCCGTACACCATTGATTATCTCAGGTCCGATTCCTCGTGGCGATCAACACGAATTCTACCAATTAAAACCACGTATCGAGCGTTTGGTGCATGTACAGAAAGCGTACATCAATACCGTCTTGAATGATGCTAAAAAAGCGCTGGCGGCAGGTGATTCTGACGTTGAAGGCGGCGGTTTGGCATTATTAAGAGCGTACAGAGGTTTGCCTAAAAATAAAGCATTAATCAAGTTCTTAAGCGAAGGCGCTAATCGTTCGATCTTACAAAAAGTAGAAAACTACTATATGCAAGAGCAAAATAAAAATATGCCTAAAGTAGATGCAGAACTTTATTTTGTGATTGATGAAAAGAACAACCAAGTAGAATTGACAGAAAAAGGTATCGAGTTGATTACAGCAACAGGCGAAGATCCTTCATTCTTTATTTTACCGGATGTTGGTACTGAGATTGCCGAAATTGAAAAGTCTTCGTTGACTTTGGAAGAAAAGGCAGCTCAGAAAGAAGATATGTTGCGCGATTATTCGATTAAAGCAGAGCGTATCCACTCGATCAACCAGTTGTTAAAAGCATATACCTTGTTTGAAAATGATGTTGAATATATCGTTGATGAAGGTAAAGTGAAAATTGTCGATGAGCAAACAGGTCGTATCATGGATGGCCGTCGTTACTCAGATGGTCTGCACCAGGCGATCGAAGCAAAGGAGAATGTGAAAGTAGAAGATGCGACACAAACTTACGCAACGATTACATTGCAAAATTACTTCCGCATGTACCACAAACTTTCGGGTATGACGGGTACAGCGTCGACAGAGGCCGGTGAGCTTTGGGAAATTTACAAATTGGATGTGGTAGAAATTCCGACAAATCGTGGAATCCAACGTGATGATCGTCAAGATTTGATCTATCGTACGGCCCGTGAAAAATACAATGCTGTAGCTGAAGAAATCCAACGATTGACAGAGCAGGGACGGCCAGTATTGGTCGGTACCACATCGGTTGAAATTTCGGAGTTATTGAGCCGTATGCTTCAATTACGTAAGATCAAGCATAACGTATTAAATGCGAAGTTACACCAAAAAGAAGCTGATATCGTCGCTGAAGCTGGACGCCCAGGACAAGTAACCATTGCGACGAACATGGCTGGTCGTGGTACGGATATTAAATTGACCGAAGAAGTTAAAAAAGCTGGTGGTCTTGCCATTATCGGTACCGAAAGACACGAATCTCGTCGTGTTGACCGTCAGTTACGTGGTCGTGCCGGTCGTCAGGGAGATCCAGGTTCTTCGCAATTCTTCGTTTCTTTGGAAGATAACTTGATGCGCTTATTCGCTTCAGAGAGAATCTCTAACATCATGGTGAAAATGGGTGTTGAAGAGGGCGAGGTGATGCAACATAGTATGTTGACCAAATCCATCGAACGCGCACAGCGTAAAGTGGAGGAGAATAACTTCGGTATCCGTAAACGTCTATTGGAATACGATGATGTAATGAACTCCCAACGTACCGTAATTTATTCGAAACGTAAAAATGCTTTGTTTGGAGAACGTTTAGACGTGGATTTGAACAACATGATTTTTGATGTTGCAGAAGAAATTGTCGTTGAAGCAAAAGAGCAAGGTAATTACGAAGATTTCCAAATCGAAGTAATCCGTATTTTTGCGATCACACCAGAAATTACAGCAGAAGAATTTGCACAGGGTAAAATTGAAGGCTTGACTGATCGTCTTTTTGAGCATGCAATTAACGCTTACCACCATAAAATTGAGGCCGTTGGTGCTTTGACAGTTCCTGTATTGAATAATGTATATGCGGAAAGAGGTCAGATCGTCGAAAATGTCGTTATTCCATTTACGGATGGTATCCGTGGCATTCAAGTTTCGGCGAATTTGAAAAAAGCCATCGAAAGCAACGGTAAAGAAGTTTTCAAATCTTTTGAAAAAGGAATCGTATTGGCATTAATCGATGAGGCTTGGAAAGAGCACCTGCGTGAAATGGATGATTTGAAACAATCGGTTCAAAATGCTGTTTATGAACAAAAGGATCCGATTATCATTTATAAAATGGAGGCATTTGATTTGTTTAAATCGATGTTGGCTTCAATGAATAAGGATGTCGTTAGCTTTATTTTCAAAGGAGAGATCCCTGGTCAAGAACCGACTTCTATGCAAGCGAGACAAGTACAGCAGGCTCCAGTAAAAACGATTGAAACGAAAGCTGAATTGGCTTCGCCTACAGGTGTGAGTGAGGAGGATGTGAATGAAGGTCCAAAAGAACCTGTTCGTAACGAGAATACTGTTGGACGCAATGACGAATGTCCTTGTGGTTCAGGAAAAAAATATAAAAATTGCCACGGCGCAAATAACTAATCGATAAGAAAGGTTAAACTATGCTGAAGAGAGGATTGATTTTCATACATGCACTTGTGTTGTTTGCGCTAGTTCAGGTAAACGCACAAGAAAAAGGTGGAGTAATTGTAACCAAAGATTCATTGATTACACAGCTTCAAAATTTCAGGGCAGCTATGGGGATCAATCCTGTCGAAAGCAAAGCGACAGTAGTTCCTGCTAAACCCGTTGTCCGCTCAGCGGCGACGCGGGTCAAAGTAAGGGGATTCCGTGTACAGATCTTTGCTGGATCGAATCGGAATCAGGCATTTTCGGAGCAGACACGTTTCCGAAGTATGTATAAAGATATTGATACCTATATCACCTATGATGAACCCAATTATCGCGTCAAGGTAGGTGATTTTAGAAGTCGCTCTGAAGCAAATGCCTTCATGCGCGAGTTACGTCAATATTTTAGCAACGTCTTTGTTTTTTCAGAGAACGTTTTTGTATATCAATAAATCAATCAACCTTATGGCAAGTACGAAAGAAAAAGTCCTGGCCTTAGCTCATCAATATTTTGAAGATACGGTTTCCAACCGTAGACATCTTCATCAGAATCCTGAACTTTCCTTCGAAGAATACAATACCTCGGCATTTGTAAAAAAGCAATTGGATGAATTGGGAATTCCTTATGAGGCTAAAGCTGATACGGGGATTGTCGCTTTAATCAAAGGTGACCTACCCTCAGATGAAGTTATCGCGTTGCGCGCAGATATGGATGCTTTACCAATTCAAGAAGTGGAGGGGCGTTCATATGGTTCCAACACCCCAGGAGTGATGCATGCCTGTGGCCATGATGTACATACCTCCTCACTTTTGGGGACAGCTAAAATATTGAATAGCCTAAAAGCCGAATTTGGAGGAACGATCAAATTGATCTTCCAGCCTGGCGAAGAGCGCTTGCCAGGAGGAGCTTCCTTAATGATCAAAGAGGGCGCTTTGCAGAATCCTGCCCCCTCAGCCATAATAGGTCAGCATGTGATGCCCTTTATTGAGGTAGGCAAGGTTGGTTTCCGTGAGGGAAAATATATGGCTTCCTGCGATGAACTGTTTATGACAGTCAAAGGCAGGGGCGGGCATGGTGCGCACCCGCATCAAAATATTGATCCAATTGTTATTACAGCACAGATCATTACCGCTTTGCAGCAGATTGCTAGTCGTTTTGCAGATCCACGTACACCGACTGTGCTATCTTTTGGAAAGATTATGGCCAACGGAGCTACAAATATTATTCCTGACCAGGTTTATCTGGAAGGTACATTTCGCACATTTGATGAGGAGTGGCGTGCTGAAGCACATGCGCGCATGGTAAAGATTGCTGTGAGCATTGCTGAAAGTATGGGAGCGACTTGTGAATTTGAAGTCCGTAAGGGCTATCCTTTTCTAATCAATGAGCCCCAATTGACTAAAAGTGCACGGACATTTGCAGAAGAGTATCTCGGTAAGGAAAATGTGGTAGACTTAGATCTATGGCCTGCCGCGGAGGATTTTTCCTATTATTCACAAGAAATTAATGCTTGTTTCTATCGTTTGGGTACAGGTAATGCAGCACGTGGTATCTCTTCAGCTGTCCATACGCCGACCTTTGACGTGGATGAGACTTCTTTGGAGATTAGTACGGGGTTGATGGCATACATTACCTTGCGTAGGCTCGGTTATTAAATTATATATGTCATCTCATCACATTGTTCGAGAGAATCAGGAACCTGCATTACTGATTGAAGACCTTTTCCTCATCGACGAAGAGGGCTTGGGGCAGCTGCTGGAATGGAGCCCCACAATTGTCATTGAGGCGGAAACCATCGATTTATTGGATGCGCGTGGTTATAAGTTCGATATCGTTTTTACAAAAAAATCCATTAACGATTCACAGGAAAATTTAAAGATCATTTCCTATGATAATGATTTTCTAAAGACGGCTATAGAATACCTGATAGCACATCAATACAAAGCGGTGAATATCCTGACTGATCAGCTTGATGTGGCTTATTACCAGCCCTATCTGGAGCAGATTAATATTGTGCTTATCTCTAAAGGAGTTCGCTATTGTTTTGTGACAACAGGCTTCACCAAATGGAAGCCTACAGGGGAAAGAATCCGAATTGAGGGCCTTGATGCTGATGAAAAAAACACGCACGAAGGCTTGATTAAGATCAATGACAACGAATACGAAATGGAAAAAGACGGCTTATTTGTCCTTAAATTTTCCCATATAAAATACATTTTAATAGGAGAAAAGATTGCATGATAACAATAGAATTGGCAGAACAAAGCGATATCAGAAGCATTTCAAATATGGCGCATAGTATTTGGCCTGTTACTTATGGAGAGATACTTTCACAAGATCAAATTGACTTTATGCTCGAAAAAAGCTATACCGTTGAGGGACTTGCAGAAAGTATGGTTAATGGCCAATTTTTTTATGTCTTGAAAGAAGATGGTATCGGTCAGGGATTTATTGCCTTGCGAACTCTTGAGGATCGTGTACGTATTGAAAAGCTCTATTTGATGCCCAATGTGCAAGGAAAAGGCTTCGGAAAGGCGCTGATAGACTTCGCTTCAGAAAAAACCATCTTAAAGGGTAAAGGGATTCTTGAATTGAACGTAAATAGAAATAACCCTGCTTACCATTTCTATTTGAAGCAGGGCTTTGAGATCATTGAAACGATTGATATTCCTTATTATGATTATGTTCTAAACGATTATGTCATGCAAAAAGAAGTAAAAGCTTAGGCCTGTCGCCTAATCTTTTAGTTTTTCGACCCGTGAAGGTGTTTGTTTGCCTGTTACAATTCCGGAGGTGCCTATGGCGATCGCTTCTATACTGGAAATGATATTCTGAACATTCAATGTAGACACTTCATCTTTTACGGTATGGTAATATTCATCCTTATCCATTTGGGATGTTGAAAATGAATGCGCAGGCACACCTTTGGCTGCCAATACCGCATTATCGCTTCGATAAAAGAGATTTTGTTTGGGATATGGATCAGGATAGAATCGGAAATTTGTGTTTTTTAAATTTTCCTGCATTAATTCACCAAGATTCGACTGATCGTATCCTGTAATATACACTGTATTGGGACCGAATTTGGAATCTTTTCCGATCATTTCCATATTGATCATAGTGACTACCTGGTCAGCATTGATGTGGTTGGAAAAATATTTTGAGCCATACATGCCCAGTTCTTCTGCCGTAAAAGCGACGAAAATAAGGGTCCTTTCATTATTATTTTGTTTTTTGTAGTAATCTGCCAGGGTTAACATTGCGGTCACACCTGAGGCATCGTCATCGGCGCCATTGGCAATAGAATCTTGGCCTACTGCCTGAAGGATGCCAATATGATCGTAATGTCCCGAAAAGATAACGTATTCGTTCGGTTTACTTTTCCCGGGGATGATTCCTGCCACGTTAAACAAGGGGAAATTTTGAAGCTTCCGTTCAATATGAATTTGAAAAGTTTGGGGTTTCTCCGCTGTTAAAAGGTAGACAATTGATGGTTTTTGTTTGGAGGGGTCCTCTATAAATTTAGGAGAGTTGAGCATTTGACCAAAACGCACAAAATAGCTTTCAAAGGAGGGGTCTACCAATACAAGTGTATTTTCTTTGGCTAGAGAATGTTCTCTAAATACTTTCGCAAAATCATCGCCCGATTTTATTTCGACGATGTTAAGGCTACTTCGATTATCCCACTGTAAATCAACGTGGTTTCCAAGTGAAATAACATGGTCAGCTGGGATCAGCTGCTTATTGATGGTTGCGGATTTGCTTACCGGAGAGATTTTATCCAATTGGAATGTTTGCCTGTAATTTTGTTCTGCGTAGGGGCTAAGGCCTATTCTCTTCATTTCGGCAGCGATAAAATCTGCAGCTGGTTCGATGTCTTTTGTCAAAGCCGATCTCCCACGCATATCGTCAGCGGCTAGGGTATTGAGTATGCGGCTCACATCTTGGCGTTCCTGCTCGGAAATAACTTGCTGTCCATAGCTTACTGCCGAGAGTGCAAGTAAAGATATAGACAGTATAATTTTAGGTATTGAATTCATATAAAGCTTAGTAAAGTCTGGGTGAAGATAAGGAAAATTCTACAAGCGAATTGTGCAGACAATAAACTTCCTAAAATGATCCATTTCAAATGATCCGATGACAGGCAAAACCCATCTAAGATTTCTAATGCCGTTAATACACTAAAAATTGAGGCTACTCTTAGCAACATCGACTGATTTTGAGCATCCAGGAAAGCGAACACTTTCGGAAAAAATGTAGTATATTTGACTATTAAATTGTTTGAAAATGAAAGAAGTATCTGTACAAGAATTAAAGAATAAAATCGATAACAACGAAGATTTTCAGTTGATAGACGTTCGTGAATCCTTTGAGTATGAAGTATCCAATTTAAATGGATTGAATATTCCACTTTCAGGTATACTGATCGAAGCTGATAAGATTGCGAAAGATAAACCTGTTATCGTACAATGCCGTTCTGGAAAACGTTCTGCACAGGCGATTATGTTATTGGAACAACAGGGTTTTGACAATCTTGCAAATTTAAAAGGCGGAATTTTAGCTTGGAAAGAGGAAATCGATCCAGAGTTAGACGTTTATTAAGATGAAAAATTTGGAGCATCAGACTAAGCAAGCTTTCTTGTTTAGTCTTGCTTTTTATAGCGTAGCTATTTTAGCGCGATTATTTAACCTTGGTATATTCCCCATATTAGGTAGCCTTTCCATTCTATTGTCTCTCCTATGGGTAATATTGGTTCTACGGGAAATCATGCTTTCGAGGACAATTTCTAACACAGAAAGGATGCTGATGGCTTTGACGATTGTTTTATTAAACATTGTTGGTGGAGCATTCTATTTCTTTGGCGGATGGAGACAGCGGGTATTGGGATTAATAAAAAAGTGATATGTTAAAGTATTTTTTTCTAAATATAGTGTTGAGTTTGGCTATTGTATTTTTAGTTTACAGTGGTTTTGAAGGGTATAAGGCCGGCAACATGCTGGTAACGGGATTATCCATCGCCTTTTTGGTGGTTTTGATCTATCTCCGTGTTGTTTTAAGCAAACGGGTTCGATCACTTATTCAGCAAAAAGAAAGCGGTAAACAACAACTTATTACAAAACAAAAGAAGAAGTAATAAAAAAAGCCTGCT
>NZ_DDKA01000028.1:124018-134407 GCF_002339225.1 Sphingobacterium sp. UBA2610
AGCAGGCTTTTTTTATTACTTCACAAATGGTGGTTTTGTTACTTTTGCTTTTATTTTTTGATTACGGATCAGAATGAAGATCTCGGTGCCGTCTTTTGAAAAGGCTGTGTCCACATAACCTAAACCGATTGATTTTTTCAATGTTGGTGATTGTGTACCTGAAGTCACACGTCCAATTACATTTCCATCAGCATCAACAATTTCGTAATCATGACGAGGAATGCCTCTGTCAATCATTTCGAAACCAACGAGCTTTTTCTTTAGACCAGCTTCTTTTTCCGCTTTAAGCGCCGCAGAATTCACAAAGTCTTTTGTAAACTTCGTTACCCAGCCTAAACCGCCTTCTAAAGGAGAGGTATTATCGTCGATGTCATTTCCGTATAGGCAGAAACCCATTTCTAGACGTAAAGTATCACGGGCACCTAAACCAATAGGTTTGATTCCATAAGCTTTACCGGCTTCGAAAATAGCATCCCATACTTTTTGGGCATCTTCATTGGCCACATAGATTTCAAAACCTCCAGCTCCCGTATATCCTGTTGCAGAAACCAACACATTCTCTACGCCCGCAAATGTACCTTTTGCAAAGGTATAATATTCCATTGGAGCTAATTCGATGTCGGTAAGCGATTGAAGTGCATCTGCAGCCTTAGGACCTTGTACCGCGAATAAGGAGGTTTGATCAGAGATATTCTTCATCTCCACACCAGCTGTATTGTATTTGGAGATCCAGTTCCAGTCTTTCTCAATATTTGACGCATTCACAACCAAAAAATATGTCTTATCGTCTATACGGTATGTTAGGAAGTCATCAACTACACCGCCAGTTTCATTGGGGATATAAGCATATTGAACTTTGCCATCGTATAATTTTGACACATCATTGGAAGAGATTTTTTGAAGTAGATCCAGGGCTTTTTCCCCTTTTAGGATGAATTCACCCATGTGGCTTACATCAAAAACTCCTACACCTGTGCGAACTGTTTCGTGCTCATCATTGATGCCTGTGTATTGTACGGGCATGTTGAAGCCTGCAAAGGGAACCATTTTTGCTCCTAAAGCAATGTGCGTCTCCGAAAGGGCAGTATTTTTTAACATAAAAATTAAGTTTTAATCAGCTACAAATTTAATAAAATATACGTGATTCCTCACTGTGAATCCATTTTAGAACAATCGATTTAATTGCTTACCCGGAGCGAATAGATGGTCATATGATCATCTTCGCTATCGGTATCTTCACATAGTAGGAACATTAGGCCATGGGCAGTTTCCTCTTTCAATGTGATTCCTTCAAATTTATGCTTTTCGGGAATTTCGAATGTCTCGGGTTTGCCGGAAAGATCGGAAGGTATTTTTCCAAGGAGGGAACCACTGATCTCTCCATCCAGATAAGTCGATTTTGCATTTTCGGCGGTAGCAATAAAATAGATTTCATTTCCAACCAGGGTGGCATCTGAGAAACCTGTCGAGATGCCATTGAGCTTGGGTAGTTCAATCGGGATACAGCGGGATTGTTCAGCAGCAAGCGGATGATACTCTAAAATGGCATTTATGCCTTTAGGGCCATTTCCCCGGTTAAAAAATAAGATCTTATCTTTTAAATGAACTACGCCTTCAATATTGAAGTCTTCTTTGGAAATATTGAATTTTTCCATTAAGGAAGAATAGATGTTACTGTAGTCTTCCTGAAGGACTGTTTTGCCGTCCCAAATAAAACGAGTGTTTCTGTTTGGGGTAGAACCAGAACCATAGAGATAATAGCGGCTTCCATCGAAAGTGATCGATTCCAAATCCATTTTAGCTGCTTTAGCCCTATTTTCCATTGGATCAGACTGCCGTAGTGCCGTTTTAGACAACTTTTGGTCTGTGATACTATAGCTGTAGATATAATTGCTATTGTCAGAAACGATATGTATCTGCCTGTTCTGGTAGACGATACCGGAAGCTGCGGTAATACCGGATATGCTGATAAAGGCTTCGAGAATCAATTTTAACATATCGCGTTGAGGTTTAATATTTCCAATACCCGGATGAAATCGGGTTGTAGAGGCGCTTTGATGTGAATATCGTCGCCCGATAATGGATGTTTAAAGGTCAGTTCCGACGCATGCAATAGCAAGGTATCCATTTGGTAGGCTTCTTTCCAGAACCTGTTTTGTTTGTTGCATCCGTGCGGACGATCGCCGATAATGGGATGAAAGATATGTGCAAAATGGCGACGTAACTGATGCATACGACCCGTAATTGGGTTGGCTTCGACGAGACTGTATCGTGCTGTCGGAAATTTTCCGAAGGGAACGGCCAACTCGCCTTGAGCAAGTAAGCGAAAAGATGTTTGTGCTTCCTGAACGGTGCCATCGTCCCTTTTTAAGGGATAGTCAATCAGGCCTTCTGCTGGCGCGAAGCCCCTCAGAACAGCGAGGTATTTTTTGTCGATCTTACGCTCCTGAAAACTTTTTTGTAAGTATTGGTCCGTCTCCTTATTTAATGAAAATAACAGAATGCCTCCGGTCTTCCTGTCCAAACGATGTGCGGGATAAACGGTTTTTCCTAATTGGTCCCGAAGGAGCTGTAGGGCAAACGCTGAAGCATCGCGCGCAATAGCAGATCGGTGCACCAATAGTCCATGTGGTTTATTGATTGCAACGATGGATTCGTCTTGATAAAGTATTTCTAAAGGCATGTTAAATCTTTTTCAATGCAGCAATAATTTCGTCGGCCTTTTCATCAATTTTTGGGCTCAGCCAGATGTATTTAAAAGCTCCGCCACCGATAATCTGTTCTGTACCCTGCCATTTTATTTTGGTTAGCGAAAACAAATAGTAGTTGTCGACCACAACGGAACTTTGGATAAATTTATCGACGATGTCATTTCCGAAGAGCTGCATCCCCAATCCGAAAAACTCTTGATCTTTCGCATGAAGCTGGCTTTTCAATAGCTGTTCAGCTTTCGCGCGTACAACCTTTTCGTGTTCCTCTTTGCTTGGGTTAGTCAAAATTGCGGCCAGCATGATGACGATCAAAATCAGTGCAAATATTCTTTTTTTGCTCATTTTAAATTTGAGATTAAGTTCTGGATGTCATAACACGATGACTATCGCGATCAAAATTATTAAATAGATATTAGATATGGGCAACTGTTTTAAGAGAAATGCGAAGGATTCTGCCCTATAGGTGAAGCAAGGAGGTTTATTTAGGATCCGAGGGTATTCAATAGCGAGAATGCCCAAGAGAATAACGTCCAGATAAGATAAAATGTAACACCGATGAATAAGAAGAAGACCGTTAGAATACTGATGATTATACCGATACCCGAGCCTGAATGCTTGCCTTCGTAGTAATGTTGTCGTAATAATTTGATGTTCTTTTCATTGGCCTTGCTAAAAAAATCAAAAAAGTTTCCGAGGAAAGGAATGCTACCCAAAACAGCATCAATCGAGATATTGAGTAACATGCGTATGACTAATTTTGGACTGGCGCCGTTACGCCACATGGCTATGACAAGAACCAGAGAGGTTCCGAAGCCCGCTATCGCGCCACCTAAGGGGATGAGATTCAAGACTGGATCAAGTCCGAAGCGAAAGTTTCCAATCTTGAATTGATTATCCATTAACCAAGATATTCGGTCAATCCAACCGAAATCTTGGTCAATTTGTTTTAATTTATCTGCTGGAGTTTTTTCCCTATGCATGATTACAATAACTCAAATGAAGCGCTGATTTCACTCGTAACTTTCATCGGTCTGATATTTAAATCTAACCCACTGTCACCAGCGCTGTCTGCTGCTTCGGCCATAGCACCTTTATACATGGCATTACGCATCATCGGTTGTACGCCAAATATAATTTGTTGTGGTGTTTCAGATAATACGATCGCTTTACCAATTTTTTGGCCTGCGGCTTCTGCCAAAATTTGAGCATTGACTTTTGCATCCAATACCGCCTTGGTTTTTAAACTTTTTTCCAACTCCTTTTTCTTTGAATAATCATATTCGCTAATATAGGTGCTTTGGATACCGGCTTTGTCAACACCGTCTAATAGTTGGCCCAAATTGTTCAAGTTGGTTACCTTAATACGGTATTGTCTGGAGAGCAAGATATCGGTGTCTTTTTTCTTTTTATCCGGAACATTATAGCTCCAGATATTCTGGATGGTAAAATCTTCTTTTTTTACACCCGCTTTTGTCGCCGAATCGAACAGATCTTTTTCTAGCTTTTCTATTGCGGCCTTTTTCTTCGTGTTACCGTTCTCATAAAACTCTTTTAGGGTAACATCAATATAGATAATATCTGGTGTTACTTCTTCTTCTGCACGGCCTACCGTAGATACAAATTCTTTATTAACCATTTGTTGCGCGTTTACTTGGGTCATCAAACCTAAAAAGGCTAGTCCTAATAGTATTTTTTTCATATTTTTCGTCTTTAACTTTTTATAATAATACGATTGCCATTATCGCATTGCTACAAGATTGGAGCCAAAGTTTATGAAAAAGTTTAACGGATAAAAAAAATAAAAAGGTTAAGATTTTTGATTTTATTTCTCTACCTTTAGGGAAATTAATAATATAGTGCCATGCAAGAAGGTAAAGTAAAATTCTTTAATGAGACCAAAGGTTTCGGTTTCATCATCCCTAACTCAGGCGAGAGCGAAATTTTTGTTCACGTTTCTGGATTAGTAGACAAAGTTCGTGAGAATGACAATGTATCTTACGAAGTTGAACAAGGCCGTAAAGGTCTTAATGCGGTAAATGTAAGAGTTATCTAATTAGATTCAAGATATATTTATTGTGAAAAGGCCTATGCGAACAGCATGGGCTTTTTTATTTTATGGGAAATCTGGCTCTTAGAAAAGGATATTCTGCGACAGGGCGTGTTTACTTGCTTGAGTAAATAATTTGGACTGATAATTGTAATAGGGTATTTAAAAATAGTTAGTGAAGATGAAACGTATTCTAGTATTGGGGCTGTCTGTTGTTATTGCGCTATCCATGTCGGCCTGTTATTCTGCCCATCATCACCATGGTCATGGCCGTGGTCCGAAAAGAATGCCTCCTGGGCATGCTAAAAAATACTATGGTGAGCAGTCGGCACGTGATTTTGCTCCGGGACAACAAAAGAAAAAACACAGACATTAATTTTTTATTGGATTGCATTCGACGAGCGTATACATGTTTGTAGGCTATCGAATATTTTCTTTTGACGACCATTGATGTGGTATAGAGAAGAAGCAAAATAATATAAAAAAAGCTTTCACAATTGTGAAAGCTTTTTTTATGCTGTTAGCATCTAAGCAAAAGGATCTTTATCAGGTGCTGGTGGCGTAGGATTTGATGGTTGTGAACTTCCAAATGGGTCCTGTGGCCGAGAAGAACCGAAGGGATCTTGGCTTTGAGTAAAAGGATGATTTGTTACGTTTTCCATCCCTTTGGGATCTGGACCATATTGATTTGAAGCCTTGTCGCCTTCCAGTACCAATAAGTAAAGCAGGTAGATCCAACCAATAAATGGAATCAATGCAACTAATATAAACCAGCCTGATTTATTGGTGTCATGTAATCTTCGGACCGTAACGGCTATTCCAGGAATTATTAAAGCTAAACTTACTAAACCTGAGACATACGTAAATAAGCTTGCAATTTGTCCAAGTATTGCAAATATTGCGCTAATGATGAGATTTGCAAGGAAAAACATCCAATATTCCTTACGGCGAGCCCTTCCTTCAAAGTTGGCATAGTTGTCTCGAACAACCTTTAAAAAGTTTTCTTTAAGTTCCATATTTTAAGACTTTTTTAGGTGAAAATGATTCTAGTAAATCAAAATGTTATTTCAATTTTTTTACAATAAATGTACCAAGAATTTATCCGAGAGATCAATTATTATAAAAGGGTAAGTGTTTGGAAGAGCTACAGTTGCTGCGCTTGCGCAAAAGAATAGCCGCGTTCATCCGCCTGTTTTGGATCTAAAGGCAGCATAGAATTCGCTTTCAAAGGAGAAAGCTGTGCGTAGCTTATCTAAATATTTCTTCGAGTATATAGAGCGATTTTATTTCTTTAAAATTTGTGCGGTGGAGACGATAGAAGTCGAGCACTTTTTCCAGCAGGAATTGTCGATCAGAAGCGGTCATTTTTATGCGGTCACAATTCGAATATTCGGATTCGATTAAATTTCTGAAAATTGACGTATGTGGTTCCTGTAATACAAGCGGGTGTTCAGGAAGGCTATCGGAGAAGGTAGCTTCATGAAGATTAAAATAAGGGTGGGCCTGTTTTGATTCAGCGGGATAAAACCCGAGAAAGCGGGTTAGCTTGATTAAAAAAACAAGATGGAAATTGGCCAGATTTAAATGCGTTTCATCTAGCCAACGTACAGACTGATGGATGAATTCAAAAAGATAATCGTCATTTTCTTGTTCCTTCAGAATTTTATAGAGTATTTCATTCAGAAAAAGTGCGAGCGAGCTTTTAACAATATCATAAGGTATTTCTTGCAAGACAGGGACTTGACGCGCTTCGGAGATCCGCTGTAAAGAACCATTATCTTTATGTGTAGCGACAATTTCCAGTAAATGTAAGGGTTGAAGAATATTGGCCTTGATCTTTGCTTTAGGCTTCCTTGCGCCCGTGATGAGATAGGATTGCATCCCAAACTGTTCCGTGTATATCTGCGCAACAAGGCTACTCTCCGAATAGTTGGTTGTTTTTAGGACAATACCCCTAGTTTTGATCAGCATCTCCTTCTTTCTCTTTTTTATGCGATTCTTCGCGCATCTCCATAATGGCATTTCGGTCTACTTTACGAATCATGCGATAGATCAAAGTCAGGACACCGATACTAAATACAATAACTCCGACAAGCATAGCAAGTTTATACCAGTTGGAGCGTTGTTCCATGAGGTAATATCCTAAGATTACAAGTACGACACCAATGATTATTTCCCTTAAGCCCTTGCGAAGATATTTGTTCATAAATGTGAATTGTTGAAAACTATTTTTCTTTACAGAGCAAATATAATACAATAAAATCCTTTATTTTTGCCCTTACCCTTCCTGTGTAGAACTATTTTTAAAAATAATTCCAATTATCTTGTTGCTTATCCAAAAAAAAATATAGATATTTGCAAACTCTTTGCAGAGAGTGCAAAGGATTAACATATTGTAATAAAGACAACAAAAAAATAATATCATGTCAAGAATTTGTGATTTAACAGGCAAAGCGGCGTTAACAGGAAATAACGTTTCTCACTCAAACGTTAAAACTAAACGTAAATTCTATCCAAATTTACAAACGAAACGTTTTTACATTCCAGAAGAAGATCGTTGGATTACGTTGAAAGTATCTACTTCTGCTATCAAGACTATCAATAAGAACGGGATTACAGCAGCGATCAATAAATTTATCGTTAAAGGGTCAATCTAATTGATTGTCGCGCCTGTTACATTAAGATTATTCATGAATTTCAATCCTATAATAGGATTCAAAATAAAGTAAAACAATGGCTAAAAAAGGAAATAGAGTACAAGTTATCTTAGAATGTACTGAACACAAAGAAAGTGGTCTTCCGGGAATGTCTCGTTACATCACTACTAAAAACAAAAAGAACACAACTGAGCGTTTGGAATTGAAAAAATTCAACCCAGTATTGAGAAAAGTTACTGTTCATAAAGAAATTAAGTAAGTCACACATCTTAGCACTTGAAAGAGAGGCTAAGTAAAATATTAATATACCATGGCAAAGAAAGCAGTTGCATCGTTACAAAAAGGTGGCGGTAAAGAATTTACAAAGGTTATTATTACTACTAAATCTGCAAAAACTGGCGCGTATACTTTCAAAGAAGGTATGGTTCACAACGATAAAGTGAAAGACGTCGTTGCTGCAGCTCAAAAATAACGAGTAGCATTTTCCTTTTTTAAAGTTTTTCTTTAAAAAGAATTCGATAAAAATAGCCGTTTTGGTATCCTACCGAAAGGGCTTTTTTTGTTGAGGACATTTGTTTATATTTGAACATCAATTTTCACTACTACACTCCATGGGATTATTTGATTTTTTTAAGAAAAAACCACAAACACAAGAAGAAGAACAGGCCTTAGACAAAGGTTTGGAAAAAACAAAAGAAGGCTTTCTTTCCAAGATTACAAAAGCTGTCGTCGGTAAATCAACAGTAGATGACGATGTGCTGGATAATCTGGAAGAGGTTTTGGTTACTTCTGATGTTGGGGTTACGACTACCTTAAAAATCATTGATCGCATACAGGCCCGTGTTGCCCGAGATAAGTACGTTTCTACTTCTGAGCTCAACAATCTCCTGAAAGAAGAAATTCAAACGCTACTGGCAGAGAACAATAGTGCTGATTTCGAGAATTTCAATTATGGCGATCATAAACCATACGTTATTATGGTTGTAGGTGTCAATGGGGTTGGCAAGACAACGACTATTGGCAAACTGGCTCATCAGCTGAAACAAGCTGGAAGCAAAGTTGTATTGGGGGCAGCGGATACCTTTCGGGCGGCTGCTGTTGATCAACTTAAATTATGGGGTGAGCGTGTTGGCGTGCGTGTTGTCGCTCAGGCCATGGGCTCGGATCCTGCTTCAGTGGCTTATGATACCGTGAAATCGGCAGTAGCAAATGGCGAAGATGTGTGTATCATTGATACCGCAGGCCGTTTGCACAATAAGGTTGGGCTAATGAATGAGCTCACGAAGATTAAGAATGTTATGCAAAAGGTTGTTCCAGGTGCACCACATGAAATCTTGTTGGTCTTGGACGCATCAACAGGGCAAAACGCCATTGAGCAATGTACGCAATTTACACAGGCAACCGATGTGAACGCTTTAGCATTGACGAAACTCGATGGAACGGCGAAGGGCGGGGTGGTTATTGGTATATCTGATCAATTTAAGATCCCGGTGAAATATATTGGTGTAGGAGAGAAAATTGGTGATCTTCAGTTGTTTAACAAAAAGGAATTTGTCGACTCCCTTTTCAAATAGAGTCTACCGTCTAATCATATGAAGACAAAATACGCGAAACCAGCCCCTTTGATAAATAAACCACGTGTCAATGTGGTAACCTTGGGCTGTTCGAAAAATATTCACGATAGTGAAGTCCTGATGGGCCAGTTAAAGGGCAATCAGATGGAAGTCGTGCATGAAGCATCCAATATACAAGCGAATGATATTGTCGTAATCAATACCTGCGGTTTTATTGATAATGCCAAACAGGAGTCAATTGATGCGATCTTACAATATTCGGATCTAAAAGATCAGGGTAAAATCAACAAAGTGATCGTTACAGGTTGTCTTTCTGAGCGATATAAGCCGGAGTTACAGGCTGAAATCCCCAATGTTGATGCCTTTTTCGGTACGAACGATTTACCGGAGCTATTGTCATCCATTGGTGCTGATTATCGACACGAGTTATTGGGTGAGCGCTTATTGACAACACCTTCGCATTTTTCTTACTTTAAGATCGCTGAAGGTTGTAACCGACCATGTTCTTTTTGTGCAATTCCCCTGATGCGTGGTAAACACGTTTCTAAATCCATTGACGATCTTGTCAAAGAGGCAAAATTTCTTGCCTCGAACGGCACGAAAGAATTGATTCTGATTGCACAAGACCTGACCTATTATGGCTTAGATATTTATGGAAAGCGCAATCTTTCTGATTTAATGCGCCATTTGTCAGATGTTGATGGTATCGAATGGATCAGACTGCAGTATGCCTATCCTTCGGGTTTCCCAATGGATATTTTGGACGCAATGAACGAACGTTCGAATATCTGTAATTACTTGGATATGCCACTACAACATATATCTGATCCGATGTTGAAGTCTATGCGAAGAGGTACAACAAAACAGAAACAGATTGATCTTGTCAACGCAATACGTGACAAAGTTCCAGATATCGCTTTGCGTACAACATTAATTTGTGGTTATCCAGGTGAAACTGAACAGGATTTTCAGGAGATGTTGGATTGGGTTGAAGAAACCCGTTTTGACAGATTAGGGTGTTTTACCTATTCTCATGAAGAAAAGACGCACGCACATTCTCTGGAGGACGATGTTCCACAGGAAGTAAAAGAAGGACGGGTGGAAGCCATCATGGAAATACAGCAAGGTATTTCGTACGATATCAATCAGTCCAAAGTCGGTAATACCTATAAAGTACTGGTTGATCGGGTAGACGGCGATTACTTTATTGGCCGGACAGAATACGATTCTCCGGAGGTCGACAATGAGGTCTTGATTCCCGCGGTAGATTCTTATGCACGCATTGGTGATTTTGTTCAGGTAAAAATCGACCGAGCTGAAGATTTCGATCTATATGGTGAGATTGTAAGGAAATAAGTATAAAAGCTTATAGATGATACTATAAACAAACGGGCCTCCCT
>NZ_DDKA01000028.1:134613-149162 GCF_002339225.1 Sphingobacterium sp. UBA2610
AGGGAGGCCCGTTTGTTTATAGGCAATTGTCAGTAAAATGATATAATTTAAAAGCGGGACAAGCTTTTTGTGAAAATTCACTATTTTGTCGGGGCAAACTAGATACATTTGTAAACGTACAATCCCCATTTTAAACAATCTATAGCCGTTTAAAATCAGATTCAAGAAAGCCTGTAGTTTCAGGATGAATCAGCCTTCTGATTGAAATTGAAAATAGGTTCTATTAACGGAAAAGATTCACTGCCATGTCAGGTTGCTTTGGGGGATTTTCGTTATCAATTAAGAATAGAGAATAATTAATAAAATTTGCAGATGAAGGCAACTTATATTGAATATAGTGAAACAAATAGCTTCTCCAAGACTTTATTAGCCTATTTGGCACATGATGAAGCCTTAAAACCTTTTGTTGGGAATTGGCCTACCTGGGCTGGTTTTGAAAAGCAATTGAACGAAAAGAAGAAATTTGAACACAGGGAAATTCTTGTTGAGCGTCTTAAAAAACAATATGGCGAACTATTAAAGGATTCTCCTGCTGTAGCGGCCAATATAGAACTGTTGCTCGACCAAAATTCCTATACCATTACAACTGGGCATCAGCTCAATATTTTTACAGGGCCTTTATATTTTATTTTTAAAATCATGACGGCAATACGTTTGTCTGAAGATTTACATGCCAAGCATCCTGATAAAACGTTTATTCCAGTATATTGGATGGCAACCGAAGATCATGATTTTGAAGAGATCAACCACACCAAAGTCTTCGGTAAGAAAATTGCTTGGGATACTCCTGCTGTTTCTGCTACGGGGCGAATGGATACCGCAACAATCGTTGATGCTGTGAAGCAGTATACCAATATTTTAGGGCTTTCCGAAAATTCGACCAGGCTGACACGCATTGTAGAAGAAGCCTATTTGAACCATGATCGATTAGCAGATGCAACACGGTATATGGTCAATGAGTTGTTTAAGTCTTACGGTCTTTTGATCGTCGATGCAGATGACCGGGAATTGAAGGAACTGTTCAAGCCAATTATTAAGGAAGATATCTTCTCTGAAAAAAGCTTTAAGGCAATAACAGCGCGATCGGAAGAGTTGGAATCAAATGGTTTCTCTACCCAAGTGCATGCCCGTGAGATTAATTTCTTTTATTTGACGGACGAATTTAGAGAGCGTTTAGTACTGACTGCTGACGGCCGATACGAAGTATTGCACCAGCATATTTATTTTACCAAAGCAGAGCTGGAGCAGGAGATCGAGCGTTATCCAGAGCGTTTCAGTCCAAATGTGGTCATGCGGCCGATGTATCAAGAAATTATACTTCCCAATCTTGCTTATATTGGCGGTGGCGCCGAAATGGTCTATTGGATGCAGTTAAAATCCAACTTTGACCAATATCAGGTAGATTTTCCAATTTTGATCCCTCGTAACTCAGCAATGATTACCGAGGACAACGTTGCAGCTAAGTTGTTTCGTGTTGATCTTACATTTAAGAGTATTTTTCGGCCGGCAGAAGTGCTGAAAAAAGAGTATGTTCGACGTCATACCAAAGAACGACTGAATCTCAATGACGAATGGATGGAGCTGAACGCCATTTTTGGTAAGATAAGGTTAAGAACTCATAAAATAGATCCAAGTTTGGGTCCTAGCACTGAAGCCGTAAAAGCAAGGTTAAAGAAAGCGATCAATAATTTGGAGAAAAAGCTGATGAAAGCTGAGAAGCGGAACCATCAGCATGCTTTAACGGATATTGATAACGTGAAGGAAAAGCTTTTTCCGGGTGGAGGACTGCAGGAGCGCTCTGAAAATTTCGCTTTGCTTTATGTCAAATATGGTGATAGCCTCTTTAGGGACCTTTACAAGTACTTTAATCCATTGGATTTTAAGTTTACAATTTTATATTAGAAAGTCAGCTTCGGCTGACTTTTTTGTGATATTATTGGCCAGAAAGAATTTTCAGTTTGCGTTCTTTTTGTTACTGTCTGCTAAATCATGATGTTTGCAGTATCGGGATATTTCTATCCCTATATTAAAATACTTTTGTTGCCTTTTCCGATATTGTCTTTTTTTCCTAAAGAAGTTTCATTTTGTTTATATACACGTTGAAATGCTTTGTTTATAATTTCATAATATTTCGTTTAGCTCCTGTTTACAGTTCCGATGTAGTTTTGCTTTCATTATCACAACCAACAACTAAATGAAAGAATTTCTACTTACAACGTGTGCCATCGCACTTGGAACAGGGTTGTACGCACAAACGACCCAAGCCGGGTTTTCCGGAAAGATTACGGACGAGAACAACAAAGGGGTTCATGGTGCTTCCATCGAAGTACGGAATGAATCGACCGGTTTCACAACGAAGACCTCAACCAATGCAAATGGTGATTTCAACTTTAAGGAGTTGCCTTTAGGTGGTCCCTATACCGTCAAAGTAACTTATATAGGTTATGGCGAACAAGTTCGTTCGGGATTTAATTTAAATCAGGGTGATATTGTACGCTTGACCATTCCTATTCAAAACACGTCGAATGTATTGGAAACTATTGAATTAACAGGAATAAGTACGCTGAAGAATAAAATAGAAAATCTAGGTGCCGCTACCGCGGTTACAGCCAGGGATATCGCGAAGTTGCCTGTCAACGGCCGGAATTTTACGTCGCTAATGGATTTGTCTCCTTTGAGTAAGGGAGATAATATCGGTGGCCAGTTGGGCTCTTCTACCAATTTTACCATCGATGGTATGAATGCCAAAAATCCGACTTCTGCAGGTTCGACAACCAGCCGTAGCGGCGCACCTTTCTCCATTTCGATAGAAGCAGTCCGGGAATTTAAAGTGGTCACCAACCAGTATGACGTAACCTACGGAAGAGCGGGCGGCGGAACCGTTAGTGCGGTGACCAAACAGGGAACAAATCAAACGCACGGAAGCGCTTGGCTTTATTCAAGGGCCGATTGGTTGTCCAGTCCCTACGATATCAGAGGAAACAAACGAAGCAATGATTTTTCTACCTATCAATATGGATTTACATTGGGCGGTCCGATCATTAAAGACAAATTGCATTATTTTGTTGCATGGGATCATCAACGGGATGCCCGCCCACTGATTATTGCGGATATCAATTCTGAGGCCGACGAGAAGAGATTTAATGTTACTAATGCCACCTTGGATGAGTTTGTTAATATTGGACGTAACAAGTATGGATTGGGCAATGAACGTCAATATGGCGCTTTTGATAAAAAGCGAGGGTCTGACGCGATTTTTGGAAGAATTGACTGGCAAATTAATGAGAAAAACTTATTGACGATCCGAAATAACTTTACAAGTGATAATAATAAGTTGGGATTACAGGATAATAAGCCAATTACCTTGTATGAATCTTACGGAAATGATAAAAACATTGATAACAGTCTATTGGCAACTTTGCGTACGACTATTTCACCTAAGGTAACAAATGAATTGAAAGTACAACATCTCTATACCTATCAAAAAAGTAGTCCAGGAGATCTTTTACCTAGTCAAAATATTCCCCGTGCAATTGTAGAGGATGCAGTATCTAAGGTCGCTGGAGAAGATAAAAAGACCACATTGCAATTGGGCGGACATCGTTTTGCACAGGAATCTTTTAAAAATAATGTATTTCAGCTTGTTAATAATATCTATTACAGTACCGATAATATCAATTATACCTTTGGGGTCGACTTGATGTATACCCATGCAAACTCGATTTATGGAAGTGAGGTCAATGGACGCTTTCACTTTAGGCCGAGTGATGGAAAGACAGCCATGCAAAACTTTGACGACATGAAGCCATATGCTTATTATCGTGAAGTTCCTTTGGTAAGTGATCCAGCTGTGGTCGGTAAGATATTCAATGCCGGTGCATATGGTCAGTTACAGACCAAGTTGGCACAGGGGTTGGATCTAGTTGCGGGATTACGATTGGATTATGGTCATTATCCAACCTCTCCTTTGAATGAAGAATTGCTGAAAGAAGTTGGGGTACGTACAGATCATAAATTGAAATCTTTTGTTGTACAGCCGCGTTTCCAGATGACTTGGGATGTGAATGAAGAACGAAAGGACTTTTTCCGGATAGGAGCAGGTGTTTTCGCTTCAGATATTAACAATTATATGACCATCAATAACTTGACTTTTGACGGTAAGCATTTTGCGACGGTTGATGTCCGAGGTAATGATGTACCTACACCTAATTTTGTGGGCTATAGAAAGGACCCGTTAACAACACCAACATTGGCGCAGTTTCAAGTACCTACGATCAATACCTATGGACCCGACGCTAAAATTCCAGTAGTCTACAAGGCAAATGTATCTTATACGCATTTCTTTACCGAAAAGTTAAAAGCGAGTCTTTCAGGGTATATGAATCTTGGGCGTAATAACTATATGTATGTGGATCGTAATATGGTGAAAGATCCGTTCTTCAGATTAGCGAATGAAGACAATAGGGGAGTTTTTGTTCCTGCGGCATCGATTGTTGATGGGGCTCCGGATTGGAAAAAAGGAAGGATTTCCAATAAATTCGGCCGCGTACTAGAATTGAACTCTGAAGGAAAAGTGAATCAGTTTGCAGTCGTATTGGATGCAAGTTATCAATATTACAAAGATGGATCTATATCGGTTAGCTATACCTGGAATGATGCGAAAGATAATACTTCTTTCAATGGAAACGTGGCGAATACAGCGACCTTATCTTTGGCAGTAAAAGATGATCCGCGCGATTTTAGCAAGATGAGTTATTCGAACAATCAATTCCGCAATAAGATTGTGATCTATGGCACTTTACCAACATTTTATGGTGTCAGCGTGGGAGTACGGTACTCCGGTATTGGCGGTACGCGATACAGTTTGTTGGCCGGCGGAAATATAAATGGAGACTTTGTTGCTGGGGACAATGATCTGGCCTTTATCTTTGATCCCAATAATCCCAATACGTCAAAACAGCTGATTACTGGATTGAATAATTTGTTGAATAATCCAGAAGCGAGTCAGAGCCTTAAAGATTTTATTAAAAAATATCAAGGTAAAATAGCTGAGCGTAATGGTGGAGTGAATGGTTTTTATGGCTTGATCGACCTTAGAATCGCTAAAAAATTCAATTTATATAAAAACCATGCATTGGAGGTATCGGGAGATCTTTTCAATGTTGCCAACTTATTTAAGAAGACTTGGGGCGTAAATGAGTCTTTGGGTAATCAAAATCTATATGCTTTAGGCGGAAAGGATGCCGCGGGAGAGAAATTGGTGCCTTTTGATGTTACGAAACAGCAGTTTAATTATAATGTAAACAACTCTGGAATTGTATCACCTTCGGGTAACCCTTATCAATTCCAATTGGGATTAAGGTATTCGTTCTAATCACATAAAACGATATAAAATACACTTTTCATGGCGAATCCCTCAAAAGCAATAGTTTTGAGGGATTCGTCTTTTATATTCATTAGATCTAAGCTTATCGAGGTCTACATGCAATAGGGTTTGTAGGCAGATCTTTAATCGCTATACAAGGACTTTTTCTTTCGGAAGAAAAACTTCGGCCATCATGTGACGCACACTTCCGCCACCACATGTTTCGATAACATGAAGATCCTGATGAATAATTTTGCCATGCTTTTCTAATTGCGCTGTTTGGTATAAAGTCAATGAGGATAAAGCCTGATTGCTCAGGACAATAAACCGATTCCCATATTTGTTTCTCACTTGGAGGCAGTTTGCCGCAAAAGATTCGAGTTGGTTCTCGTTGATTTCAATGATCTCCTTGCCTGTATCTTTCAAACTTTTCAGCAGGGTTTTGAGCTCGGCGGGATCGTCAATTGCCTGCGGACATAAGATAGCAAAGTCTTCGCCTACGGCTAGCACCACATTGGTGTGATAGATAGGTCTCCGCTCTCCATGGACAGTTTGGAAGGCGTGAAATACAACAGGTGTATAGTTTTCAGTTCTGCAATATTCATCGAGCATACTTCTGTCCGCCCTTTCGGATAATGCACAGTAGGCTATACGGTGCGCACGGTCCAAAACGAGTGCGCCAGTGCCCTCCAGATATTGTTTATTGTTTTCGGCTTCACTGAGATCCTTAGTCAGTTTTACATAATAACCGTTTTGCTTCAATGGCCCTTCGAAATCCAATAAATGTTCTTTTCGACGATTTGGAGCAAACATAGGATAGAAAATTATTTTTCCATCCTGATGAAAGGAGACAATATTATTGGGGAATATACTGTCGGGGCTTTCTGATTTTTCGTCGTCCTGAATGACAGTCACCAAAATTCCATGTGACTTCAATTCATTTACTAGCGCGTCAAATTCTCCTTGCGCTTCTTTGTTGACTTCTTCTGTACTGAGATTTTCGATATCCTTTTGGAAGAAGTTGTTGACCGCAGTCTGTTCATTTTTACGGAAGACAGAGGGTCTTACTAAAAGAACGCTGTCTGTTACCTGTTTTCTCATGGTTTATAATCGTTACTTCGCTGTTTTATATTCGTTAAAAAGAAATGATATTCGTTTTTTGTGATAATTTACATTTGTCAAAAGAGATGCTTCCCTAGCTGGATAATGTTTTCTTTGTTAAGATTTCTGATCGCAACATACCCTTGATATCAGTTGTTCTTAGCAAAAAAGTGTATATCGTTATTTCGAAGTCACTTTACAATTGGTACATATACTAATTTATTGAAAATTCATTGGCATTGCAAAAAAGAATAGTGAAGTAATGAAAGAAATGCGTGGGTGAAATAGCAGATAACCCTATCTTTTTTAAAATTGTGGCAAGCGATTGTTGTATTGTTTGTTATATTTATAATGAACAACTTGTATGTTTGAGGTTATTCCAAAAATTAATTGACAAAGACAATCGATTGCATTTCGGTGGCTCAGTAAAACTGACTTTTTATCCACTTTTTTGCTTCGTTTTCAGTCATTTATTTTGCTATCTTTGCTCATCCAAAAAACGACTGTTTATAAGAGAGTTAATTGCCTAATTATTATGTCGCTAACTATCTATAAGCGTTAACTTTTTGCACACATGAGCAATATACACTTCCAAGAAAAATTCGAAAGTCGCCACAATGGCCCAAGTCCAGTTGAAGCGAATGAAATGTTGGCTAAATTAGGCGTTTCGTCAATTGACCAGCTTATTGACCAAACGGTCCCTTCTCAAATTCGTGCTCCAAAGCCTTTAAATCTTCCCAAAGCATTGTCTGAGGTAGCCTATTTAAAGCGTATTGCGGAAATCGCTGAGAAAAATAAAGTTTTTAAATCTTTTATTGGTCAAGGTTACTACGATGTAATCCTTCCGGGCGTCATTCAACGCAATGTATTTGAAAACCCAGGATGGTATACGCAGTATACGCCTTATCAGGCGGAGATTGCACAAGGTAGGTTACAAGCTTTATTGAACTTCCAGACTGTAATTTGTGATTTCACAGGTTTAGAAATTGCCAATGCCTCTTTGTTGGATGAAGCTACGGCTGCAGCTGAAGCCATGTTTATGCTTTATTCAGCTCGGAAAAATAAAGATGCTAATGTTTTCTTGGTGTCGAACAATGCCTATCCGCAGACGATTGATGTATTGAAGACCCGTGCTTTGTCTTTTGGTATCGAGCTTAAAATTGCGGCTATTGCTGAATCAGAATTAACAGACGATGTATTTGCTGCATTTGTTCAATATCCTGCTGCTGATGGCTCCATTGTCGATTATAAATCATTTGCGGCTACAGCTCACAGTAAGCATATTACCGTGTGTGCGGCGGCAGATTTGATGAGCTTAGCATTATTAACGCCTCCGGGAGAATGGGGTGCAGATGTTGTTGTTGGTAATTCGCAACGTTTTGGTGTACCGATGGGCTTTGGTGGTCCTCATGCAGCCTATTTTGCGACACGCGACAGCTTTAAACGTAATATCCCTGGTCGTATCATCGGTGTTACTTCCGATTCAAATGGAAAGTATGCATTGCGTATGGCTTTGCAGACTCGTGAACAGCATATCCGCCGTGATAAAGCTTCTTCAAATATTTGTACTGCACAAGCTCTTTTAGCGATTATGGCTTCTTTCTATGCCGTATACCATGGCCCTGAAGGAATCAAAAATATAGCATCACGTATCAATGCATTGGCCAACCTATTGGATCAAGCAATACAATCATTGGGTTATACGCAATTGAATGCAGCTTATTTTGACACACTACGTGTAGACTTAGGTGGTCATGCTGGTGCTTTGAAATCTGAAGCATTAAATAACGAATTAAACTTCTATTACAATGGTTCGGAAGTTTCAATTGCTATCGACGAAACAACGACATACGAAGATATCAAGACAATTGTCAAAGTATTTGCTAAAATTCAAGGTAAAACATTGAATGACGTAGATTTCGATGCATTGGAAGAGAATTTAGGTTCTTCAATTCCTGCCGATTTAGTACGTACTTCTGCCTACTTAACACATCCAAACTTTAATAGCTATCATTCTGAACATGAGATGTTGCGCTATATCAAATCTTTGGAAGCAAAAGATTTATCGCTTTGCCACTCGATGATTCCATTGGGGTCATGTACGATGAAATTGAATGCTACAGCCGAAATGGTACCAGTTACTTGGGCGAGATTTGGTGGTTTGCATCCATTTGCTCCTGCAGATCAAACTTCTGGATATATGCAAATGATTGGCGAATTGAACGATTGGTTGTCTGAGATCACTGGTTTTGCGAAGATGAGTTTCCAACCAAATTCAGGAGCACAAGGGGAGTACGCTGGTCTGATGGTTATCCGTGCTTACCATGAGAGCCGTGGTGATCATGGGCGTAATATCTGTTTGATCCCTGCTTCTGCACACGGAACCAACCCGGCTTCTGCTTCTATGGCAGGTTTAAAAGTGGTCGTTGTGAAATGTGATGAATTAGGAAATATCGATATTCCAGATTTAAGAGCGAAAGCGACTGAACATGCTGCAAACTTGAACTCACTGATGGTGACTTATCCTTCTACACACGGTGTATTTGAAGAGTCGATCATTGAAGTCTGTGAAATTGTTCATGCAAACGGCGGTCAGGTTTATATGGACGGTGCGAACATGAATGCACAGGTTGGATTGACAAGCCCAGGGCATATTGGTGCCGATGTTTGTCACTTGAACCTCCATAAAACATTCTGTATTCCTCACGGTGGTGGAGGTCCAGGTATGGGACCTATCGGTGTTGCGAAACACTTAGTTCCTTTCTTACCTAATCACGAAGTGGTTTCGACTTCTGGTGAAGAGGGTATCTCTGCTGTTTCTGCAGCTCCATTTGGTTCGGCATCGATCTTGCTTATTTCCCATGCCTATATTTCAATGATGGGTGGTGAAGGTTTGACAAATGCGACAAGAACAGCAATATTAAATGCAAACTATATTAAAGCGCGTTTAGAAAATGCATATCCAGTACTTTATTCAGGTACTAACGGACGTTGTGCACACGAAATGATCTTAGATTGCCGTGGATTCAAAAACTTTGGTATCGAGGTTGCAGATATTGCAAAACGTTTGATGGATTATGGTTTCCACGCACCAACTGTTTCTTTCCCTGTTGCAGGAACATTGATGGTTGAGCCTACTGAATCAGAGTCTAAGGCTGAATTGGATCGTTTCTGTGATGCATTAGTTGCTATCCGTGAAGAGATCGCAGCGGTTGAAGCAGGAGCGGTAGATCAAGCTAACAATGTACTGAAACATGCACCACATACTGCTTCGGTTGTAACCGCAGACGAGTGGGATAGACCTTACAGCCGTCAAACAGCCGCATACCCATTGGAGTATGTAAGAGAACGGAAATTCTGGCCTTCGGTAGGTCGTGTAAACGACTCTCAAGGTGACCGTACATTGATTTGTTCGTGTCCATCTATTGAAGAGTACGCCGAAGCATAGTCTCGGTAGCTATAATATAATGAAGGCCTCTATATTCGTATAGGGGCCTTTTTTTGTGCAATCTGTTCAGGTGCATGGGTAAAAGAAAAATAGAATGGAACTCTGGTTAAACTTTACCGTCGAAGGATCGTATACAAACAGATTTTAAAATTTAGATTAATTATATTATTTTGTTCTTTTTGGCGTTTTAATTAAAACTGATAATCATGAAAAGACAATGGAAAGTAATGCCTGTTCTCTTAGGACTGGGCCTTTTGGTCGCGAGCTGCGGCAACAGCAAATCCAGTGAAGGGAGTGAAGATGCTAAGGAGAAAGAGGCTGGGATTTCGGATGTAGTTAAAGGAGTATCCAACTTGGATAACCTGAGTGATGGAGCAAAAAAATTGGAAGACCTTCAAGCCAAACTTAAATCCGAAAAACCATTAAGTTCGGAAGAGTTGAAGGCTTTTTTACCGGAAAGCTTAGATGGTTTAAAAAGAACTTCCTATTCTGGCGGATCCATGTATGGGGCAGAGGTTGTATCTGGAGAGGCGACATATACTGTAGATAACCAAAAGGAAATTAAAGTCAATATTATTGATGGGGCGGGCGAGACAGCTTCGGCAATCGTGGGCTTAGCGCAAATGGGCTTCATGGTAGATTCAGAGAAAATTACAGATACTGAAATAGAAAAAACTGGCGAGTTTGAAGGCAAACGGGCAAAAACAACGGATAGCAAAGGAGTGGAAGGCTCAACGGCGAAAAATTCCGAAATAAGTTATCTCGAGAAAGATCGCTATTTAATTACCCTTCGGGGAAATGGGTATAGCCTGGACGAGCTAAAAGGTTTTTTGCCAAAATTAAACCTCAGCGCACTAAAATAATAAAAACGTAATTATTCTATAAAGAAGAAATGCATAGTTGATAGGGAAAAGCTCAAACATTGGTTTGGGCTTTTTTTAAAACTGTATTGTCCCAGTTTAACAACCAACATTGTCCCACATATGCATGAGAAAAGAGCGTTTGGAAAATATCCCGGACAATAAGATGGACTTAATAAATTTGCTTTTGTTGGCAAATTTGCTTTAGTTTGCGTTGAAACATTTCGTTATGAAAATTGTAAAATTATCAATCAATCTTCTTGTCGCGACAGCATTGCTTGCGTCCTGTGCGGGGGGGAAATACGCAAAGACTGAAAAGGTATATAAGAAGCAAGCAAAAGAATTGTCAAAACTCTATAAACAATCGCCTGTTACCGGTCAATTGGAGAAGGTGAATGTCAAAGATCAACAATGGATCGCCTCGATTAATTTCGGTATCCGTAAGCCCAATTTTGTTGTTATTCATCATACAGCACAGGATTCCTTGGGACAGACCATCCGTACATTTCATTCCGCGAAAGCAGGTGTAAGCTCCCATTATGTGGTCGGTCGGGATGGGAAAGTAGTGCAGATGGTCAATGACCTCTATCGTGCGCATCATGCAGGGTTGGGGAAATGGGGCAATGATACGGACCTCAATTCTTCTTCTATTGGCATTGAGCTAGACAATAATGGGACCACTGACCCTTGGACTGATGCACAGATAAATGCCTTGACGCAGTTGCTGGCCTATTTAAAAACGACTTATAGAATTCCGCAGGCAAATTTTATTGGACATATGGATCTGGCACCAACTCGAAAAAACGATCCATCACGTTTTCCTTGGAAAAAACTGGCTGATCAAGGATTCGGTTTTTGGTATGAGGACTATTTAGAGACGCCGCCAGCAGACTTTAATCCGAAAATGGCATTACGTATCATCGGATACGATGTGAGTAACCTGGATGCAGCAATAAAAGCATTTAAGATTCACTACATTCAGCAGGACGTAAATACAGCGTTCATGGGAGAGAATGACCTTAAGATTCTTTATTCCATCTATAAAAAATTCTTATAGTGCTTCACCAAACGAAAGAAAAAAGATCCTGCTTTTTAAAAGGCAGGATCTTTTTTGTATGGTATATGACCGTTATAATTTGTTTTTATATATACTGAAATACGTATCAAAAGCACGTTCATAGATGAGTTTGAACCAGGGCGTAAACTGCTGGGGTGCCTGTTGTATTGCATCTTGAATTTCCTGCCGATTCAAGTATTTTGTTTCGGCAACTTCTTCTTCGTTAAATTCTGGAGTTCCATTAAATTTTCCAAATAAGACATAATCGAATTCATGCTCCGTAAGTCCGTTGTCAAATTGAGCCTTATAAACGAACGAGAAGGTATCTTGAAGGTCCATTGCTGTAATGCCCAGTTCTTCCATTAAGCGCCTTTTGGCGGCCTCTACGTTAGTTTCTCCCAGACGCTGATGCGAGCAACAGCTATTGGTCCAAAGTCCGCCACAGTGGTATTTACTTAAAGCTCTTTGTTGCAGCAGTAATTCATCTTGATCATTGAACAAAAATACACTAAAAGCACGGTGCAATAGCCCTTTTTCATGGGCTTCATATTTCTCCATGCTACCAATCATATTGTCATTGCTGTCAACCAGGATTACATTTTCTTGCGTCATAAGGCATAAAAATAAAGATAGCCCAATTTAAGAAAATTGGGCTAGATAATGAATTTAAATTTTGCAGACGATTTGCTTATACGGTTTTTACAAATTTCTCGTCGTAATTTTCAATATCGATGATATAGCCGTTTTTAATTAAGAATTCAAACAAAGGTTTGGCTTCTTCAGAAACGGGCATATTGTGCGTCGTAATAATCTTATTTTCTTTTTTCAAGAGATAAGGATATGCATAGAGTTTCACATTTTTGTTGAACATTCCAGAGATATAGGAAAGGAGTTCATTTGTGTATAGCTCTTTATTATAATTATCTGAATTGAAAATGTTCTTTAAATTGTAAACGTTGGTTGCAATTCCAATGTTTTTGGGCTTAAAGTTGCTTATAAACTCTGCTAAATGATTATTTCTTCTAAAGTTGCTAACGATAATATTATTGCCTGTTGCACATAATTCGTCAGCTCTAGAAGCAAATTCCTGAAGGTCCTCACCTGTAATTTCATGCGTGTCTTCCAGGACATTTCCCATCAGCACCTCAATTAATACAATGGTGTCTGCGTCAGTTGCACCCGTATTTTTTTTGAACTGTTCAACGGCAAGATTGAAGAGATCAAAGTTTGGAAGGGATTTCTGACGGTATTTGGTACGAAGTAAAATAATGTTCTTTTTGTACAGATAATCTTTGATTTGTACTGCTTTGCCATCAGGCTGGAATATTGCGGCTTTAGCAAATCCCTTTGCGATCAGGTATAAGTTGATGAGACGTTGGTTGACGTTTTCAAACAGCGGTCCGTTTAATTTAACCAGGTCAATCTCAACGGAACCAACAGAAAGGTTATCGACCAATGATTCGATCATGGTCTGCACATTGTCTGTATAATAATAAGCTGCAAATAACAGGTTAACACCAATGATACCTAAAACTTTTTGTTGTAATTGGTTGTCGCTGTCTAGCAGTCTTACATGGACAATAATATCATTTGTAGGGCCTCCCACTTCATGCTGGAAGCGAAGTCCGATCCAGCCATGAGGTTCATTTGTCTTCGTGAAATTGAGCGTTGTTACGGTATCTGCAAAGGCAAAGAATTTTTTGTTGCAGTATTTATCGCCATGAAGCCGTTGGGTAAGAAGATCGAATTCATGGGAGAGCATTTTCTTTAAACGTGTTCTGCTGACGTAACGACCATCAGCCTCTTCACCATAAATCGCATCACTGAAAGCCATGTCGTAAGCCGACATTGTTTTAGCAATTGTGCCTGATGCTGCTCCTGCGTTGAAAAAGTTACGTGCGACTTCCTGTCCAGCACCGATTTCTGCAAAGGTTCCATAAATCTCTGGGTTCAGATTTATTTTCAGGGCCTTTCGTTTGGTTTCAAAAATTTCTCTTGCCATGACGCAAAGGTACAAAAATCAGCATGCTAGTGAAAATTAAAAGTATGAATGAAAAAAACAGAATAAAATTAGGCTTGTTTTATAACAAGCCTAATTTATTAAAAGCATAGAATAGCGCACTCGCATGGAGTGCCTGGTTGAATTTGTTGTCCAGTAGCATCCTTTTCGCTTCTTCAAGCGGTATACGATAGACATCGATTTCCTCATGTTCATCCAATGCCTGTTCCTGAACTTTTTTGCCGCCTGTCATCAGATAAGTATAAGTGATATTGCCACTTGTCGCCGGATTGGCATAAAGTGTGGCGATCTCTTCAATCTGATCAAATTGATAGCCTGTTTCTTCAAGCATTTCACGCACAGCGGCATTTTTAGGATCTTCTCCCGCTTCTGTTGTCCCTGCGGGAATCTCCAATGCAATAATGCCGGCTCCATGGCGGTATTGCTTAATGACCAAAAGCTCGTTCTGCTCAGTGATTCCGATCATATTGACCCAATCTGGATACTCCAGTACGTAATAATGATCATTGATCCGTCCATCCGGAAGCTCACAAGTATCTCTGCGCAGCGTGGCCCAAGGCTCTTTACAGATATATGCAGAGGATAATAGTTTCCACTTGTCCATTAGCCTACAATATCTTTCATGATGCGGTCAACCTTCTCTTCCAAAACAGTTTGCACATCGACATAATCTGCAGTATCCGTTAAGTTTTCTTTTA
>NZ_DDKA01000023.1:0-303979 GCF_002339225.1 Sphingobacterium sp. UBA2610
TTGAGAGCGTAGCAAGATCCATCGCGGCACATCATCAATATATCCTACACTACTTCGACAACAGAAGCACCAATGCTTCAGCAGAATCTTTCAATGCAAAGCTCAAAGCTTTCAGGAGTGTCTTTCGTGGCGTAAGAGACACCACATTCTTCTTATATAGAGTAATGAAACTGTATGCTTAAAAACTTTACCCCCCAAACTTTCGGTATGATCCCCTATTATTTCCTCACAAACTCTCCTACGCGTTTATCTTTAATGACTCCCGACCAGTTTAAACCATAACCAAAATCGTAGGCGTGTCCTGCTTGATCAACATAGACTTCCATGTCAAAAGGCACGTCCTCAGCTTGTTTCTCAACTGTAGCCATGTTTGCCGGCATTTGAACAGGCAATAGACCGGAAGGTTCGTACTTTCCAAACATAACATCCAATACAGCCTGTGTTGATACACCAAAATTTAGGATAATACCTGATACCTCCTTTTCAAACTCGGCAAATACCATGGGCTTGTTTGCTGTCACAGACACCAAAATAGGTTTCCCCTTCATCATATCCTTCGTATCCAATATCGTTTGAAGATCCATCACATTCGCAGCAGTCACCATTTTATTCTTATAAGACCTATTCTTAATCGATGGATCGATTATAGGATCACCTGCGGCAATACTCTCCGCTCGTGCATCTGAGGCTGTATAAGTGCCATACTGCAAGGAAATCGGAACATAGCCATTTCCACCATTCCTGCGATCCCTTGCGCTATACCCACCTTCTGCACTGATCGGGCTCTGTACAAACACGATTGCAAGGTCAGCTTCATTGGGGTTATCGGTTACATCGGAATATTTTCGCAAGAGATCAATGTTGAGGGGGTATTCCAATCGTGCCTGTGCATAGTTTCCCCACCAATCTTTCATTGCTGCACTATACATCTTCGGAACATAAACTTTCTTCCGTCCAAGAATAGGCAATTGCTGATCACTATTCTTTAGTAAAATAATGGACTTTACCTGTGCGTCGTAGCCCTCCTTCATATGGAGCGGATTACCGACAGTGGCGCGACTTTCCTCGACATCCAAATATGGATTTTCAAAGAGTCCTACCCGGAAAATATTTAACAGAAGCCTTCTGGCAGAAGCTTCAAATCGTTGCCGCATAAATTTCTGTCCGTGCTCTTTCACGCCCAGTTCATAGGCTATCAAAACAGGAGCCTTATCGTTATTGCCACCAAATTGATCTATGCCTGCCATCAATGCTTTATAATGACGCTCTGCCACCGACAGCTGTTCTACCCCCCAGGGTTTACCTGCAAATCCATCTGGTTTAGGCGCTTCATCTCCCGTAATCAACCAGTCCGAACAGATCACACCATCATAACCGTAGGTGCCGCGCAACAAGTCGGTAAGCAAATATTTGCTATAACCATTTCCCACATTTTCACCATTCTTCTCGTCTTGACCAAAAGAAATCGTATAATAGGGCATAACTGCGGCAGCTTTGCTCGTCTTTCCTGTCAACTGAAAAGCTCCATTGACAAATGGAATAATATGTTGCTTCAGATTATCACCTGGATATACCGCAAACTTTCCAATAGCCCAATGGCCATCCCGACCACCTTCCTCAGGCCCTCCACTGGGCCAATGTTTCACCATAGCATTAACACTCTTATACCCCCAGCCTAAGGCAATTTCGTCTTTTCCACTCGATGTCTGAAAACCATCGATATAAGCTCTAGCCATCGCTGTTGTCAACTCGGGACTCTCTCCAAAAGTCATACCGATACGATACCAACGCGGTTCGGTACCCAAATCTATCTGTGGTGATAATGCCGTCGTGATGCCCAAGGATCGATATTCCGAAGCCGCTACTTGCCCAAAACGTTTGACGATAGCTGGATCGAATGTCGCCGCCATCGCAAGCCCATCCGGCCACATTGAAATTTGCCCCCCTGCCCCAGCGTTGAACTCTGCACTGACAACAGCATTATGACGTGGGTCGGAACTATTATTCGCCGGAATCCCCCATCCCAAGCCTTCCACAAAACCTTGCAACTCATTATTCCAACGGGCAGCGGTCTCCGGATCTTTCACTGCTGTCAACAGGACATGCCTCAGCCCATCTTTCTCCAGAAACTCACGCTGCTGATCGGTCAGAGCCCAAGGTGAAACTAGACCTTCCTGATAGTTTTTTCCTTGATAAGTGCCTCCCATAAATCCAAAGGCCGGTGCCGGTAAAGCTTGATGCCTGCTATACAACATAAGCCCAGCAATCTGATCAACAGACAATTTTGAGGCGAGATCTTTAGCTCGCTCCTCTGCTGTCAAACGCCAATCTTCATAACGGTCTAATTTTCCATTTCGATTGAGATCCTTAAATTTATTTCCAGCAATACTTAGGATCTTCACGCCCGAAGCTGTTGAATACCCCAAAACAGGGCCATACTGATTCTCAATCTTTTGATAAACCTGGCCTTGTGCTGAAAAAGTTAAAAATAGACTGAAAGATGAAGCGAATATTAGGTTTCTTACATTCATAAAATCTGTTCGTTTAATACATGAGTTCGTAGTCAAACATTCGCCTCACGGCTAAAAAAACATTTGGCTTAACACGTTATAATCAGTTATTTACATTGCTTCATAATGAAGCAATACAAGTGTACAATCTTTTTGTTCAATTACAAAATAAAATCAACAAAATAACACAAACAACTAATTACCAGTAAATTGATTTATCAAAAAAGCACCTTATGTAATTTTTGCATAAGGAATTGTTCGAGTTTTATCCGGCAACTTACCTCCCATTGCGATATTTTTTTGTAATATTAACCCAAAAACAGCAGTTATATGGATTTCAGAACACAGCTAATTAACGCATCAGCAGAGAGCTATGAAAAATTTCTACCTCACATTTCTGTGGATACCGTCGTCTTTGGCTTCGACCAAGGTTCTTTGAGAATCCTTTTGCTAAAAATGAATTATAATAAAGAATGGTTTCTGCCAGGTGGCTATGTAGGGAAAGAGGAAGATACGGACGAGGCGGTCAAACGCGTACTTTATGAACGCTCAGGTGTGAAGGATATATTCTTGGAAGAATTTGCGGTATTTGGATGCCCACAGCGCAGCCAGCAATCCTTTGCAGATTACCCAGACACATTGTGGAACAAACAGCGATTTATTTCAATTGGTTATTACGCGCTGGTAAACTACAAACACGTAATTCCTCAACCTGATTCCTTAAGTGAGACTTGTCAGTGGATCGACTTTAGGGACATCACTGAGCTCAATATCACCATGGATCATCGCAAAATCATCAACAAGGCTCTCCGGACTCTTCGCGAGCGGCTTTCTTATAAACCAATAGGATACAATTTGCTACAAGACAAGTTTACGCTGACGGACCTGCAAGGACTCTATGAAACAGTGCTTGGTAAGAAACTTAATCGTGGCAATTTTTATCGTAAAATGAAAAATATGGGTATCCTCCAAAAACTTGACGAACAGCGGAAAGGCGGAGCCCATAAAGCTCCTGATCTCTATAAATTCAACGTGGAGACCTATAACACTATTTTACAGGAAGGTCTAAATACCTGGTAGTCAGATCACCGATACATTTTTACCAAATACATAATAGATCAAAAGCTAATTGATGCTGGCATAGACCAGCATACTTCCATCGACTAAACTAACCTGCGAGAATCTGAGATTTGCAGCCTTTAAGTCTAACCTTAAATTGATCTATACAATATATTTATTGACAATATTTTCCAAATCTTCCAAATCAAAAGGTTTAGATAGAAAATCATCCGCTCCGGCACGATCTGCCAGGGATTGAATATCGTTATTTGCCGACACGTAAATTACGGGAATATGGCTAAAACGCTGATCTGATTTAAGCAATCTGGTTGCTTCAACCCCACCGATGTTTGGAATCCAGTTATCCATTAAAACAAGATCGGGCTCTGCAGATTCCACCTTTTGGATAATATCATGTGAAGTTTCGGAAACTTCAACGTGAAACCCCAAATCTGTCAAAACAACCGTTATAACCTCCAAAATAATGGTATCGTCCTCAAATATCAACACCGTTTTTGTTTTACTCATATAAAATAGTTTATATATACCGTCATTTTTTACATCAGGCACAAAACTTTCATGCCTTCCTGCAATCCCCTATAAGGTAAAAAGTTTTTTCCAAATCTTTTGATCCCCTACAGCTGTAAAGTTATGCTGAATCCCTGAAAATCGTATGGTTTCTTTACTACCTAATGCCAAATATCCTAAATTTTCTAGACTCGCGTCAAATAATTTAAAAACACGCTCCTGCAAATCTTTATTAAAATAGATCAAAACATTCCGACAAAGGATTAATTGAAAGCTATTAAATGATGTGTCTGACACCAGATTATGGGTAGATAAAATCATTTTTTGCTTAAGATCGGCATCGAATTTTGCCCATTCATAATTTGCTGTGTAATATTTCGAAAAGTCCTGTTTTCCACCAGATTCTATATAATTTTCGGAAAAAGATTTTATCTGGCTCAATGGATATACACCATTTCGGGCAATATCGAGTACCCGAGGATTAATATCCGTTGCATAGATCAATGACTTGTGATACAGATTAGCCTCTTTTAGCAAAATGGACATCGAATAAGCTTCCTCTCCTGTGGAGCATCCTGCAATCCATACACGGATCAATGGATATGTCCCCAATTGAGGGAGAATTTCCTCCCGCAGTTGACGAAAGAATAAGGGATCTCGAAACATCTCGGTCAAGTTAACAGTAATCTCTTCAACAAAATGCTGCAAAAATGCCGGGTTGTCTTTTAATACAAAACGAAGTTCAGCAAAACTTGCCAAACGGTCATTCGTCATAAGCCGATTAATCCTCCGCTTCATCGATGCACGGCTATACTGCAAAAAATCATACCCGTAGTCGCGATAGATATCTTCAAGCAAAATATCTATTTCATGGTCTTTTATGATACTATAGCCCAACATTTAGATTAACCGTTCAATTTCACCTATCAATTTATCGACATCAATCGGCTTCGAGACATACGACTGGGCTCCAGCTTCCAAGCATTTCTCCCGGTCTCCACTCATCGCTTGCGCTGTCACGGCAATAACTGGAATTTTGCCCAGCGAACTCGAATTGCGGATCAGCTGAATCGCCTCATAGCCATCGATTTCAGGCATCATCATATCCATCAATATCAGCGCTACACCTTTATTCGTCTCCAAGATCTCGATAGCCTCGCTCGCACTCGTGCTGCTCAATACTTGATATCCCTTCGCTTTCAACGTCAAACGCAATGCAAAAATATTGCGTTGATCGTCGTCCACAATTAATATTACCTTATTCTGATCCATATATCAGTTGTCCTCAATTTTCATATAACCACACACGCAATAAAGACAAGAGCTGATCGATATCTACCGGCTTCGAGATATAATCCGAAGCTCCTGCCTGAATACATTTTTCTCGGTCGCCGATCATCGACTTCGCCGTAACAGCGATGATTGGTAATCTTGCATAATCAACATGTTGCCTGATATTCCTAATAGTCTCATAGCCATCCATCTCTGGCATCATCATATCCATCAATACAATATCAATAGGTTCTCCTGATGTCAATACTTCCAACGCTTCTTTACCGTCCATTGCAGGAATTACTTTTACTTGAAATTTCTCCAATGCTTTGGTTATTGAAAAGATGTTCCTGACGTCATCGTCAGCAACAAGGACCTTCTTGCCCTTCAATACATCGGTCAAAGCTCCAAGCCCATTGTTCTTCCTTCTGGCGTCGTCTGAATTATTAACCTCAATCAAATGAAGAAACAATCCGACCTCATCTAGAATCCGTTGATAAGAATGGGCCGTCTTTACAACAACGGAGTCTGCGTATTTCTTAATTTTCAACTCTTCAGCCTTAGACAGGTTCTTGCCTGTAAAGATAATGATCGGCAGGTTCTCTAATCCCTCATGTTGTTTGATTGCTTCTAACGTATGGTAGCCCATTTCATCAGGAACCCCCATGTCCAGAATCACACAGTCCACATCTGCCGTGCGTAAAGCAGTAATACTTTCCTCTACATTATCTTTTACTTCAAGTGATATATTAAAACTACTTAAGAAATAAGACAGTGCACTGGCATGCTTTGGATTTTCTTCAACAATAAGTACCTTCTTCGGTGAACGGCTTAAGGCCGATTCAATTTTTTGGAATACCGAAGTCATTTGCTCCAACGCAACAGGCTTATTAATAAAGTCGATTGCTCCTTTTAATAAACTTTCTTTCTTCACCTCAAGCGAAGACATGATATGAACCGGAATGTGCCGCGTAGCCTTATTGCCCTTCAATTGATCCATGACAGCCCATCCGTCCATGATTGGCAATTGAATATCGAGCAGAATAGCAGCTGGATGATACTTCTGTGCTGCAGGGAGTGCATGATCACCACGAACAACAACTACACCTTTATAGTTTTGTGTATGTGTATATTTCAAGAGTGCCTTGGCAAAATTAACATCATCCTCCACAATCAAAATCACCTTGTCTCCCTCTGAAACCGTATCTCGATCATCTGGAATCTCCTCGGGGATCCTAATTGTGACCGGATTATAGGTATCTTCTTTAACAATCTCAATCACCTCTTCTACTTCCGAAGATATCTCCTCAACCAATTGCTGCTCCTTCGTCAATATCTCTTTGACTTCAACTTTGGACTTCGGAATAATGAACAAAAAGGTACTACCTTTACCCACTTCGCTTTCCAACCTGATCTCTCCACCAAGCAAACGTGCAATCTCCCGGCTAATAGAAAGTCCTAGGCCAGTACCGCCAAACTTCCGCCTCGTTGAGCCATCAGCTTGCTGAAAGGCTTCAAAAATAATTTTCTGCTTTTCAAGTGGTATACCAATACCCGAATCGACTACAGCGAATACCAATCGATCGCGATCACTTGGATCTTCATAGATTTCCAGACGTACTTCGCCTTCTTTGGTAAATTTAATCGCATTTGAAATCAAATTACGGAGTACCTGATCGATGCGAAGCCGATCTCCCTCAAAGCGAGGTGCGATCTTAGCACTGACAGTCGTCTTAAAAGCCAACCCCTTCTCCTTTACAATGGGTAAAAACAGGCTATTCAAATCGGACAAAATATCATGCAGATCCAACGAGGCATAATCCAAGGTCATCTTACCCGATTCAATTTTGGAAAGATCCAAAATCTCATCGATCAAGGTTAACAAACTCGTCCCTGAACTTTGAATGACTTTAGCTGATTCAATCTGATCTGAATTTAAGTTTTTCTCTACATTCTCCGATAGCAAACGAGATAGCAGCAATATCGAATTGAGTGGTGTACGGAGTTCATGGGACATATTAGCCAAAAACTCAGATTTATATTTAGTACTCAGCGCCAACTCTTCGGCTTTGTGCTGAATTTCCTGATTTCGTTCGGCAATCATCAAATTCTTATCTTCAAGCAATCGCGAGCGTTCCTCTAATTCTTGATTGGATTGCATCAGTTCCTCATGTTGTACTTTAAGCTCTTCCTCTGAAGACTGCAAACGCAATGTTTGCGCCTCCAATTCAGTATTTAAACTTTCAAGCTCGGCATGTTGTGTTAATAGCTCTTCAGACTGTACCTGTGTTTCCTCCAGCAATGTCTGGATTTTTGCCCTTCCTTTTGCTGAAACTAGTGCAATCCCAATCTGTCGGGCACATTCAGTCAAAAATGTTTGTTCTACCGCAGTGAAACTATCCATCTGACCAACTTCCAATACGCCCAGGACTTGATCATCAACCAGCATCGGTAAGAAAATAATATGCTGCATATGGATCTTTCCATTGGCAAAACTAACCACGTAATCCGTTGCATTCAGATTATGAAGTGTCTTAGATTCCCGGTCAACAAATACCTGCCCAATATAGCCTTCGCCCGGCAAAAAATATCGCTGTGTCTGCATATCCAAACCATATGCTCCTGAAAGTTCCAACTTGTCATCGTTAAAAATATAGATCGCGCCACTGATAGCACCGGTATAATCCACAAGACTTTTGATGGAATCTGCAGCAATTGTTTGCTCACTCTTATTTCCCATCAATCCAGTGTAAAGTTTAGCATATCCAGCATGAAGCCAATCATTATCTGTTAGCTGTTCAAATGATTTTTTCAACGCCTTCGACATCCTATTGACGGCTTTCGCAATTTCACCGAGATCATCGTCTCCGACCTCCTCTGCCTTGACATCATAATCCCCCAATGCGATTCGATTGGTAATCTTCTGAACCAAATTTAAGCGCCTAGAAATACCTTCATCCTTCTCACGTAATGATTTCTCGAGTGCTGCACGCTTCAAGAAGTCGGCACGTAACCTAAAATAAAAATAGCTGGTAATAATAAGAGAAAGTAAGGCACTGATAACAATAAACAAGGTTGTGATAAACGAAGAATTATCCAAATTAGCCGATTTCCTATCGATATTATCGTCCTCATACTGATTAATATCCTTGATAATTGCACGGCACTTATCCATAGCCATTTTACTCTCATCCAATTGTGCTAAGCCGAAAACGCCGCCCCTTCTCTTCGTTGCAACTGATTCCTTTAAAATGTCGAGCCGCCATTTTGCTGCAATTACAAGACTGTCTAATCGAACCTTCTGCACCGGATCCTGCTTGGTGAGGGCTTCTATCTCCTGCAATTCTTTGGGCAAACTTTCCAAGGCATTATTAAAAGGCTCTAAATAGCTTTCTTTACCAGTCAGAAGAAAGCCCCGGTTTCCAGTTTCAGCACCTTGTAACGAAGCTAGTAAACTAGTTGAAGTGCTGATTATTTTTCTTGTTACCGCAAGCTCCTGGCGATGCCTATTTTGCTCCTGTATACCAATGTATGATGCAGTAGAACTAATAAGCAACACGACCAATGAGAAGCCGATCCCCCACGTTAGATTATTGAGTGTCTTACTATTTGGCATTCTTAAATTAATTTAAGGGTAAGGTAAAATAGAAGGTTGCACCACGCTCGCCCGAACTCTCTACACCAATCGTTCCCTGATGGCTTCGTATAATTTCGGCGCAGATGTAAAGGCCTATCCCGAGCCCTTGAAAGTCAAATGATGTTTCTTCCACACGATAAAATTTCTCAAAAACATCGGCTTGCTTTTCCACGGGTATCCCGATGCCGAAGTCGATTACACTGATCTTCACAGCATCGTCGACAACCGTACAATCTACAATGACTTTTTCCGTGCCCGCCGCATATTTGTATGCATTCGTCAAGAAATTAACCAATACCTGCTCCAGACGGATCTCATCACCGTATATTTGTACCGCTGTGATATCACCGGTTCGAATAAGCTTCATGCTGCTTTGGTCATGCGTCTGAACAATGGAATCAACCGCACTTTTTACCATATGCTCAAGTGAGAATACTTTTTTATTGATAAGCAACTTCCCATTGTCAATTTTTGATAGATCCAAAAGATCCGATATAAGGCTGTTGAGTTTATCTATTTGTCCTTGCACCCGATGAACATACCTTGCTTCAGCACTTTCCTCTTCCAGTTTCAACTTGCGGTCAAGCAATTGCATATAGGCCTTTATACTTGTCAACGGTGTTTTCAACTCATGACTGGCAATACTCAGAAACTCATCTTTCTCTTTTTCCGCCCGCTTTTGTGCGTCAATATCGGTGAAAGTTCCTATCCAGTTGCTTTCACTATTTTGCAAGATTGGCCACACCCGCAACAATTGGTATGAATACTCTCCACAATGGGTCTTTTTCAAACGGACTTCCATCTCCAAAGGTTCACCTGACTGAAGGCTACCGTGAAGCGCTGCAGCGATAGGCCGGTCACCAGGGTAAGTCTGCGGAAAAATAGTGGCATCATCAGAAAATTCAAACCAACGGCCATTGACAAAATCAATATTACCGCTCTTGTCACAAGTAAATGCAATTTGAGGAAGCGACTCCAAAAGCGTATGTAAATAGTCCAATTTAGACCGAAGCTCCTGCTGCGCCTGCTTTCGTCGTTCCACTTCAAGCTCCAAGGTCTGCTGAACATCTTTCAATGCCTGCGTCTGCTCATAAAGGCGATAAAACGTCTTGACTTTCAGCATTAGAATATCCGGATCAACAGGTTTGGTGACATAATCCAAACCACCGGAATCATAGCCTTTCGTAATAAATTTTTTATCTGTATTGACCGCAGACAAAAATATGATCGGTGTTTCCTTTGTCTTACTAAAACCGGCGATATTCTCGGCGACTTCAAAGCCGTCCATATCCGGCATTTGAACATCCAATATGATTAATGCATAATTATTTTTTAGGATCTTTTTTAAAGCTTCTTCCCCAGAATGAGCGGTATCAACTTTAAAATTCTTGGATTCCAGCAATTTTTGTAAAGAGTAAATATTATCCGGATTATCATCGACAATTAATATCATAGTGTATTAAAACTTAGCATCAAGGTTAACAAATCTAAAAAAATTAACTGAATACCCCCAACATTAATACGCAAAGACAACAGTAAATTGAAAAGACAGCAAATAAGTAAAACTTTAGCCCACGAAACCCTGTTTTAATGAATAATGATAAGTTTTACATCAAAAGGTATTTACTGTGTTCCGGGCAAGTTTTATCTTGATCCATGGCAACCAGTTGATTTGGCAGTCATCTCCCATGGTCACGCAGATCATGCCCATTGGGGAATGAAGAAATACTTATGCCACCATTTTACGGTCAATATCCTACGAAGTCGCATAGGTCCAGACATTCAGGTTCAAGGTCTTAGCTACAACGAAGCGGTGTACATCAATGGAGTCAGGGTCTCCTTACATCCAGCTGGCCATATCATTGGCTCTGCACAGATACGCCTGGAACATAAAGGTAAAGTTGTCGTCTTTACGGGCGATTACAAGATTCAGGACGATGGTTTATCTACGCCGTTCGAACCCATAAAGTGCCATCAACTTATTACAGAAAGTACATTCGGCCTCCCTATTTACCGTTGGGATTCCGTAGAAGCGCAAAATGAAAGCCTACAGACATGGATTAAAACCAATCAGAGCAACAACAAAACCTCTGTGTTTATCGGTTATTCCCTTGGAAAATCGCAGCGCATTCTCAACGCTGTTCATGAGATGGGTCCCGTGTACGTTCATTACAGCATTGCCAAGCTGAACGAAGCCTATAGTCAGGCAGGTATAAAATTGCCAAATTACCGCATCGCCGATTTAAAATCGGAGCTCAAACAGCTTGACAATCAAATTGTGCTGCTACCGCCTGCTCTGCTGGACAGCCAGCTTCTACAGAAAATACCGCATGTTGCCCATGCGATCTGCTCCGGATGGATGCAAATCCGTGGGGCACGGCGATGGCGCAGCGCTGATGCCGGCTTTGCGATCAGCGATCATGCCGACTGGCAGGGCTTATTGCAGGCGGTACGTGGTAGCGCTGCCGAAAAAGTATATGTCACACACGGACAGACAGCAACATTTGCCAAATATCTGAATGAAATCGGTATTGAGGCCGAAGAAGTTAAAACGCAATACGGAGATGAAGAGGACCCTCAAAGCCAAACTACAGAATAGCCTATGAAAGAATTTGCTACATTGATCCATGCGCTTGACAGCAGCAATAAGACCAATTCGAAAAAAGAAGCTATTTTAACTTTTTTCAACCAGGCTCCCGAAAAAGACAAACTTTGGTTTCTTGCCCTGATGACCGGCAAAAGACCAAAACGCAGCATCGCGATCAAGAATCTCAAAACATGGGCCTTAGAAATCACCGGAGTCCCCGAATGGTTATTTATAGAATCGTATGCTGCCGTAGGTGATCTGGCCGAGACCTTATCGTTGCTGCTCCCACCACCATCACAGCAGATCGAAAAAAGCCTGAGTGAATGGATGGACGAGATCATTGCCATCCGGGATGACAGTATAGCCCAAAAAAAGGCTTTTGTTCTCCGTTCCTGGAATGCACTAAATACCGTAGAGCGTTTCATTTTCAATAAACTGCTCGGCGGCAGCTTCAGGTTAGGTGTTTCCGATAAGGGATTAATCAATACAATCGCGCAGTATACCAACAGTGAAGCAAGCGCTGTAGCGCATAGTATCATGGGCGAATGGAATCCGCATGCGGTAGAATTCGACAAACTCGTCAATGGCGCTTACAGCGATACCAACCGCTCCAAACCTTATCCATTCTGCCTTGCTTATCCTTTAGAAAAGGCCCCCGAAGACCTAGGCTCTCTCAACGAATGGCAGGCAGAATACAAATGGGACGGTATACGTGGCCAGCTCATCAAGCGCGAAGATGAAATACATATCTGGTCTCGCGGAGAGGAACTCGTGACAGCGCAGTTCCCTGAAATTACCGAGGCCCTCCATCAGTGGAAAGGAAATTTTGTGCTTGATGGCGAAATCCTAGCTGTCAGAGACGGCGGTGTCCTCAACTTTTCCGAACTGCAAAAACGAATCAACCGAAAGACCATTCCAAAGTCACTGCGTGAAGAAGTACCTATTTCAGTCTACCTTTATGATATTGTCGAACTGGATGGCATCGATCTGCGCGATAAGCCTCTTAATTACAGACGTACACTGCTAGAACAGTGTTATGCTGCAAATCCTCCAGGTGCTTTAGAGCTGTCACCTTTGATACATGCAGCAGATTGGTCCGCGCTACAAGACATTCAGGCAAACTCGCGCGAGGTCAACAGCGAAGGACTTATGCTCAAGAAAAAGGACTCCGCTTATCATGCCGGCCGCAAAAAAGGCGACTGGTGGAAATGGAAGGTAAACCCCATGAGTATAGACGCTGTCCTCATTTATGCACAGAAAGGAAGTGGCCGCCGAAGTGCCCATTATACCGATTATACTTTTGCCGTAAAGGATGACGATCAGCTTGTAACGATCGCAAAAGCCTATTCAGGTCTTACAGACAAGGAAATTCTAGAAGTTAGCCGCTTTGTAAAACAAAATTCTTTAGAGAAATTCGGCCCCGTAAGAACCGTTAAACCTGAACTAGTTTTTGAAATTGCCTTTGAAGGCATTGGATACAGCAAACGTCATAAATCGGGTGTCGCGCTACGTTTTCCGAGGATATTACGCTGGCGAAAAGACAAGACCGCCGCAGAGATCGATAGTCTTGAAGATATTAAAAAGTTGATACAATAAGGCATAGCTTCATACACATTGAACGAAAAAATAGCATATAGTGACGGTTTTCGAATAATCAGTGATTATTTTAAATCGCAGGGAAACGCCCCTTTTAGCTTCCAGACCAAGGCCTGGGAAAAATATGCGCAAGGATATAGCGGGCTGGTCATCGCGCCTACAGGGTTTGGGAAGACTTTCTCCCTTTTTATGGCCGTACTGATGGACTTCCTCAATCATCCGGAACACTATCAAAAGGGGCTAAAGCTCCTTTGGATTACACCCCTACGCTCTTTGGCCAAAGATCTGGCGCGGGCCATGCAAACAGCAATAGACGAAATTGGACTCGACTGGATCGTACAGGTGCGTAATGGTGACACCGATCCCAAGATCAAAGCGCAGCAAACCCGCTCCATGCCTGACGTTTTACTCGTTACTCCAGAAAGCCTGCACTTACTGCTTGCTCAAAAACAACGCGATAAATATTTTAAAAATCTCCGATGTGTGACGGTTGACGAGTGGCACGAGCTCATGGGCAACAAACGCGGCGTAATGGTCGAACTGGCACTTTCCTTTCTGAAAGCATATATAAAAAACCTACGCGTTTGGGGTATCACAGCCACCATCGGAAACCTTGAAGAAGCGATGGAAGTTTTGCTTCCACAAGCTGCAAAACGTATCCAGATTGTTGCCAAGGAGAAAAAGAAAATTGCCATCAAACCGATATTCCCCAGCACAGTGGAACTGCTTCCCTGGGCAGGGCATCTCGGCGGCAACCTCGTAGATCAGGTCGTCCCGATTATACTTGCCAGTAAAAGTACGATCCTCTTTACCAACACACGGAGCCAAAGTGAGATGTGGTACCAATTGCTGCTGCAGGCTCACCCCGATTTTGCTGGACAAATCGCCTTGCATCACAGCTCCATTGACGCCCATATCCGCGAATGGATCGAAGACAATCTCAGCAGCGGCAAACTTAAAGCGGTCGTGTCAACCTCCTCCTTGGACTTAGGGGTAGATTTCAAACCTGTAGATACAGTCATACAGGTTGGCTCCAGTAAAGGTGTAGCTCGATTTATGCAACGCGCTGGAAGAAGTGGACATAGTCCATTTGAAACGTCCACGATCTATTTCGTCCCCACACATTCCCTGGAGCTCATCGAGGTCGCCGCCTTGAAGGAGGCCGTAAAAACGCAGACGATCGAAAACCGGGATCCCATGGTTCAGACCTTCGATGTGCTTGTTCAATTCATGGTAACCATCGCCTTGGGCGGTGGATTTCGTTCGGAAGAACTGCATGCAATCGTCGCCAATACCCATGCCTTTCACTACATGGAAACGGAAGAATGGCAATGGTGTATGTATTTTATTACCGCGGGTGGAAAAATTGGAAAACGCTACGAAGAATTTCACAAGGTTATCCAAGATGAAGATGGCAAATGGATCATCAAAAACCGTCGTCTTGCACTACTTCACAGACTCAATATAGGTGCCATTGTCGGTGATGCCATGATGCGCGTGAAGTTTCTCTCCGGTGGTTACATCGGCATGATCGAAGAATATTTTATTAGCAAACTAAAAAAAGGTGAACGCTTTATCCTTGCGGGGCGGATACTCGAAGTAGCGATGGTCAAGGAAATGACCGTATTCGTAAGAAATTCGTCGGGTAAAGCCATTACTCCAAGCTGGCTCGGTGGAAGACTTCCCTTATCGTCCAACTTGAGTCATTTCCTGAGAAAAAAATTGGCTGCAGCAGCCAGCGCTCCTTCCAGTGAAAAAGAGCTTCATTTCCTGGCGCCACTGATCAAAAAACAGGCTGAACTTTCAGCCGTGCCAAGTGAAGCGGAATTCCTCGTCGAACATATCAAAACCAGAGAAGGTCATCATCTATTTTTCTACCCCTTGGAAGGCCGATTGATCCATGAAGTCATGGCAGCGCTTGTCGCCTACCGCATTAGCAAGTTGTACCCCATCAGCTTTTCCATGGCCATGAACGACTATGGCTTCGAACTCTATTCCGATAAGCAAATTCAGCTCAGTCAAATGCAGCTCGAACAGGTATTGAGCCGCAGCAATTTGATGGAAGATGTGATCAGTAGTATTAACTCGGCAGAAATGGCCAGCCGCAAATTTAGGGATATCGCTGTCATCTCGGGACTGGTTGTGCAGAACTATCCGGGCACCCAGCAAAACAACAAATCATTACAGGCCTCATCAGGGATTATTTTCCGCGTACTGATGGAACACGATCCCACTAACCTTTTGCTCAAACAGGCTTTTACCGAAGTGTTCAACCAGCAACTGGAAGAACATCGGTTAATAAACGCATTCGAAAGGATCAATCAGAGCAAAATACGTTATACCTTTGTCGAAGAGTATACGCCATTGAGCTTTCCGATAAAAGTGGATAGCCTCCGGCAATCCCTGTCGAGCGAAGCCTTGATTGAACGGATTCAACGCATGGAAAAGACCAATGCTCAAAAAAAGAAGCGCAGAAAATGAAAATCGGAGAACAAACAATTACCTTCAATAAACAGGAATTAGCCCTTAACACACAACGCTCTATATACTGGAAAGACCAAAAAACGTTAATCTTATCTGACCTACATCTGGGCAAAGCGGCACATTTCAGGAAGCATGGCATTGCTATCCCGATGGATACTGCCATAACGGACCTTACTCGATTAGAATCCCTAATAGCGTACTATCAAGCTAAGCAAGTCATCGTTGTCGGCGATCTCATTCATGCCGGCATCAATCAGGAAGTACTTTTACTGGAATCATTCAGACAACGCCACCCTGAGCTCCACCTTCATCTTGTCAAAGGCAATCACGACCGCCTATCGCAACAAATGGGCATTCGCTTCGGTATAGTGCATCACAAAGAAGCTTTCGAAATGCAACAGATCCAATTTAAACATCACCCCGCTGATGCAGCAGATTCCTCTTCATTTCGGATTAGTGGACATATCCATCCGGGTATCAGCCTGGTTATTCCACCGAAACGGAAGGTTCGCTTACCCTGTTTTCTGGTATCTACTCATCAGATTATCCTTCCCGCTTTTAGTACTTTTACGGGATTGGACAGCAAAGACCTGTCTTCCCAATATCAAAGTTATGCTATTTCGGACGATCATATCTTCCCGATCAGAAGAAACTAATCCAAGCAGCAGTTTATATTACATCTTGAGCTCCCCGGGAGAGATTCCGTAATATTTTTTAAAAGCACTGCTAAAATTATTCTGGTGACCATAGCCCGTCAACAAGGCCACCTCATAGACAGTCATTTTATCTTCGAGCAGATAACTTTTGGCTTTTTCCATCCGCACTCGTGTAAGGTAGTCGTGAATGGTCACTGAAAAATATTCCTTAAAGTCCTTACGCAATTTGCTTTCACTGGTCAACACCTCCGCGGCCAGTTCTTTTTGCGTCGGCGGATTGGCAATACGCTGTTCAAGAATCTGGCGTGCCATCTCCAACCTTTGCACATCCTCCTCATGAAAGAGCGAATCATTGCTTTCCGTTTTCTCATTGTATTGCTCAAACTGATACATCAGCAGCTCAACAACACGCGACTCGGTATGTAGTCGACGGATCTCCCCTTTCTTTTTAGATTCAATCAGCTCGGTTATGGTATGCTGCATCTCATAGGTCGCCATCAGATCTTCTTCGGAGAAGGAAACGTATTCGCCTTTTTCGATCTCATGCACAAATTGCTGATGCAATAACGAATCGCGTTTGATCAGATTGAGATAATACTCTTTGGAAATAACGGCTATAAAATAAGTATACTCAATACCGGGTTCCACTTCATGGATGGATTTGACCGAGGGAATGTAGCGTATATTATGCCGGCTCATGCCGTAAGGCAATTTGCTATCCGTCGGCTTAAAGAAAATAAACTGGCTGGTTATGGTCTCGCCCTCGATCTCCGTAAGAACCTGCACTGGCCGATCAAACTGCATTTTCGAATGCAAGATAAACAATCCTGAAGTCGATAGCTGGAAATTCTCCATATGGACCGGATCTTTGGATATGGATATCCTATTTCCGACCAAAGGTTTGTCGGGAACATAGCCATCCGGAATTTCTTCTTCAAAAAGCCAATCTGCCAACTCTACTATTTTACTTTTCACCAACATGATTACAAATCCTAAATAAGCCTGAAGCAGTTAAAATTAACGAAATAAGATGGTATTCTAAAATTATTTATAATCTTTCTAAATAACAGGATTAATCCAAGTCAATATCCATTTCCTCCAACTGAACATAAGGTTTCAATGTTCTTGGATTCATAATGACACTGGACTCGACCGAAAAGATCGTATAGATCTCCTTTTGGGCCAACACTTCCACTGGGGTACCATGAAAGAGCTTGCGGCCATTTTTGAGCATCAGAATTCGATCGGCATACATGGCAGCAAAATTGACGTCATGCACAATCAGCACCACCATAAATCCTTTTCGGGCAAGTGCCCGTGCAATGGCCAGTACTTTCTGCTGATAATGCAGATCCAATGCAGAAATAGGTTCGTCCAATAACAACAGTGCATCTGGGTTATCCCATATCTGCGCCAGGATACGTGCAAGATGAACTCGCTGCTGCTCACCGCCGGAAAGGCTCAAAAAATCCCGTTCAGCAAAGGCAGATACTCCACAAAGTTCCATGGTTTCGGCCACGATTTTATAGTCCTGTTGTTTGGGCGTATTCCTATAATGCGGATACCGACCCATCAGCACGATCTCTTCTACCTTAAAGCTCAATGTCATCTGCTGCTGTTGACTCAGTAAAGCCCTACATTTCGCCAAAGCCGCAGGTTCGTATGTCGATAGCGCCTTGCCATTGAGATGAACAGCACCCGAATCCGGCTTCTTTTCACCACAAAGCACCCCCATCAGCGTCGATTTACCAGCGCCATTGGCTCCGAGGATTGCCAGAATTTCACCTTTACGTACCTGAAAGGTGATATCCTTCAGGAGCTTTCGTCCGTTTACTTCGTAGTTGATCTTCTCTACACGTAGCATAATGCAATTATTTTTAAAGCCTCTGCCAAAAGGCTATTTATCTTTGATTAAAATATACAAAAATACCGGTGTACCCAGTAAAGCTGTAATGACGCCGATCGGCAATTCAATGGGTGCAACAGCAACCCGGGCAATCACGTCTGCCAACGTCAGCACCAACGCCCCCAATAACAATGAACCAGGAAGTACAAATCGGTGATCCGCCCCGCCCATCAGACGAACGGTATGCGGAACAATCAATCCCACAAAACCAATGATCCCCGATACCGCAACGGATGCTCCCACAGCAAGTGTGGATAAAACAACCACCCAGCGTTTGACGCGATCGGTACGCATACCCAAAAGATCCGCCTGCAACTCCCCGAGGGAAAAGGCATTCAGCGACTTTCCAAAAAAGGGTAAGATCAGCACCGGGATCAAAATAAATGGCGCCAAAGCCCTTAAGTTATCCCAAGTAGCCCCACCAAGACTACCCAGCATCCAAAAAGTAATGGTACGTAACTGTTGCTCTGTAGACATATAGGTCATCAAACCTGTCAGCGCACCCGCAAAGGCATTGATGGCAATACCTGCCAACAACATCGTCGTCACATTGGGGCGGCCATTTTTACTGGCAATACGGTAAACCAAAAAAGCGGTCAAACCAGCGCCCACAAAAGCGCCAAAAGCCAATATATAATACCCAATCCAAGCAGCCAAAGAGGTAAAGAGAAAAGTCTCAAAGGCAATGATCAGTACCGCAAAAAGAGAAGCTCCAGATGAAATGCCAATTAATCCGGGCTCCGCTAAGGGGTTGCGGAATATACCCTGAATCGCAGCACCCGATATACCCAATGCTGCACCCACCAAAAGTCCGAGCAAAAGACGCGGCATACGAATCTCAAAAAGAACATCTTCGTGCATATTATGCACACCTCCCACACTTCCGAAGTGCAATTTTTGCGTCAACATCGTTAAGATATCAGCGGGCGGAATATGATAGGCCCCCATCCCCAAGGCAACAATACTGACAACAACCAATACCAGGCCCAAAGTCAATAGGATAAATTTCTGTTTCTTTTGCACCGGCTTTATTTTGAATCCATCATTTCTCCAAATCCACGGTGCAATGCTAAGATTGCGTCTGGCAGCCGATTACTGAAATTGACCAGCAGCGAGGCATTCATCACCAAGATACGTTCGTTTTTACCCGCATTCGTAATACGCATCCCCGGCAATTTAAGGATAGCATCCTGCCCCCCAAGACTACTTGCGCCAAAATCAAATAGCAACACAATATCTGGATTGGCCTGCACCAGCGCTTCCGTTGTATAGGGTTTGAAATCCGAAAATTCCTGAACCGCGTTTTTACCACCAGCCAGATTAATCATCGCATCCAGACTACTGCCTTTACCCGCTACACTCATGGTACCCGTACCACGGGCATATAAAAACAATACTTTGGGTGCCGCTTTACCCTGATTTTCCTTTTTCACCAATTCCATGGTATGATCCAGGTTTAATTTTGTTCGCGAAACCAGATTTTTACCGGCAGCAGATTCACCGACGGCGTCTGCGACCTCCTGAATGTAACGAAGTGCACCCGGAACAGAATAGTTTGGTTTAATGGAGACAAATTTCACACCAGCCGCACGAATCTGCTGAATGACCGATTTGGATACATCGCCTTCATTCGCAATAACGATGCTTGGCTTAAAAGATAATAAACCTTCGGCCGATACCGAACGGTTCTTGCTTACCCTCGGCAAGGCCGCCGCTGCTTTGGGCGATATACTTGTCACATCGGTAGCGACCATGTGCTCACCTATTCCCAGTCCATAGATCGTTTCGGTCAACGAACTGTTTAACGTAATGATTCTCTGCTGTGCTCTTGCCCATCCACCGATTTGCATCAAAAAACACAGTATAATAACATAAAATCTACTCATTGTAATTCTTTATCTCCACTGTGGCGATAGCGGATCACCAGGAATGGTTTTACCTCTCGCCGTTCAACTTGAGTACAAAACAAATCAATAATCAGTCTAAATACAAATTATATTATTTCTTTTAGAACAGCATACCTCAACATAAAAAGCCTGACAAACCTTTAATAAACAGCAACATATAGCTAAATCCAAACTACTTTTCAGTCCATAAAAAACGGATTAAATAGAATTTATGACATTTTGCATAGAGAAAAATCCAATAGGATTACCTTTTTTTGTAACATTATTTAGAATTATTAAAAATAAAAATAGTGTTTAAAAGCAGCTCACCTATTCGAACAAGCACCCTGATCGCCCTTTGCGCCTGCCAGATCTACACTGTGCAAGCACAGGAAAAATGGAAAATCTCCGGTGTATTGAAAAACGAATCCAATAAAGGCGTCGCCAATGCGACTATCTATCTTTATCCAGATAAATATGCTTTTAAAACAGATACTGCAGGGAGATTTCAATTCACCCAGCTCTATGCGGGGCGCTACGAATTAAAGGTACAGGCCATGGGTTATCAACAGTACCGTCAAGTTATCGATTTGGAAGACAAAAATCAGCAATTGACCATTGTGTTAAAAGCTGAAGAACGGCAGATGGATGTAGTTGATGTGCAGGGTAAAGTGCAGGCTGTAGACAATCTCGTTAAGGCCGAAAATGCAGCCATGCCCGTTAAAGTAATCACCAAGCGCGAGATCGAGCTTATGGGCAGCCGTCGGCTAGATGAGGTTTTAAAAGAACAGACGGGTATCGCCATTGTGAACGATATCGCCGGAGGCTCCAGAGCTGTCGGTGTGCAGATCCAGGGATTCAGCAGCAACTACGTGATGGTCCTGGTCGATGGGCAACCTATGCTGGGGCGCAACAGTGGCAACTTTGACCTGTCCCGTATTTCGGTGACCAATATTGAGCGTATCGAGATCATCAAGGGAGCTTCCTCCTGCTTATACGGCAGTGACGCATTAGGTGGTGCAATCAATATCATTACACGCCATGGTGCTATCACACCACAGGCACAGGCTTCCCTCCTCTATGGCAGTCTCAATACCGTCGATGCCACTTTGGAAGCTGAGACACCTTTTGCTAATCAGCGCGGCAGCGCAGTATTTTCGGGCAATTACTACCGCACGGATGGTTTTAATACCGACAAGCAATACCTAGATTCCAAGAGCACCACTTTTCCGCCCTATACCAACTATAGTTTCCAGGGGCGAGTACGTTATCGTACAAGCAAAAATGGCACTTTGGGCGTGACAGGGCGTTATGCAGCCCGGGAATCTGAAATGATCAATGCCTGGTCTGAATCGGCCACACTGCAGGATAAACAAAAAGATCAGGACATCAATCTCTCGGCAAGTTACGACCATAATTTTGCGTCTGGACTGCGTAGTATGACGCGTTACTACTTCTCGCGTTTCCACTCCCAGATTGCCGCACAATGGTTGCAACAAGGTATTGTTGCCAGCGCCGAGCAATTTGGTCAGAATGTACACCGCATTGAACAGCAGTTTGCGTATAGCCCTGCACAACAGGTTAAACTTACTGGCGGTATAGGTGGTAGCCTTGAACGGATGGACAACCAAGATCTGGATGCCAAACGCTCTTTGAACAGCGCATTCGCCTATTTACAGACCGAATGGAAACCTGTAGACCGCTTATTGACGACGCTGGGCTTACGCTACGATCAGACCAACGTCTACAATGGCCACTTGAGTCCAAGTCTGGGTCTACAATACCACGTCAGCGCCACACTACTTATCAAAGGCGGTGTTGGTGCAGGATTCAAAGCCCCCGACTATAAAATGCGCTATCAGGTCTTCTTCAATCCAGCAGCCAATTATCTTGTGGTCGGTTCGGAACGCGTAGCCGATGTAATTGCAGCCATGGATCAAGCCGGAGAACTCAGTTATAAAAACAGCTATATGCTCAATTTGGTGGCGGGCAACCTTAAAGCCGAAACCAGCATTTCAAATAATCTTGGACTGACCTGGAACCCGTCCAACAGATTACAGGCCGATTTCTCTGTCTTCTACCATCGGATCAACAATCAGATCAACACAGTTAGTGTAGGTAACGGAACCAAAGTCGCACAGATCTATAGCTACCGCAACCTGCCCAAAGCCATGAATAAAGGTTTTGAAGTTTCATTGACCTATCAGGCAACCAAAGATCTGCAATTGTCGATGGGCTATCAATACCTGATTGCCAAAGACCTGAGTGTATTGGATAGTATTGCCAAGGGCAGTTATCCCTATAACCAGATCAACGATCCCGCTACAGGCGAATATCGCCAGAGTAAAAAATCGGATTATTGGGGTATTGAAGACCGTTCGAGACACATGTTCAATGCAAAAGCCCAATATGAATATAAACCCTGGGGCGTTAATGTCAATGCGCGGGTCAATTTCAGAAGTGCAACACCTTTTCAGGAATACAATGGCAACCAGTTTATTGACAAATACGACATTTTTATTCCCTATCACACACTCGTGAATATGACTGTGGAAAAGAGTCTGATGAACAGGAGATTGACCCTCCGCATGATCGGTGACAACTTATTCAATTTTACAAGCCGTTATCTACTCGGGCAGCCTGGACGGGTTATTATGGGTGGTGTCAGCTACCGTTGGATAAAAGAATAATAAGCACTAATGAACACGAATTTAGCATACCAAGTACAAGATAAAAGATGAGAACGATTCGCATGATTATAGGAGAATGTAGCATCTGGCTTTCCTTTCACAAGATTGGCCGTTGTATTTTTTCAGCACTATTGCTATTGACACTCGTATCCTGCGGGAAAGACAAAGATTATACTATCGGATTGGAAGATGGCAAAAGTACTCTGATCAAAGATCTTGCTGGCGATACCGATGCAGCCATGGGTGAAGGTACTGAAGGAAAAGAGCAAAGACCATTTTTTATATTTCTTTTTCGTTTTAAAGACCAAAAGCAAATATGGGTTAAAACCAAAGCCGATTCTGCGCAGTGGCTTAAAACAAAAGATTGGGATATTGCCTTTACAGGTCCTTACAATTCGGAGATCTATCTGAACAATGCCCAGCATGAATACAATCCGGGTTATGGCGGCCAGGCAAATAATACCGCTGTGGTTTTACTGCGACAAGCCTATCAGAGTGTCACTGTAGCCCCTTCGGATGAAGAGTTTAATAAAAGTGAAGTAAACAAAATTGGCTGGGCAGCAACCGATGGTTCTGATGGATGGTTTCGCTATAGTTTGAGCACCCATATTATGCAGGCGCTTCCCAATCGTACCTATGCGATTCGCTTACCCGATGGCAAATATGCCAAATTACAGCTGATCAACGCCTATAAGGGAAATCCAGCGGCGGTAACCAACCTCAATTGGCCTGCCCCGTACTATACATTTAAATATTATGTACAGCAGGATGGCAGCAAAGATTTAAATACAAACACATTATAATACGAAAAATTACACAATTAAATTAAAGATGAATAGATTATTTACAACAGCAGCACTACTATGTGCATTGAGTTTAGGTTTTACTTCTTGTAGCAAGGATGATGATAAGGTGGAGCAAGTTGAGCCGGAATACCAAGCTAAGGTTATGGTCAAAGACGGTGAAACTGTTGATTTAACAAAGGTTTCCAAAACGATCAATACACAAGGAACAATCAAGCGTACAGGCAATACCTATTCACTTCGTAACTTTAAACAATTTACAATCGGTGAAGATGGAAAAGCAACAACAACTGCAGCGCAAACCTATTATTTTGATTTTAAAGAGAATGATGGCTTAAATGCGAGTGATTTTATTGTTTCAATTAATGCGCAACCTACAAATGTTGATTTTATCACAAACGCTATTAAAGGATATACATTATCATACATTGAAAAACCATTTGACGAAGTAAAATCTACAGATCAATTTCTGGTTGCTAAAGATAACTTATTGGGCCTTCAAACCAGTTTCGCTCCCAATGTAATAGGTTGGGCTGATTATACGGGAAAACCTAACCACCAAATTGTGGCTGTTGCAAATCGAACAATCATCATTTCAAAGGAAGGTAAACCCTTTTTTAAAATTAGGATGAATAATGTTTATGAGAATGAAACGATGAATCGTGAAATCGCACCAAACAATTATTTTTTCTACTCCATCGATTACCAAGAATTTAAATAATACCTACATGGCAGCTGGTTAAAATTCCAGCTGCCTTTGTTAAGCAAAAATCAAAAACCGAAAAAAATATATTAAATACCAATTTTCATACACACTTTATCAGCAAAAGATTTTATCTTTACTATTATTTAGAATCAATTTAAATAAAAATAACGTACTAATACCCCTACTGCATGTATAGAAAAGGGACAAGTTATCAACTAACAAAAAAAACGAGTAACAATGACAATAAAGAAACGCAGTAAACTATTAAAATTCATACCGGTATTGGCATTTTTAATTGTGTTGGGGTCTTGCAGCAAAAGCGAGCCCACAGCAGTAGAGCCTGAACCAGATCCTGTTGCACCAGAAGCTATGTTCAACCGCTTGATTACGGTTAAGAATTTTGGCGAAGATTTACCCGCGGGTAGTGCACCAAACACAGCGCAATCACCAATATATTATAGTTTGGAACAGAACAAAGCTGTGACACCGGATTATAAACTAACCGCACGATGGGACATCTCTTGCTCAGAAATATACCGCAGTTTTATCAATTGCAACAACACAGCAAACGGATTTGGTAAAGGAGGCCCAGGCAAAGGCGGTATCTTAATTGTCAAGAAAAAATTTGAAGATGTAATCGATATCCCCTCAGATGCCGAATTCCGAAAAGGTGAAAAAGCCTATGGTACAGATGACTCAGGAGCGTTTGGTGAAGGCCTAGGTTGGTATTTATATGATTTTGACGGCGTAATCAAAGGTGGTGGAGCGGAAAACAAAAAACACGTTTGCTATCCCATCGAAAGTAATACATTGATCGTCCGTACAGCCCAGGGGAACTACGCCAAGATCAAGATACAAAGTATCTACAAAGACCTTTTGGATCCAAAAGATTGGTTTAAAGATTCACCAACACCATTCTTTACATTCCAATATGTAATTGCCAAAGCTGGTAGTAGCAAATTTGTGATTGCTAACTAAATACGATAAGCTACGCATTCTGATTTAGACACTAAACTAACATGAAAAGATTATACAGCATTTTAAGCTTCCTTTTTTTAGGATTGCTGCTAACCCGCTGCACCAAAACGGAAGAATTAGCCTTACTTCCTGCAGATAAAATACTCGAATACAAGGTCACCAACCTCCCCAATGATGATGTCATTTACGGTGCCATTGACAATGAGGCCAATACCATTACGGTATATCTCCCTTATTATTATGGCTTGCTCGTCATCGATCCGACTATTAAAGTTGCTAACGGAGCCAGTTTAACAGAAGAAATTTTGCCCGTTAAAACAGATGAAAAAAAACAGACGTATACCGTAAAGTCCGCTACAGGCACCACAAGAACCTATAGCTTAAAGATTGAGCTACAAAGTACGCCATCTTTTGAAGCGACTTTTGCATCGACATCTTCCATTTCACTTACAAAAGGGCCTGGAGGTGCATTTCCAGCGATAAATGGGACTTTCATGCATACCAATCCCGCATTGGTCAGTATCGCATTGATTAATCAAGAGACCAAAGAACGCTATAAGATGGCTACGCCAAATAGCTTGAAAGTATCAGGAAATGTTGGTTATCAATTAAGTTATACGGGAACTGAACGAGAAAACCGTATTCCGTCCGATATTAAAGCAGGCACCTATGATGTGGAGGTGACCAACATCAACCACACCATTACACTAGCCAATCCGCTCAAAATTACGTATCGTCAACCTGATGTAATTGTTAGCTTATTGGGTCTAAATCTCGCAAAAAATAAAGATTGGACCATAAAAGCTGGCCTAGATAAGGTTATTCTAGATCCTACGGCCGTTATCATGACATTTAATGGAAAAGATTATCCATTGACAATCAAATCTTATAACCGTACCGAAATGACAGTTTCATTACCAGCGACTCTGCCAATCGGAACCTTTGATAATTTGCAGATCAAATTCCAATTTAAAGACTGGGCCGATGTTGTAAAGACACAGCTGTCTCCAAGTACAATAACGGAATCCTAAACAAGCATCCACAGTATGCCATGGTGGCATCAAAATTAAATAAATTAAAACAAGAGGAGATCTCAACATGAACTCAAACATCAAAACTATCTTAAAATCAGCGATGGCCGTGACTGTGCTATCGGCAGCAGTATGGGCAGCAGCCCCAACAACAGAATCAGCAACAGCTCCTTTGGCGCTGAACCAAGCTAAGGCAAATAGTAACTACTCTGTTGTAGGTCAATGGTGGAGCCCAGCCGCTGCAGCAACTTGGCCTGCGGTATATGTAGACCTTGCTACAGGTGCACAAAGCTTGAGTAGCTCTGGTCAGGTTGCATTCTTTAGCCATGTAAATGGTTCGATCAAGGCTAATGGATCTTATTCGATCAGAACGGTAGCAAAAGACATCTCTTCCGTTACAGCATCAGATTGGGCAACAGCGACTCCAGTATCATCACAGGGCAGTGGCGAATGGTATGAATATGATTTAGATAGCCATGCAAACCAAGCAATCCAACCTTTGACCGTATTGGTCGGAAATTCTTCCGGAGCTTCGTATGCTGTTAAGTTAATTAACTTTACAAATGTTGGCCAACAAGTAGTGGCAGGTCAATTACAAGTAAAAGCAGATACCAATATCGAAGTTAAGGCATTATAGTCTTTCCTATTTAATGAATGAAAGATTCCGCAACCTGGTGGATGGGTTGCGGATCTTTTTAGCCTAATCAACATCCGCATAACGATTTTTTTAACCAAAAAAATTATGCAACACTCATTTTTGAAAAAACAAACACATATCCTTCAATTTCTAGCTATTTTTATGCTAGCACTAACATGCTGGTCCTGTAAAACGGAATACCCAAGCCTGCCCTACAATGACATCGAATCTTTTAGCATTCAGGATGCAAATGGTAAAATACTGTCAGCCAGCATTGTGAATGACAAGATTATCTTATATTGGCCTCCCTTAGTGGCGCAGCCCGAAAGCATTACACCTACGATTAAAGTTTCAGAATTAGCGACTATTACCCCGGCATCAGGTACACCGATAAAACTCCAATCCGAAAAACCCATCACCTATACTGTTCGCGCACAGGACGGATCCAGCAAAAATTATACATTGACCTTCCAATACAATCAGCCCCTCGTGCAAGCTACATTTAATAGTTTATCGTCTGGTCAATACTACATCACTGATCCGAATACGTTTACTTTTATCGGAGAAAACATTATCCCTAGCGAGACACAAACTAAAGGCTATTTAATAGATAAAGATGGAAAAGAAACATTACTTTCGATTAGCAAAAATATAGTACCCACTAATTTTGCTGTTACTTTTGCTGCTCCAGATGACTTCAAAGCAGGTACTGGCTATAAGGTCAAATTGGTCTCAGGCCGTTATTCCATCGTAAGCGATCCATTTGAGGCTGTCTTACCTAGCGTCCTCAATGTATTAATAAAGAGTAATCTGTTATATAGCGTTAAAAAAGGAGAGAACTTTGTGGCTCCTTTGCAGAGTAAAGTCCTTTATGAGCGTTATTTTAAAACCGATTTTGACCATTTCATCGCAGTGGACAATCTGAATAAAGAATATAGTATAAACAATGCGGTATTTGATGTGAACGCAATGACGGTCACCATCCCTATGCCGTCCAACGTAGCGGGTATTGGAATCAACAAGCTAAAAATGGTAGACAAATCAGGAAAAGTATTATTGGAGGACACGTATTATATCACACTAAATTAGTACGTTTTACCAACTCATTTTAATCGTGTTTGTCCCTAATCAAACAAAACAGTTTATTGTGATCGCATTAGCAGCTATCATTGTATACAGCTGCCGCAAAGGTAAGTCTACACCAGAAGAGCCAATGATTGTCCCTCAACCTGAAGAAACCTTACGCCAACAATATAGTAAATCGGTAACGCAATGGCCGGCTGCCACTTGGTACAACAATATCAAGGTACGTGAACTGGCCGCTTTACCTGAAAACCCATCGAAAGATAAGGCCGAGCTTGTAGCACTTGGAAAAGCCTTATTTTTCGACCCCCGCACCGGTAATGGCATGAAGACTTGCGCTTCATGTCATAATCCGGACACCTACTGGATCGACCAAAAAACAACGGCAGATGGTATCGCACTGCATCACCGCAATACACCTTCCATGGAAAATGTCTGGTACCTGGAAGGCAAACTCTTCCACGACGGCCGCGCAATGACTTATCGAGAGCAGATTGCCGAAGCCATCAACTCCCCCATCGAAATGGGCGGAAATACGACTGCTTTACCCGCTAAGCTGCAAACTATACCAGGCTATCTTCGTTTATATGAGGCGGCTTACTCGAGCCAGACGATGAGCGTCGAAGGATTGCTGGATGCCATAGCAGCGTATTCAAGATCAATTAGCAGTGGTGAAACCACCTTTGACCGTTTTATCAAAGGAGATTACCAGGCATTAAACGATGCACAGCTCGAAGGCCTCCATCTGTTTCGGACCAAAGGAAAATGCATCAACTGCCATAATGGTGCCTTCTTTACTGATCTCGATTTTCATAATCTGGGTTATGCTGTTACCAGCAAAGGTGCCTTGGACAATGGTCGCTTTGAGGCGACAGGACTGGAAACAGACAAAGGTAAATTTCGCACGCCAGGTCTGCGCAATGTGGTCCATACTGCCCCTTACCTACACAATGGTAGTATTGCAAGCTTAAGTGAACTGATCAACCTACTGAGTCAAGGGATGCCCCAAAAGACAGGACAACAGGTCAATGGCACCTTATCGCCACATATCCAAAATGTCCGATTAAGTAGTAAAGAACAGGAAAATATCTTGGCTTTTTTGGAGAGTTTATCCAATGTGCCAAGCAAAACAGAGCGACCTGTATTGCCCTAAAATAAAAAATCCCAAAGGGGATACCTTTGGGACATTTTGAGTACTCCACAGTAGCGGAGGCATCAAAAATTAAATAAATTGGCACAAAATTAGGCTTTTATATGAAATAAAAAAGTAAAAAAGTATTAAATTTCAGATAATTACCCATTTTGTAGCGAAGCTACTACAGACATAAGGAACACAATGCGCATCAAATCATGAGTCGAATCCGCCCAATAGTTGGTCTATTAGTTACAATAACTGCTATAACAGCTTGTCAGAACGGCAGTAAGACAACAACGCTGCCCGATGAATTTATTAGTCCAAAAACAGGAACAAAAAAAGAATTGACGCTCGACTCAATCTACCTATACGCCAAACAGCTATACCGCTGGCAGGAAGCTCTCCCTTCATATACTACTTTTGATCCGCGGACGAAATATGCACAGATAGACCCCGAACAAACGGCTTATGAGCGGGCACTTTTTGCCCTCAGCCAATACGCTTTGCACAAGAAAGATAGACCTTACGAATTGTCGACCATCCCCAATAAACCCAAATATTCATATCTGGAGCGTCGTCGTAACGACAAGAAAAGTAGCGGTCACATGGCCAGCATAGAAACACCCTACAGGTATGCTACACACCTGTCCTACTGGTCTGCGGGAAACAAACGGATTGCTTATGTTTACATTCCCTCTTTTCCTCAGCTCCAGACAGTGAAGGCCGAACTGGATCAGCTTGCAGCCCAACTGGCTCAAAAGCAAGTTACTCATTTAATCCTCGATCTACGACATAACGGTGGCGGTTATGTGGAAACGGCAGAATATTTAGCCAACCTCATTAGCCCAGCCAAACTGGATAAAAAAGTTATGTTCAGCGAACAATTTCATCCGAATGTACAGCAAGGCAAAGCAAAACTACTCCTCAACCAACCCTATCTGGATGCAAATGGCAACGTGGTCCAATACAAAGGACGGCCTGCTACCCTTGCCGATGTGGACTATAGTGAAAAGGCCAATACGCATTACTTTGTCAAAAAGGGCAATTTCAATTCTTTACAGCAGCTGTCATGCATTGTATCAGAACGCACGGCTTCGGCAAGTGAATTACTGATCAGCAGCTTCAAACCTTATATTCCGATCCGCCTTATTGGTCAGCAGACGTTTGGTAAACCCGTCGGCTTTTTTTCCATACGCGTAGGAGCTTTCGATATTTACCTAGCCTCATTTCTCATCCGGAATGCTGATGGATGGTCGGATTATTTTGATGGCATACCTGTAGACCTGCCTTTAGCTCCGGTCGAAAGCTCCCGCCATCCCGGAGATCCAAAGGAAGCCTGGCTTGCAGCAGCATTAAAAGATATTGTAGGAAACCTACGGATCAAAGCAATTTCATCCGCGTCTTATTTCCAGACGCCAGTAGACGAAAATTTGCTACTGAAAACAAACTTTAGGTTAAAGTGAGTAACTTATTGAAGCTGGATTTTGTTATACTCCTATTTAAATTTAAACCACTTTTCATAGATGATAAAGCAGAAAACAGCATAAATTTGTGGAAATAAATACGAATCTTTGTATAGAATCGTTATAAATAAAAATAAGAACATGTTAAGTCAACATATCAAAGAGCAAACGCACGCAGCTCACCAAAACGTAGAAGGAACGATCGTGCGCCAATTGAAAAATATTCGTTCAGAAGCAGATTACGCCGAAGTATTGAAAGGCTTTTATGCTTATTTCCGTGCCGTAGAAGATAGTATCGCTCCTTTTGTAACCGAAGAAGTATTGCCAGATTTGGCCGAACGCCGCAACTCATCTTACATCAAAAGCGACATCGAAGCTCTGGGTGGCAACGTAGATAGCCTGCCGGAAGCAAATGCTCCAGCTGTAGCAAATGTACAGGAAGCACTTGCATCATTATATGTTTTGGAAGGTTCAATCATGGGTGGTCCGTATATCGTGCAGATGCTCAACAAATATGGTGTTACCAAAGGAACTTCTTTCTTCGAAGGTTATGGCGAAAATAGCCGTGAGATGTGGGCTGGTTTTACAGCCGTATTAAACAAATATTCAGAAGATCCGGCGACTTACGATCGCGCAGTAGAGATTGCAAACCAAACTTTTTATAACTTTGGCGAAGTATTCACTCCTATTGCCAGTGCGAACTAAAATTGGAGTGTTCGTGTTTAATCCCATAAATGGAGCAAAAAGATAACAAATCTAAATGGCTTAAGCGTGCCGGAATTGGAGCATTTCTCTTCTTTCTGGCCAAAGGACTCATATGGCTCGCTGTATTCTTTTTCGCAGCGAAGTCCTGCAGCATATCTATTTAACTAAAACATAAAGCCTTCATCTAACGCTCAAAAAGGGCGCCAGATGAAGGCTTCAATTCCATTGGAGCTTTTCCAATCCAATCCACTTTTTGCTGCAGGCTAACCCGTTGTTTTTTTGTGTCGTGGGCTAATGTCTTCGGCTTGCGTTCGTATTGTGTTCGTACCACCTTCGGAGATGAACAGACTTGCAACAATTATTGACCAGCTTTTCACCAGAAAATTCCTGTTTAGGGTCTGGACAATATCTGTTCAGCACCTGTACAATATCTGTATCGCATCCGAATAAGGTACGAAGCAGGTACGAATCTGCCCCCATACCGGCTTGCCCATCACCTTGTACTTTTGTAACCACTGTGTGATACAGCTCCAACCCCTTATGGCTGATAACCTGGCAAGTTATTTATTTGCTATTGATGATATAGAGCCTCTTCAATTACCCGAATTCATTCCTTATTGTACAAATTTTATTATAAAACAAGCAGAAATCTTCCTATAATTGCAGTCGGGAATATTTCATTTCATAGTGAAATCCCCATTCAGACATGACAATTAACAGTAAAAACGTTACGTTATCACCAACATGTCCTATCAATAATTATATGAACTAACGATACGATGAAAAGAAAACTCCTTTTTATTCTAATATGCTTTGGCTTAATGGCCAGCCGAGCCATGTGTCAGGAAAAAGACGTCGATTTTAGCAAAGCCTATATTGCCCAGAACGACGGCAAGACAACTGTTGAAATCAATGAGGCGCAGGAACTCATCTATATTATCTTTGCGATAACTGACTTTGGTAAGGAAAATCCAAACATGACCAAGCAGAATACGGCGTATTTTGAAGAGGTCAAAGCGCATTTTACCCCATTTTCCAATCTGCCTATCGTAAAGAAATTTGACCAGCAACTGCGAGCGAATCTAACCAACTATTTCCTCTTAGCAGCCAATGTATATGGCTTTAAGTTCAAAAACGACCAATTAGTACCTACAAACATCTATATTTTTCCAGCGAGAGGAGTTGGAAATTATCAAGTGAAATCAAATCCTATCCCTGCTTATAAAAACGACCTGGAAGAATTCGCCAGAAAGAGCGGATACCGGGCATTCTACAAAGATCATCAAGGCTATTACGACAGCCTTCGTACAGCATATCAGGAGTATGCTTCCATTGCCGAGCAAAAAGAATGGTTAGAAAAGAAGTTCGATTATACAATCAATAGCTATCGTGTATTGACTTCCCCCCTGATTGCCGGAATGAATGCTACTCACACCTTCAAGTACAAAGGTTTCAAAGAAATTTTGCTTTTTTTACCCACCCTCCGCGAAGACGAATCCTGGAGCCCCAAATTCAAAAAAGCATTCAATACACGCATTATTTTTACGGAGATAGACCACAACTACGTAGGTACATTGAGCGAAAAAAACAAAAAACAGATTGATACCATATTCAATAATAGGAACTTATGGGTCGATATAGAAAACAAAAGTACAGTTCATTATCCAAGTCCGGTAAAAGTATTTGATGAGTATTTAACTTGGGGGCTTTTCATCTTATATTGTTACGATAAATTTGGAAATGATCATGATCTTTTTGGCCAGATTGTTGAAAACGTCAACGATATGATGGTCAATAAAAAAGGATTTCCCAAAGCAGATGAATTTAACGCCGAATTGTTCCGCCTGTATAAAGACAATAACCCGAAAGATATTCAGAGCTTATACAAGCCACTGCTGGACTGGTGTGAGAAAGAAAATTAGCGCCATCCCGATAATATTTAGTAAATTAAGGCTGAGAAGGAAATAAGCCGCCAGAAATGTGAATGTATACGACCATAAGGAATCAGCATAGCATAAGGGGATGATCGTCGAAATATATTTAAACACAATACGTACGGAGAAACAATTATGAACATTAGATTTATCGGTTCTGGCAGTTATATTCCATCAAAAAAAATAACCAATGCAGACTTCGCCGACCATCTTTTTTTGGATGAAAATGGGTTGCCGTTCAAGGAGCCGGCTTCTGTCATTGAAAAATTTAAGGCAATCACCGGCATTGAGGAACGCCGCTACGCCGATCCTGACCAAGTGGCTTCAGACCTTGCTTTCCTAGCTGGTCAACGTGCCATTGAAGACGCCGGTATAGCTGCTGAAACATTGCACATAATTATGGCGATGTGCAATCTGGCAAAATCCAATCGGATACTGTACCCAGTTTAGCAAGCAGGGTGAAGAAAAAGCTCGGTATCAGCAATCCAAAATGTGTGGCTTATGATCTACTATTTGGCTGTCCGGGTTGGAACGAAGGCGTATTGCATGCCAACGCTTTCATAAAATCAGGTATGGCAAAGCGCTGTATGGTCATTGGCGCAGAGACGCTTTCCCGTGTTATAGATCCTTTTGACAGAGATTCGATGATCTATGCGGATGGCGCTGGCGCCGTAATCATCGAAGCCACTACGACAGAGCAAGGGCTCCTATCACATGAAAGTGCAACTTATGCGCTTGAGGAAGCGAACTATCTCAATTTTGGGAGCTCTTATCAACAAGAGCAGAACCCCGATATACGGTATATTAAAATGAAAGGACGTAAAATCTATGAGTTTGCACTCAGCAAAGTTCCTTTAGCCATGCAGGATTGCCTTCAAAAAGCGGATATCGATATCACGGCAATCAAAAAAATACTGATCCACCAGGCCAACGAGAAGATGGACGAAGCCATTCTGATGAGATTCTATGCACTATACAGTACAGTACCCCCGCCCGATATTATGCCAATGACCATCCATACATTTGGAAATAGCAGCGTAGCAACCATTCCTACGCTCTATGATCTCATTGCCCGTGGTCAGTTAGACAATCAATCCCTTCAAGAAGGCGATATCATCCTATTTGCGTCTGTTGGCGCCGGTATGAATATCAATGCTTTTACTTATCGGGTTTAATGTAATTTTGCCACTACATCGTGTAGCTATTATGCTAACACAGAGCCTGCATAGGATTTATTTCATAAAAAATAACAAAACACTGTATATATCAATATTTTATACTTAAATTTGTATTATAATCGGCTCCGCCTTTGCTTATCTGAAATCGTCAAGTTATACTTAACACTCAGTTTTCGCATTTTCAGAAGCTTTTTTGTTAGCAAAACGGAGGTAAAGACCTTTTTGGACTTGAGTCAATCCAAGATCATTAAAATCAGATCCTATTTCTTGCAAAAAATCGATTAACTATTGTTCATATTCATTTATCACAATAGTGCAGTACAGATTACTTTAATATAATTTATAAAACAATGCAAGAAGGAACTATTAAATTCTTCAACCAAACAAAAGGTTTTGGTTTTATTACGCCTGCTGGTGGTGGAGACGACATTTTCGTACACGTATCTGGTTTAATCAACGAAGTACGCGAAAATGACAGTGTAACATTTGATGTAGAAAACGGTAAAAAAGGCGTTAATGCTGTTAACGTACGTATCGCATAATTAAGTAAACACACAAGAAGATAATTTATTTATCTTCTTGCGAAGTGTAACGGGCAACCGTTACACTTTTTTTTTATCTATTCCATACCCAAGTACGGCAAAAAATCGGACGATTGATCGGTCTGGCATATGGAGGACTTTTTACAATCCAGCCAACATCACTTCTTCCTGTCGCAGAAAGTATGGACTGCTATCCTTGAATCTCCCGCGCTTTCTGGAATACTTTCTGATGATATGAGCAACAACATCATCGGTGAGCTCATGCCCCTCTAACGTCGGAAAACCCTCCCAACGCACAATGCCCTCAGGATCCACTAGAATGCAATGTGGTATTCCCTGAACTTCGAGCTGTTTCTTCAACTTCGCTTTCGTATCAATCGCTGAGAAATAATCTATTTTAATCTCCTTCGCCTTTTTAATGACCTCTGCTTTTTCATCCGAAAGGCCAATGATCACGAGTTTATCACCATACTTCTTTTGCCATTCATTGAGTTCGGGAATTACTTTCCGGCAGGGTCCACACCAAGTAGCCCAAAAATCAATAAGGATAAACTTACCCTTTGTATCAGGCACATCTGTGAGCCACTGCTCCACCTCAAGTTTTGGCGCCTTTTGATTCAAAATTGATTTTGCCCACAATTTCTTATTGTTGTTGCTTTCCTGCGTATGACCGATTACATGGATCAGGCAAAGCGCAAATAATAAGAAAGCTTTTAGGATAAATTTTCCATTCATAAAACAGCTTGTTTAGTTCCCCTAATTTATGGATTTTTTTCCACAATCATTTCATCCTTTCATCCCACACATCGTCTTTTCAAAGACACCTTAGCGGCCTTTAAGAGGTAAAACAAAACCTGCACTTTTAATTGATATAAAACACACAATACACTGTATATAAATAATTAGCATATTTGTTAAAAACACAACAACTCTAATTTATTTGCTCTACGGCTCATGATTTTCCGAATGGAGCCAGTCCGACATCCCTATAAAATAACAGCGCACCATCGACATTTCCATGGCAAAAACCAGAGTCTAATCCATCCCCACAAAAGCTAAATTGAGGCGTTCAGCACACAAAAACAACGAAGTGAGCCGGCCCTTGACCCCATTCGTCAAGATAATGCACAAGTTGACCGCATTCTCCTGTAGCAAAGTCTAGGATAGCCCTATTTACAAACACTGCTTTCGGAAATCAAGACACTTCATTAAAGCCTATTGAGTACCTATGTATAGGGCTGACAAACTGGCACAATATCAAAAATAAAAAATAATAAATCTATATTAATAAGACATTTGACCTAGTTAATATAAATAGATAGTTACACATTGTTCTCTTTATAACACATCAACTTTACCCATCGGATACCATCCATCTGTAGTACGCCCTGCGATGGCAAGATGAACTTTTGCCTGACCTGTGTTAAAGTTTCCTTTTTCGGCATCATAGTTTGGTAGGCATTTTATTGCGTCAGGAGCCCAGCTTACCCCGGCCAAAGTGTCTTTCCTAAGTTTATACTTGCCGTACGCACCGATTTATTTCTTCTTATCGATTTATTTCTTTTTATTTAGTATTTAGCGATAGAAAAAGCAACATCGAAACCGATATTGCCATCATAAGTATCAACCTGGGATATTGTCTACATACGAAAGGGGGAATTACATACAAAAGGCCAAGAAATTATCTTGGCCTAATGCAACATATTATTTGGGGTGTTTTCGTAGCCCTATATTGCAAAAATACTGCCGAAATTAGAAACTCACAGCCATTAGCTTATTTTTTCTAAAGACTTTATGCTGCAGAAAAATAAAAAAACGGCTAAAATCACTTATTCCGTGGCAACCGGGTAAGTACAGCTTGCAATTCAGCAGAATTTGTAGCGCCCTGGAATAACAGACTGTCCTTTGTCCTAAAATCCAAGTAGGTATTCTCTTCCAACCTGTAGCCACAAGGACCACAAACAGAGGCAGATAAGGAAATGCTTATTCGGCGTGGTTTACAACAGCAAACCGAAATGTTCCTTGAGCGCTGTCCGTGCAGCATGATAACCACACATGCCATGCACCCCACCACCCGGAGGTGTCGATGATGAACAGAGATAAATCGTGTCGACCGAGGTTCGGTACGGATTTAGAGCCAAAATGGGCCTGCTGTACAGCTGCGAAATATCCATAATACCGCCATTGATATCACCACCGATGTAATTTGGGTTATACTTTTCGAGCTCCATAGGAGAAAAGGTATGCTTGGCCAGAATGGTTTCTTTAAAACCCGGTGCAAAGCGCTCAATCTGATTTTCGATCGCTTCGGTATAATCTACCTTACTACCATTAGGAACATGGCAGTACGCCCATCCTGTATGCTTGCCTTCGGGAGCACGACTGGAATCAAACGCACTCTGTTGCGCAAACAGCACAAAAGGCTTATCCACTTGCTTCCCAAGATGGCTCCGCTGCTCGCTTTCGGCAATTTCGGCGTAGGTATTTCCCAAATGTACTGTAGCGGCCTGCTGACAACGCAGATCTTTAAAAGGCGTCTTTTCTGATAATGCCCAATCGACTTTAAATACCCCCATTCCCTGCCTAAAGCCTTCGAGGCGTCTGCGGTAGCCGCTAGCAAGACCTATCCCTTTGAGCTGCAACAACTGCTTGGGCGTGATATCACAGAGTAGGACTTTATGGGATGGTAGATCGCGAACATCCTCTACCCAAAAGCCCGTTTGGATCTCCCCACCCAACGATTGATAATAGCCTAACAGCGCATTGGCAATGGATTGCGAGCCGCCAATCGGTATCTGCCAGCCATATTTGTTGCCTACCGCCGCAAGCACAATGGCAATTGCAGAAGTTGTCCAGTTGTCTAGGGGCTGAATTCCATGAGCCGCCATCCCTGCCCATAAAGCCTGTGCCTGCACGGAAGTAAAGCGCTTTGCTGTCCAGCTTGCCGGCTGAAGCGCAACCAGCCCAAATGAGGCTAAAGACAAAAGATGCTTCGGAAAGGATAATGGTCCCATAATATCGGTCGCAAGGCCCTCCCAATCTGTCACGACCTTTTCCACCAGCTTACGATACCTTTCACCATCCGTCCCCAAACCCTTTACCGTTTCGGCAAGACTATGGTAAAGAATCCCCGTTTCCTCTTCGTCCAATGGGTGTGCTGCCGCATACTCAGGCTTAACAAAAGATATCCCAAATGCTTCCAAAGGTAAACTCCTGAAAAATGGCGATGCCATAGCCATGGGATGAATTGCCGAACAGACATCATGTTTGAAACCCGGAATTGTAAGTTCCTTGGTTCGCATTCCCCCACCGATTGTATCGGCACCCTCAATCAGCAACGTGCTCAGCCCCTGCTGCTGAAAGGTAATCGCTGCAGCAAGTCCATTTGGTCCCGAACCAATAATGATTGCATCAAATTTTCGCATAAACTAGTTTTTAATCACTCCTAGTCGCAGCCTGTATTGGGTTGTTCCTTTTTTGAGCGCTTTGACGAAGTAGAATCGGACAACGATTTGCTATTATCCTTTTTTTTACCTGCAGATCCGCAGGAGACTGTAAATGTCGTTAAAACAAACGCTAAAAGTCCAAGATTGATTATTTTTTTCATATGTTATCCATTTAATTTACGATAATGTTTACACCATGTATCCTTATGGCGTTTTCAGCTACTGATTCCCTTACTACAACTTATGCCCTTGGATACAAACTTTTACCTGCATTGAAAGGATTTATTTTCCGGGCCGCACCCATCTTTAGAACTCATATACAATCCTATCAAACAACTTTATAAGAAATATCATTTATATAATATGTTCATCCAAAAAATAGGCGCGATACCGTTGTTTTAGCTCCTGTCGCTGTGTACTATCGAGCTTGATTTTCGGATCGGTCTGCGACACGACCGTAGAAACAACCTTATGTACGCCTTTACCTTTTTCAATAAATAATACCGTCGGCGAAGAAATCCGTTTAATGGAATCAATCCCCACAGCTGTATAAGGATTTAGGACATCGTGAAATTTTGCCAAAATAGCTTCATAACCCGGGCTCCCGGCCTTGGTCGTGATCACTTTACCGTCCTTATCTTTCTCCTTAAGATCCCGGATATCGTGAATATTGAGGTAATAAATAGCCGCCTTTTCCTCCTGGGCAAATTCCAGCAGCGGCGTTATGGCATTCCGAAACCAGGGACAGCTGGGCCATCCAAAAAGGACAATACCGTTTTCAAGCTCCAGCACATCCTGTTCGGTCGCATAGACGATCCGCGGATTGTCGGGAATTTGTACCGGCACTTTGTTCGTTTTATTCAGGCTTTCAAGTTCCTGCTTAAAGCGAACTCCTTCTTGCTTTTTCAACGAAACCTGACTATTTTTTACGGCTTCCTTCGTATCCTGCCTGGATTGGCAGTTAGTCACATTGAGCAACACCGCCACTGCTAATAACATGCTAGCCAATAATTTTAAATCTTTCATATCATGTATGCATTTAAGTGTAATCCTCTTGTTAATTCACCGATTGCTTGTAGCTTTTAATATGTTCACCGATATCCCAGACCTGCGCTTTTGGCGCCCATTCACTGATGAGGCTGCTTGCAATGGCCGAGCGATAGCCCGAAGCGCAGTGCACAACGATAGGTTTATCCACTGGTAGCTCGGCAATATGCGCCTTCAATTCGGCTAGCGGAATGTTATGTGCCCCTTTGAAAACAGGCCCAGTCTTAACTTCCTCGGCCGTGCGTACATCCACTATAAAATATTGCTCTTGCGCCCTGTCAAATGCAGCCTGATCAAAAGCTGTCGAAGGCTGTCCCGCGAAATCCCCATACAACACGATACCTTTAACAAACTGTTCATAGCCAATTTTAGCCAGCTTTTCGAGCTGTACCTGCCCCTGTTCTTTGGTATCGACAACAAGATAAAAGCCGTCTTTCGGTTCAATAAAAGTTCCTACCCAAGATTCTGACTTACTACGTTCGGGAATATTAATGGCCTCCGGAAAATGTGACGCCCTAAATTCTGAAGCGGAGCGGGTATCGAGGACAGCGCTCGGTGCTTGGGGCACCGCAGCTGCTGAAACCACTGAAATACCCGATAACGAAGCCAATAATGGCTTTGCTCCCAGACGATTCAATGCTACATTATAGGGGAAGTAGATCGGTACAGGCGGACGGTCTGCCAGAATCTGCTGGACAAACGCTTCTTCCGATTTTTGCTGAAAGGCCAAATTTTGGGTTCTTTCAGTGCCAATGGTGCTTTGCTTAGCACCCTTTATTGCATTTCCGCACAGTGATCCAGCGCCATGAGCTGGATACAAAAGCACCTGATCGCCTAACTTTGCATAGATATCATGGACGGTGTGGTAGAGCTGCCGCGCCAGTTTTTCGCGCTGCGTAGCCTGTTCTCCCGAATACTCGCGCAGATCGGGCCTTCCAACTCCACCAATCAATACCGCATCCCCCGAAAAGATCGCCACATCGCGACCATTTTCTTTTAGCAAAACAGATATGCTATCTGGTGAATGTCCGGCTGTATTGATGGCATGCAACACAATTCGGTCCGAAATCTTTAAGGTATCGCCATCGTCAAAAGTATGGTGGGGATAGGTCGCACGGACAAGCTTGCTGACATAAACCGGAACTTTCAGATCCTGATGAATCTCCAGATGGGAACTCACAAAATCAGCATGCGGATGTGTTTCCACAACCGCGATAATTTTCGCTCCCTGCTCCTTTGCATAAGCGTAATAGGGCCTTGGATCACGGGCCGGGTCCACAAGCACAATTTTCTTGTCGGCCAAGATCGCATAGGAAAACTGTACCAGGCCTTCATCTTCAAACTGCCTGATGCTATAGCCATTCGCTAAATTATTGGTATTTCCAAAACAGAATACCCCCTGACCTGCCGAAGCAAGGGTAAAAAGGACAGCTGAACGATGGATAAATGATCTTCTATTCATAACATTCTTTTTTTTAGACAATTAGTAGGTAAATAGTGTATTTTTCATATACCATTCTTTACCGGTGAGATAGGATTCTTTGACGCGATTGAGGGTAATTTCGAGGTTATTACCACTAGCATCCAGCCCTTTGAGTTTGATCTGTTCTGCTGTTGGTCGTTCGTACACCCATTTCAGCACATGCAGACTATCGCCCTGCGCTTTTCCATACAGCGCTTTCAGTCCCACATCTAGTTTTTCATCTAGTTTTTTACGTTGTTCCTTACTAAATTTCTGATTTTTATCGATCAGATACAGTGCATGTTCTGTCGAGTCTATTTCATAGTAGAGGTAGTTCTTTCCTCCGGCCCGGCCTGTAAACTCGTAAGTTTTGAGCACATCATTTAAAGCTGGGGTACCATTGCCAAGATCGATCGAATTGGCTTTATTGACCTTGTAGACCATTGATAATGGCTCCTATTACGACCGTGGGCCGAAAGAAGAGCAGGCTTCCCGCCGCTATCTCCAAAAAGCCTAAAAAGATCTCATATTTATAGGATACACCGACGATTTGCCAATACAACTTAAAGGGGGCATATTCACCGATATCGGTATTCAGATTGGCAAGTGATGGAAATGGCATCTGCATGGGAAAGAACTTGATAAATCCGAAGGCGATCAGCCCCAAGCTTATCTCCTAGGTTGATAAAACAAATATAGTAAACATAAAATAAAATCTACAACATTAGTAGACTTTATTTTCAACTATCTTTTCTTCCACTAAAAATTGAGTAAATTGGTAAAGAAAAGCTGGCGGAAATATGTACATTGAATACCTACTTTTGGTTAGTAAAAGTATCAGCCCTATAGCGCCCTCCATAAACGGATAATAAACCGATAAAAAAGGACATAGGGGACAATCACCAATCTTCTACCGGGTAACATTCATTTACGTTTCAATAAACAAAGCCGTCTGAGTTCGCTCAAACGGCTTTGTGCTGCACTATATTCAGCATGGAGAAAAAAGTTAACATAGCGCGGATTTCTTCTACCAGTCGATAGCCTCTCTCCTCAATTAGGAATTATTTCGGATATGTACATCGCGCTGCGGAAATGGAATTTCAATCCCGGCCTTATCCAAAGCTTCCTTACAGTCAATGATCAGCTGTTCCTGCATGGTCCAAAAGTTTTCGTTGGAAGTCGTGACGCGCACAGAAAGATTGATTGCACTGTCGTCAAGTTCTGTCACCACCACCTGCGGCGCCGGCTCTTTAAAGGCAAATTCATTGCTTCTAACGATATTGAGGAGTATTTCTTTTGCCTGTTTCAGATCAGCATCGTAGGCAACGCCAATGTCAAACCATGTGCGACGTGTTCCAAGTTTGTATAATTGGTGATGCTACTATTTGACAACACCCCATTTGGAACAACCACCTGTCGATTTTGTGGTGTATTTAACTTGGTATTGAAGAAATCAATTTCTGTCACCGTACCCGCGATATTTGTAGTGGAAGTTATGTAATCGCACACGCGGAAAGGCTTGAGGAGTAAAATCAGTATACCGCCGGCAAAATTGGACAAGGATCCCTGCAGGGCCAGACCTATGGCCAGACCTGCTGCACCGATAATGGCCACAAATGCCGAGGTTTGCACCCCCAATTGTGTAACGACAACGATAAATAATAAGATATTTAAAATCCAACTGATGAGATTGCTTAAAAATCGCTGCAAGGAGACATCCATTTGTCGCCGCTCAAATGCCTTGTCTATCATCCGTTTGATTAGGCGGATGATCCAGGATCCGATCAGATAAATAAGTAAAGCAGAAATTACGGCAGTAATAATACGGGGCGCCCAGGCAATGGCAGAGGAAATAAAATTATTCCAATGTTGCTGGACATCGTTCACTTCTAAATTGTTCATATCAGTATTTATTTTATTAAAAATGTAAGGTTTAGAAACAAAAAGAGTGTTATGTTGCTTTTATTCTAATATAAAGCACATTAAATTACATTTTCTCTAATTTAAACAACCAAACAGTAGAATTGTTCGTATGAAAATGAAACAATATGGTTTTGTATCATTCCTTATATGGAATCTGTGACAAGAAAAATAAACAAGAAAGACGTCGCAGTTGGCTAGATAAAATCATAAATCCCATTTTTCCAGCCCAATATTTTGGTGGAATCCGCATCAAGCCAGTTTTTCAGCAGTGTTGCGTATACTTTTCGAAAATCTTCCGTATACTGGAGATCCCCTTCATTGAGCTGGGTTAGGTCAGGCAAAGCATTGAGCAGGCCTTGTTTTTTTAGGCCTCCGGATAGAAAGAAAAGCTGGTTGGCCGTACCATGATCAGTGCCATTGCTGGCATTCTGGGCCACCCTACGACCAAACTCCGAAAAGGTCATCAGCATGACATGCTGAAAAAGACCATTTTTCTTGAGGTCGTCCACAAACGCCTCCACGGCATCGTTGATGGTGTGGAATAGACTCTCCTGCCGCTGCTGCTGATTGATATGCGTATCAAAACTACCGATCTGCAGATAGTATACCTGTGTATTGATATCCGATTTAATCAACGACGATACCGTCTTCAGATCCTTTCCAAGCACCGAATCGGGGTACGCTGCTGCGGTCTTCCTGGCTTTACTCTGTTCAAAAATATAGTCGGCATTGTTGATCGTATCACCCAGGGTCTGATACAGATAGGCTACTGTCTCCTCTTCATGCTGATGTTTATGTTCCTGATAGAGTGTATTAAAGTACTCTTCACGGCTGGTCTGATAAAGCTTCTTGGGGTCTTTAAACGCGAACGCTTTTTTCTGTTTTCCTTTGAGGGCAAGGCTCAGCATATCATTCACTTCCAGAGCTTGCGTTGGATGACCGCAGTCGTAACAGGCCTGATCGAGGTAGCGGCCTATCCAGCCGCTCTCCAGGTATTCGTCGCTTCGGCTCGCACTATGCCATATATCCATGCTGCGGAAATGCGATTTGTTGGGCTCGGGATAACCGACATTGTTGAGTACAGCCAGTTCGCCACGATCATAAAGTGTCTTGAAAAAAGGTAAAGCCGGATGAATACCTGCTTCTTCTGTGAGCGTTAGTGCATTATCGACCGCAATCGTCTGCCTTTCCCGAAAATAGATATCATTGCGCATCGGAACAATAGTATTCAGCCCATCATTGCCGCCACTAAGCTGCAAGATGACCAACACCTTATGTCCCCTTTCCAGCGCTTCAGGCAAAGACATGGCTTTTAAGAAATTGGGCAGCAGTAGAGATGCTGTTGCGAGCGAACCTGCTTTGAGAAATTGGCGTCTTTTGATGATCATGGCTTCCTATTTACGATTAACAGAGTTGATATTCGGGGATACTCATTACTTCAATAATAGTCCTACGGCGGCTTCCCCCAGCGTAGCTATCGCGCAGTGTTTTACCAAAGGAAGGTTGCTGCTGCAGCAAGAGCTCAAAGGGATCCCGATCTGCAAATGCAGCCTCTACCCCATCCCAGTCAACGGATATTTTGGGATTTTTGTAGGCATTAGCCAGCGCCCGCGACTGCTTCAGCCCCATATCGAGGTCGTCGTCATTCTGTGCATCAAGGTCCAGCGGCCGTAAGCCTGTCCATATCTGTGGTATCTGCATCCGAAGCAACAAGGTAGAGCTGTCGATCCAGGCTTTTCCAGATGGCCATCCCGCCACATTCGGCGGATACAGGAGCATCTGCCCCAGCAACTTTTGATAAACAATCAGGTTTTCGGGATTCGCTATCTCCATGGGCAGCATGCGTATGATACCGGCCATGAGTTCCACCGGTGACTTTATTTTGTTACCTACATTTTTAGAGTCGTAAAACCAGGCTGCCGTAAATACTCGGTCTAGCAACCGCCTGATATCATATCCTGAATCGAAGAAATCCTTACTCAGCGTGTCGACGATTTTCTGATCCACTTGTTCGTTGACCAGAAAACGGTAGAGTTTATCGGTGATAAATCGGGCCGTAGCGGGTTGTTCCAAGATAATTTCCAGGATAGCATTGCCGTCGAAATTTCCGGTTCTTCCTAAAAATGTTTTGCTGCCCGAGTCATGAAACTTTTTACGTTCCAGGAACTGGGCATCCTTGTCATACGACCAGCCCGTAAATGCGCGCGCAGCTTCCCTGACATCCGATTCAGTATAGTTGCCACGTCCCATCGTGAAGAGCTCCATTACTTCCCGGGCAAAGTTTTCATTGGGGTGGCCTTTCTTATTCTGTTGATTGTTGAGGAAATTAAGCATAGCCGGAGCTTTGGAAACGGCGAACAGCAGATCCCGGAAATTTCCGAGTGCATTTTTCCTGATTTCGTTGAGGATATGAGCGCTAAAATTGGAATTGATAACCCGGCTTGCAAAATGGCCATGCCAAAAAAAAGCCATCTTCTCCCGGAGCTGATCTTCGCTATGCACCATTTCATTCAGGAAATTAAGGTTGATTTCAATATTACGCTTTCGATTAAGCTGCTGCACCTGCTTTTTGTCTGCAGCATTCAACTTGGAAAGCGCATTATAATTGACGTCAGTCTGGTCCGTATTGAAACTGATGGGATGAAATTCATGTTCCTGAGCATATTGCTTCCAGAGTACTGCGGTAGACTGCTGTTCAAAAGTCGTAATCTGCTTTAGGCTCATCCCAAATCCGGCGCGATTTGCCAGGTGCATATTTTTTTTAAAATCGGACATCATCCTGTTTCATTTTATACCTAAATAACGAATTATTTATAAATGTTTGCTTAGGGTAGATCCGATTTAACAAACATTAAGCTAAATTAACAAAGTGACTACCAAGATAATACTTTTCAAACTCCGATTTTTTTTCATTAAATTTATTCACATAGGGACAACAAAACCCCTTGTTTATGTTGCATACCTGTTTCACAAGTTACAATCATCAGTTGATAAAACTTTAAAACGAAATATAAGATGGCAAAATTAATCAACGTTTGGATTTCAGTATTCATGCTGCTCGTTTTTGTCCAATGCCTAGGAATTCAAAATGAGCCATCCGAAAACTTCGACTGGTTATTGGGAAAATGGCAGCGTACCAACGAAGCCAAAGATAAACGGACTTTTGAATATTGGCAGAAAATCAAAGACACTGAATATGCAGGTTTTGCTTTTACCCTGCAAAACCTGGATACCATCCATCAGGAAAAAATGCAATTATTAAAATACGATGGCGACTGGAATTTATTGGTTAAAACGCCCGATGAGAAAGATTTTATCGCATTTGAGATAACCATGCTAAAAGACGGCCTGTTCGAGTGTAATAATGATTCGCTGCCCTTTCCTAAAAAAATCACCTACTGGCGTGAAGGTGAAAAGTTGAAGGCCAATGTTGCTGGCGACAGTCTCCAGATTCCCTTCGAATTTAGTAGGATTTCAAAATAAACAGACCTCATTTTTCCCGGTCAATCACAACAAAAGATGCCTGCGCCAGCGTAAAGTCAAAATTCGGCAGCATAAAGTCAAAATATAATTAATCATCGGTCGAGCCATTTCTTAAATTCCGCCACTTTGTTTTTGCTGATCAGGATAGGCGTTGTACTTTGCGGTTTTGTTTGAATACGAAGCTGATTGCGACCGTATATCCATATACTTTCAATGGCATTGACATTGATAACATACTGCCGGTTGGCCCTGTAAAAGATCCGGTTGTCCAGCTCTTTTATCAAGTCGTCCAGTGGAGTTGCTACATTTGACCGGAGACTTTTTTAAAGGAAAAATTTACAACTAAAAGAGTTAACAATTAAATTTGAGGCATGGGTAAGCGACCACGTTTTTTTGATTCAGAATTTAAAATCATGGCAGTAGAACTGTCGTACGCAAAAGGGACAGCAGCATCAGCAGCGAAAGAACTGGGTATAAATGAGTCTATGCTGGGTAAGTGGCGAAGGGATTCCAGGTTCAATTCACGTATTGATGAGTTGAATCTGAGAATTGATCTCAATTCCAGTGACACTAGCAGGAATCTAGAACAGGAAACAAGTTGTTGAGAAAGGCATTAAAAGATGCCACAATTGAAAGAGATATTTTAAAAAAGGCCATCAGCATCTTCTCCAAGGGAGACCGGAACGATATAGATTTATAGCAGATCATAAGGATAATTTTTCGGTTGGGAAGATGTGCAAAGTAATGCAAGTGAGCAGTAGCGGTTATTATGATTGGCAGAATAGAGATCAGGATATCTCCAAAATCAAAGCAAGGAAAGACCTTCAAAAAAAATAAAGGCCAGCTATGACTCCAGTGACAGTACATATGGCAGTCCAAGGATTACCAAGGATCTACAACGACAGGGTATACAGATTTCACGCCCATGTGTAGCGCGGATAATGAGAAAGGAAGGTATCCAGAGTATCATCCGCAAGAAATGGAAGATATCAACAACAGATTCGAAACATAAATTCCCGGTATGTGATAATATTCTGAACAGGGACTTTCATGCCGATCAGATAGGCACTAAATGGGTAAGCGATATTACTTATCTGAAAACAGGTGAGGGTTGGTTATATCTCACAGCTGTAATGGATCTCGCTGATAGAAAAATTATTGGATGGACACTTAGTGAAGGAATGTCAGCAGAGCAAACCTCTCTTGCGGCATTAGAGGGCTCCAAAAGCCAGAAAAGTAGAAAATGGTTTAATATTTCATTCAGATAGAGGTGTTCAGTATGCGTGCAATGACTTTAAAGACAAGTTAAAAGCATTAAAGATCGATGTTGTTCAAAGTATGAGCAGAAAGGGTAACTGTTGGGACAATAGTGCAATGGAAAGCTTTTTCAAAACGGCTAAAAGTGAAAAATTCAACCGTTACAACTTTAAAACCAGGCAAGAGGCTAAGTTATGTGTGTTTAGGTATATTGAGGATTGGTATAATAAAGGCAGATTACATTCAGCAATTGGATATAAGACACCTGGTGAGCTAGAATTGGAAATGGAAAAAGCTGCTTAAAAAGTCTCCGATTTACTATTGCAATTCCAATCTGTCTTTGCATCCTGATTCGCTGAAGATCGTATTACCAAATTGGAAAACAGGTGAGAAAGTACTTTTGAAGTCTTCATTTATACCTGTCAAGAATGCAATTGATGTATTTACAGCGTCTTATACAGACACACTTCTTATCAACTAAGTTCTCTTTTTTAACTTAAAAATCCGCTTGGTAAGTCCAGGCGGATTTTTAAAACCGATCGCCATGCGATTAATTTAACAGATGAAGCACATATTAGGCTCAGATAAAAGGAAGCATCTATTAAGCTTAAATATTTTTATTATCTTTACACGAAAATTACCTTATTAAATTAGTTAAGGTGGTTTTATTCATATTAACCGTTAAATTCACGCTATTGAGGATGAAAGTCTATTGGTATTACATTTCACTTATACTCATTTTATTTTTTAAAAGCACTGACTTACTAAATGCACAGTCTATCACCCAAATACAAGCCATAAAAAATCCATTGCAGCAGATAGAAGCCGTGTTAAACCTTCCAAGCCACTTTAATCGCGACACCACTTTATTGAAAAAGGAATTAGAGCCCATAAAAACATTAGCCAAACAGCACAACAGTATTCCCCTAGAATGGGCCTATTATATGCTCATGGCAGATGGTTATTCCGTTGCTTTCGACCATACAAATGCTCGTTCTGACCAATATTACAAATACGCCAGAAACTTAATCGAAGCGCATCCAAACCCAGAACTGGAGATGATCGGGAATATACGACAGGGCTATTATAATTTCGTATACCGCAAGGTCATCGATGCTTTCCCTTATTTCTTACGAGCCAATGATCTAAATGCCAGAATAGACAGAAAAAAAATACCATTGCCCGTAAAACATTATCAATTTATGGCGAGCTTTTTTAATCATATCGGCGACCAAAAAAAAGCTGTAAACTATCTTCATGAAGCTTTGCCTTTTGCAAGACCTGCTTCAAGAGCACGGATTGATCTACTCAATTCAATAGCTGTCTACCTATCGGTAGACAATCCTGTTCCTGAAGCGCTTAAATACCTAAAACAGGCCATGGCCGAAGCTCAACAAGCAAAAGATTCTGTGTGGATCGGAATTATATCCGGCAACATGGCGGATTATAGTTGGGAAGCAGGAGATAAAAAAAAAGCAATCGAACTGGTCAAACAAAATATTGACCTCTCATTACGGTATCACGAGCCCAATGATGCCATGCGGGCAAATCTAATTTTAGCAAGCTGGTATATTGACCAGCAGGAATGGCAACTTGCAAAAAAACATATAGAGGCGAGTGAACATCTTATGGAAGACAAACCCTACTTTCTGAAATATAAGATGGATGCAGCCAAATCATTAGCTGCGATTTCGCATGGATTAGGACAGCAGAGCAAACAACTTCACTATTTAAACCGCTATATATTGTTGAGAGATTCATTGGAGAAAAGAACAAATATCAAAGAGTTGCAGAAAATCATCTGGGAGAGTGAGCAGGAAAAATATAACCGCGCCTTACTGTCCGAAGCAGAGAAAAGACAGAAAGTAAAAAGTACTTATCAATTTATGAGTCTTCTACTTGTCTTAATTTTTGCTATCGTTATTCTATTAATCAATAGGTCGAGGGCAAACATCAAAATACGTAACGCAAATCTTGAAAGGGAACAACTCCAACTTAACCACAAGAAGCAGCTTGTCGATCAAGAACTCCTCATATTAAAAAACTCGCTCAGCGAATTTACGGATACTGTCAGGCAAAATGACATCACGATTCAACAGCTGCGTGAGGAACTAAAAAAGGAAGAGAATCAAAATCCAACCTTTATTGCCGAAGTAAAAGCGAACCTCAATGCCTTAATGGAAACACATATTATGACAGACGACCGATGGGCAAGGTTTAGGCATACGTTTGACCAGGTATACCCTGACTATTTACAACAGATGAAAGATGAACATACAAAAATTACCGAAAACGATCTCCGTATATTAGCCTTACAGAAGCTGGAGCTGAGTAATGCGAGTATGAGTGAGCTTCTTTGCATCTCTATAGAGGGTATAAAAAAAGCGAAACAGCGCCTTAAAAAAAAATTGGGGGCCACTTATTCTTCCTGATAAAAAAGAAAATGGGCCGATTATCCTATTAATCGGCCCAAATGGAAAAATACAATTTAAAGAGTAGGTCCAAGTTTAATCTGCCGTACCTGTACGGCTAACGGTATCCCAATCTTTAATAGTTACATTGCCCAATACGACGCCTGTTTTATGCACTGTAATCGTATAAGTATATTCTTTGCCAGGCTCGAATTGTTCGTTCGCCTGACTTGCCCAAGCATAGGTATCGTTACCTATCTCAAAGGTGAAGCGCACAGCTCCGGCCGTTGCGTAGGTAGCCGGAAGCACAATAGCTTCATAGGTTGATCCACTAGCTTTTACAAAGGGGCTTATATCCGCAGGGCCACTAGCTGCTCCCAGTGTCCCTGTGCTCAGGTCAATGCTCGACATGGTTTGCATACCCTTTATCTTAACTCCCATCGCGGACCAATCAGCGTTGGAAGCATCCAGACCAGTTCCTGCAGTAGGTTTGATAACCACTTTACTGAGCTTATGGTCAAAAACGAGTGGAACCTGAGTTCCGGAGCTTTTATTGAATCCATTCACGCCATTTGTTGCTTTGCTCCAAAGAAAATCAATTTTGCTCAGGTCATTTTGCGAGGAAACATCGATAGGCTGCACTGTCGACAAAGAAGCTGTGGGTACAAAAGGATAATACGCTACAAAATCCACTTTGCTGTCCGAAACAGGGTAATAAATCCCCTGTCCCGTTGCTGGAGCAAATACAGTCCCATTAAAGTTGTACTGGCGATTGCTGCTATTTTCGCTTATGGTCGTGGTCCCATGATTAACCATAAAAATACCGATCTGATCGCCCGAAGCCCATACTGTGCTCGCCCCCGAAGGGTTACTTGTTGCTTTAAGCTGACTAATTTGTCCACTGAAATTGATCACCTCATGTTCCACATCAGGTGTATCATTTTTGGCGCAGGCCCCGAGTAACAGGACTGCTGCCGAAAAGGCTGTTAACAATTGTGTTTTCATATTTAATTTTCACTTTTTAATTTATTAGTTATGACAATGTGATTTACGGCAATACGCTATGGTATTAAGACAAGCTTATTTTATCGATACTTTATTATACGAAATCCGATAAGGTAGGTCGAAGAAGAAACCAACGATTGTATTTTAGCCGCTGAGCGCGCATAAATCAAACCATTATTAAAGTTCCCCCCGCGCGCAAAGCGGTTAGTTGATGTAGCATCCGGAATGGATGGATCTACAACAGCTGTTTCCATTGTCGTTGCAGTAGACGGATAGGGACCATTGCTGAGACACCATTCTGCTACATTGCCATAGGTATCATACAATCCCCATCTATTGGGTTTCAAGGTACCAACAGCGGCACTTTTAAGCCCCGTCCCTTGCAGGTTAGTCCAAGCATAACTGTTGATTTGGGCAGGGTCATCGCCAAAAAACCAGCGATCTTCCGTACCTGCACGGCAGGCGTACTCCCATTGCGCTTCCGTCGGCAACGCCCCTCCTGCCCAGGCTGCATAAGCTTTGGCTCCCTCAAAAAATACAACCGCCATAGGCACATTTTCACTACCTGGTAATGCTTTCCATTTTCCATCTATGTAATGAGGCTGACTTACTAGATTTTGAAATACGGAAAAAGCGAGTACCATATTTCCATCGAGCGGGACATGTACAGAAAGTCCCCCTCCAACGATATTCATCGCATTTAGAAAATCAGCATACTCGGCAACGGTAACCTCATACCTGCTCATATAGAAACCTTTGGTCAATTTTACCCAATGCCGTGGCTTTTCATTCGCATCTGCATAGGGGTCAGTAGCTGGGCTACCCATTTGAAAAGTACCTGCAGGAATCCATACCGCTCGCCAGAGATTTTTGAGTTGAGGCACGTCTATCCGATGTGAGGTGCCCCCCAAAAGCTGTAAAGAGCTCTTCTGCTGCTGGATATAGGATTGACCCGATTGACTCAGAAATAAGCTCCGCTTCCCACCCTCAAGCATCTGAGCTGGCAAAAGTGCACGATAGGTAAACTTCGTTTCATAATCGGTATCATCGGGCTGCTCCACGCGATACATACGTACACTACTCTGCTGCCCGGATAGCGGGGTGAAAGTGCCGCTCGCTAGCGCCAAATGCCCATCACAAATAATATTCGTCAGGTTAACGACCATATCAACATCCGGACTAGAGGCTTTCGACGTTCCTGCTTCAAGCTCTACCTGTACCAAACTCAACAGATGTTTAAAATCAAGCTGCACCGTAGCGCCCAAGTTGATGGCTTCGGCTTTTGCAAACATCAGGTCACTCTGTTGAAAATCCGACCATATAGTTTGATCTTTCTTGACCGAGAAACTGATTGAAGCAGGATTTGTCAGCCCCGCACGATAAGGGTAATAAGCGTAAAAATCAAAACTGGTACCTGCCGGCCAATTGACGGCACCCGTCCATTTAGTACCGTTAAAAGACAATTTGGCATTAGCGATCAGGCTATTTCCAGCAGTTAATGGTTGACCCGCTGGCACAACAAAGATGCCTATCGTATCGCCAGCGCTAAAACTTGCGGTAAAATCGCTCGCAGACACTGGGGGAGTTAATGCCATATTACCGTTCGATTTACTGGACTGCAAAGTGGCTTTTGTCACATTTTTTTGATTATCATCAACTTTCGTGTTATTGATGATTCCAATCTGAAACGCCATATTCCCACGCCCCGAATTAGGATCAATGACAGCTAAATCTAATTTCTCCTGACAGGACATCAGCATAAAACAACACAGAAAAAATTGAAACAAATATTTTCTACTTAAAACTGTTATGAGGTTACTATACATAATTCGGTGCTATGTTGTATAAATTAAGGGTTAATAACAATGCGAAAACCTAGCATGTTACTGAAATAAGAAGCTTCTCTCAATGAACGGTAGGCAGCTCTCGTCTGAGTTGCTGTAAAACTCGCCATGTCATAACTTCCTCCTCGAAACGCATGATTCGCTTCTGCCTCGTTGGCCGGTCCCGGTCCAAGCAGTGCATCCGTTTGATTTTGTGCGCCAGGCGGGTAATCACCCGCAGAAAAACAATATTCTGCCACCAAACCATGCATATCATATAGCCCCCAAGGATTAGGCAACTTACTTCCAACGTCAAACTGTGAACTACCTTGATTATACCAAGCATAATTGGCCAACTGATTCTCATCATCACCAAAAGACCATCGCGTTGCTGTCCCCGAACGACAGGCATACTCCCATTGTGCCTCAGTAGGCAAGGTACCTCCAGCCCATTTCGCATAAGCCAAAGCCCCGTCAAACGTAAGTAACATCATAGGATAATGTTCAAAACCAGTCGGGGGAACCCATTTCGTCCCATTGTAGCGAGGTACATTATACTGATTATTAGCGACAAATCCCCTGACCCAATTCCCATTGAGCGGCACATTAGCGATATACCCGATGGAAGGTATGGTTACATTGCTCGCATTAATAAAATCACAGTAATCTTGAATTGTAACCAGATATTTGCTCATGTAAAATCCTTTTTCAAAACGCACCCAGTGTTGTGGCTTTTCATTGGCACTGGTATCTGTATCGGTATTGGGGCTTCCCATCAGAAAACTACCTTCGGGTATCCACACCAGGTCAGCAGCAACCGGCTCGGTCTCCGTAACCTGACCTATTGTTTGCCAATCGGTAATAGCTGCACGTTGCACTTCTATCTCTTTATTCTTAACGGTAATGGTATAATTATATTCCTTTCCTTGCTCAAATGCATCAGTTACCGGAAAAGTATAATGCATCTGTTGCGTTCCAAGTTGAATGGTTAACACCCGACCACCCGTTCCGGTATGAGGTAGCAGGATAGCCGAACGATTAGTTCCCACATGAATTGTGCCCGAGGCATTCGCATTGTGCAGGACTGCAGTCGCCAAATTGAAGGTAGCGTCGGAAGAAAAGCCTGCGAGAGAAATCTGCGCTGATGAGAGTACGACAGGAGAAACCCCCAAACCAGCAGTCAAGTTAAAGTTGATCTTGGAAAGCATATGCTTAAAATTGAGATCCACCTCCTCCTTGCTCTTCACAATTCCAATACTACTATTGCTATAAAGTAGATCTAAGCTCCTTAAATCATGTTGATCCAAAAGATCGATGGACAGTGTATTACCAGTTACTTGGCGATAGGGCGCATAAGCCACAATATCAACCTGCCCTGTAGTTGGATAATAAATCGGTTGGCCCGATAAAAAGAAAGCGGCTCCACCAGCACTATAGGTATATTTACGATTGTATTCCATGCCCAAGGACAGATTGCTTTGTCCACTCGCCATCATAAATAATCCCATCTCGTCACCATCGGCCCATACACTTGAATTACTCAGACCAGCATGGGCAGCTCGAACCCCTATTTTAAGTGAAATATCACTCATCTCCAGCGGTAAATTATCCGACTGCTTACAACTTAATAAGCTAAATACAGCAAGCAAAAAATATACTATTTTATACATCCTTTTCATATTTCAACATCATTTTCCAGCAAGGTACCCCCTAATTTCCATCGCCCTGACATGCAGCACACATCGCATTCCCCAAGTGTTGCGAACAATTTAATCTTAAGGCATAAGATCCAAAATGGCATTTAACTACAAGTCCAAAATTAGCTTAAAACCATCCTAACATCACAATTATAGGGGTGGACAGAAGGTGGACAATCCCTATACAGTGTCAATACAGTCTATCTCAGATAGTGAAAACCAAGTACATTATAATTTATTCACAACCTTTTCAAACAGACAAGGTCTTCCTGCTTAGGAAGACCTTGTTTGTTTGAAAAAAATGTGAGTCCGCTAATTATTTACAGGGATTCTGTAAACACCCCTTATCGCCGCCTTACCATCGGTGGTTAAGCCAGCCGAGGCCACAGCCGTTGCGCCATCAATTTTATAAACGGTAGACTTACCAGCACTACCCTCGGTATAATATACTTAACATAGTGCTCATTTGGTACAGATTAGCGATCCGGATTTAGTTGTTTTAGCTATAAAAGAATTACTTCCAGCAACAATTAAGTAAATTTCTTAATCAATATGTACCTGTTACTATTTACCAACTCGCAACCTGTTGCATAAACACAAAATATCTCCCCCCAAACCTTATCGCGAGATAAAAAATACAGGTATAAGAAAACAGGAAGAGCATCATGCTAAAGATCCGATTTTTTTTTATCTTTAATTAAATAACCTAAGCATGCTTACCACAATCCCAAAACCTAAAAAACCTTTAAAAGAGCAAAAAATACATCTTTTTTCCAGATTTCTACTCATCCTATTATGTATAGTCTGTTCGATCAGTAGTGCACAAGAAAGGGCCGTAAAAGCAATTGTACAAGGAAAGATTATACATTATGATCCTTTGATCCCCTTGAATATAACCCTGAATCGGCTGGGACTTTCTGCGATCACCATTTACCCCAAGGTCAACGATAAAGGTGATTTTTACGCGGAGGTGGATTTATATATACCTACGCAGGTTTGGTTAGGCTATCGGACGAATTTTAGCATTGTACTTCATCCCCAAGACAGTCTTTGGGTCTCTTTTGATGGTAATTCTGACCAAAGAAGTTCCCTTTTGCGCACAGTCAAATTTGCCGGAACTTCCGCCGTCACCAATACCCAGATCGCACAATTCCAAAATCTTTATTTTGCTAGTGAACTCTACGACCAAAATAAGAATTTTTATGCCGTAAAAAATTACGATCCCGTACAGTATATGCGATTCAACGATACCGTACGCCAAAAAGGCAAAGCGTTGTATGACGAGTTTGTCCATACCTATAGCCCAAATGCTGAAAGTAAAAATTGGGCTCTTTTTGAGACAGAAACTCCTTATTACGATAACATCCAGTTTTATTCCATAGATCACAAAAGAGCCAATAATCTAGGCCCCATGGATACCACCTTTGTTATCCCCATAGGATTTTACGACAAGTTGGCAAAGCGTCTTCCACTCGAAAAAAGCCATTTAATGAACACAAATGCGGTATCTACATTTTCCTCATTTTATGATTATTATATTAACGAAAGACGGAGATTTGAGGAAACAAGCGACGCAAATTGGGGAATTACACCAACTGGGGAACGGTTTGCGTCCACTACTATTGCTGACTCACTACAATTGCACGGGATAGTTAATTATGTGAGCGATCCGCTCTTACGCGAAATCATGCTGAGCCATCACTTTTCAAAAAGTTTTCGAAAACAGGATTTCAAAACCTACGAAAAATTTATTACAATTGTCACCCGACATATTACTTCCCCCTTTCTGCGGGATCCACTGCAGCAGGAATACCTTGCTACAAAAGCCCGAGTCGAGCATCCTGAACTCAATAGCCGTGCTATTCTAAAGGATATGCAATCCTCTCCGATCCAAGAGATCATGGAAGATATCTTACGAAGCAACAAGGGTAAAGTAATCTACGTCGATTTTTGGGCGACCTGGTGCGCCCCCTGCTTGAGTGAATTTCCCAACTCCAAACGAATAGAAGCCGATTTTCAGAACAAAAACGTTTCATTTGTATACCTCTGTCTTGATTCAGATCAGGACAAGTACAAGGCAACGGTTAGTAGCTATGATCTGGGCGGACAGCATTATTTCCTATCAGCCAAACAGAGCGGCTCCATTCGAGACCTATTCAAGGTCAGCGGCATACCATTTTACCTTTTGATAGACCGAGACGGCACAATTCTAGAAACAGGAAACCACCTGCGACCACTAACCGCAAAAGATAAAATCAATACGTTGCTCCAATAGCGGCAGATTTCGAGAACAGCTCATACGCCTGCTATTGGCCCAAAAGTTCCAGGGCCTTGATTATTTTACGATCCTTTTCCAGCACTGTGAGGTTGTCGTCTCCCACGACTTCAAAATCAGGCGAAATATAGGATTTATAAACTTTTAAATTCCTGTCCACCACATAATCTGTTGACAAGTTAATGCCCGCATGATCATTTATTTTAAACCCCTGCACCGCGGTTGTATAATTTGCGGTCTTTTCCCCTACAATAAACGTATTTTTTCGTCCAATAAAGGATATGGCAGTCATTTCACCCGCGCTTGCCGTATAGCAGCTGGTCAAAATAACCAATGGAACATCATTTGCAATCGGATAGATCAACGCTGATTTTCTGTCCAGCATATTTCCATCTATCAGCAACTTTCCCGCCTTAATTTCCCAGTCGCCTGTAGAATGATTACCAGCGTCCCTAAAACCTCCAAAGTGTACATTGTATCCGATAAACTCTTTCAGTCCGAGTAATATCGGATACATATTTCCTCCGGTATTTAATCTCAGGTCTATAATCCAGCCTTTAATTTCTGCTGAATTGATCCCATTGATATGGGTCACAATATCATCAGCGATACTATCAACTTTTTTAAACGCAAAATCACTGTTTCCAACTATTCGGAGATATTCTATTTTATGATCAATCACCTCACTAAACGTACTCTTCTCCGTGTTAAGCCTATTTTTCAGATAAACATTGGTCATCACATTAGGATTATTCCATCCGTAGGTTTTTCCTTTGAATTTAAGACCGCCATGATAATCGTTGAGCTGCCTAAATACGGCTTCATATAATGTTGCGGCTTCATCAATCGAGTTTAAATTTTGGGCTTTATTGTATAGTTCACGTTTAATAACCTCAAGGTTTTCTTTATGAATTGAATTGGCCGATATAAGTTCAATGGATTTATCAACAAATGATTTTACACTGTCATTTTTAAACGTTTGCGGAAACGCATATCTTGAAGAAAATAAAAGTAATAATAATAAAAACAATCTGGTCATCTTGGAATTTTTGTAGCAATAAACTTCCTTATACTCATCATATAACCCAAATGCAGGCCTTCATGAAAGTTGTTCCATTCGAAGGCATCCGTTATTGAAGTGAGACGGAAGCCCGTACCCGTTGTGCGTTGCTGATAGGTCACAAACTTTTTGTTGTTAAAATCACGGATGGTCGGTTCAATCTGTTCGAGGAGCAATCTTCTCAGCAGATCAGCTTCCTGCTGCGATACCGCTGCTGAAGGCTTTGTTCCGGATTGGTAGCTGTTGAAGATTTCCTCAGGGATATGTCCTTCTACCTCAGATCCGATATAGATTAATTTATGCTGTGTGGCAATGATGTGGCCAATATTCCAGATCAGGTTATTGCTGAAACCATCAGGAATGCGATTGAGCTGTTCCAGAGAATAGTTTTCAAAGAATTTGAGGTAAGCCATCCGACTCGTTTTCCATGCGCAAAAGAGTGATTCCATGTCCTGTTAACTGTCTGTGTTTTGTACGCAAAAATAAGCTGAATCTTTAAAACTGTCAAAGCTTATTTACGGCAATCGGATGCTATACATCAATTTCTTCCAATGGCACCTGAAGACGCTGATTCTTTTTTTATTGAACTTTTTGATTTGAGTATTGTTCAATTTGAAAGGAAATGGTTCAATTCTTAAAAAAGAAAGTATGAAAGCACAAATCGGACTCGTTATCACGGCAGTTGCCGGAGCAGCACTGCTCATTTACAGACACTGGAAACAGCGTTCTGTACAAGAATCAACAGAACAAACAGATCGCAAAGAGACGGGCAATCTAACGAACCCACCTTCTTGGTACCGCCCGCTTAACATGCCCGAAATCGACAGCATGGATATTGTATCGTTGCAATATGCCCCCGCCAGGGTATCGCCCGACAGAAATAATGCGGTGCAAGGGATCAACAAACACATTTCGTATTACCATAAAGGCAATAGACATCAATAAGGCAGTGATACGGAAACAGTTGCAGTTTAAGCGATTTCGATAGTTGAAAAAGTGCCCAAGGTCAGTATACAGCGCTGAACCGCGACAATAAATGCGCGCAGTTCCGCGTTCCAGTTAAATCGGTTCAGTCAGATCAAAAATAGGTGTCCTGATATCATTTGCATTGATTATATTTTATATTTTCAACAGGAATTTATACGGTTTTTTAATTTAGACATCCCAAAATCCGCTTCAATTTCAAAATTATCGACTAAATTGGGACACCTTAATTAATATGGGAGTTTAAAATATATGAAAAAAAATGCTTCCTGCATCAACAATTCAACGCAACGTACTGAAAACAAGAACAATGATTTAGATCTTTATCTAAAAGCATTGAATTCTGCCTATTCGGGTATTATAATTACAGACAATCTGCAGTATGATAATCCCATCATTTATTGCAATAAAGCTTTCGAAACCATCAGTGGTTATGCCCACGATGAAATTATTGGCCACAACTGCCGATTTTTACAGGCTCAGGACCGTTCGCAAGCCGAACGTAAGATTATCAAAGAATCCATTGAACGCGGCGAAGAATGTAAGATTGAAATTCGAAATTATCGTAAGGATGGAACGCTTTTTTGGAATGAACTTTTTATTTCACCCGTGAAGAATGAAGAAGGTCAGGTAACTCATTTTATTGGTGTTCAAAATGATATCAGTGATCGAAAAAAAGCGGAGCATGATCTTCGGGAAGAAAAGTCACATGTGGAGCTCAAAATACAGCAAAGAACCAAAGAACTGCAAGATAAAGAAAGTTTTCTGTCCAGTATTATTGAAACAGTACGAGAAAGTCTCTTGGTGCTCGACGCCAATTACATCGTCCTAAGCGCCAATAGACATTTTTTAAACTCATTTAAAGTCACCACAGAAGAAACGGTAGGAAATTTATTATTTGACCTCGGCAATCAGCAATGGGATATTTCTTCGTTAAAAGAGATGCTCACACAGATATTGCCTACCAATAACCCGGTTATCGATTATGAAGTAGACCATATCTTTCCTCATATCGGTCGAAAAGTCGTGCTGCTAAATGCTTATCGTATTGAGTTCGAGGGCCAGTATAAAGATAGGATCCTAATCGCCATCGAAGATATTACAGAAAAGAAGGAGCAGGATCGGCGTAAAGATGATTTCCTGTCCATTGCAAGCCACGAACTTAAGACACCCCTCACAACAATTAAGGGTCTCTTCCAGATCTTACAGCGATTGAGTGCCGAAAACACCGATCCGAAGTATGTCTCAACGTTAGATAAGATCACGGGTTATATCGATCGCTTGAACTTGCTGATAGCAAAACTCTTAGATACGTCTAAAATTCAATCTGGAAATCTTGAATTGCACATGGAGCCATTTGAGATCGATAAGACGATCCAAGATGCCGTTGAAAGCATGCGATTGGCGGCACCTGATTCTGACATCCACCTTACTGGAAATACGGGTAGTATCGTCGCGGGCGACGAGCTCCAGATTATTCAAGTGCTGAACAACCTGCTCTCCAATGCAATTAAATATTCACCCGAGTCGAAAAAAGTTGAAGTTAGTATCCACAAGGTAGCCAACTTTGTTAAAATCTCGGTACGTGATTATGGCATGGGCATAAGCTATCAGGATAGACAAAAAATTTTCGAACGATTTTTTCGTGTCAGCCATATACAGAAAAAGTTTCCGGGTTTAGGCATTGGGCTCTATGTTTCGCATGAGATTATCTTACACCACAAAGGAACACTGTGGGTCGAAAGCGAGCCGGGAGAAGGATCCACATTTAATTTTACATTACCCATTGTAATCAACAAATAAAGAATATGCAGCCTAAAAAGATAATGATCTGTGATGATGACCGAGGAATACTCGATATGCTGGAGCTTTTTTTAGAACTAGAAGGATTTAATGTCATATGCGAAATAAATAGCACGCATCTGACAAAGCAATTAATTTCGCATAAGCCAGACCTCTTGCTGCTGGACCTCTGGATGCCCATAATTTCAGGTGACCAGCTGATTAAAATTATCCGCAGTACACCCGAAATTAAAGAAACTCCTATCATTGTGCTATCAGCAAGCGTCGATGGACCTGAAATAGCAGGGAACTTAGGCGCAAATGGCTTTATCGCCAAACCCTTTGATTTAACCGATATCACCGATAAAATTAATAGCATACTGAAAAACTAGCCGGCAAGTACACGCTGACTAGGCACACATAAAAGCACTTTTTAAAAAAGTGCTTTTATGCAGCTGATGTGATCATTCAAAGCTAAACGCTTACGCTTGGCCCAATTTATCCACAAGAAGTAATAGATCGTCCAGTTCAAATGGTTTGGCCAAAAAAGCGTCGGCTCCACGCTCGGAAGCTATCTGCTTCCCACGCGAACTTGCAGACATCATGATCACTGGAATATTTCGATGTTTTTCCGAACTTCGGAGTTCACGAAGGATATCGTCACCTGACAGCCATGGCATTTCAATATCCAATAATATAATATCAGGCTCAATTTCTTCGACAGATGCAATAAGTTCTCTGCTTTTTGAAACTAAATAAACTTCTCTGAATTCATTCTTTAAAGCCAGCTCTAAAACGTTAAGGATGAAAGTTTCATCATCACAAACAACAATTTTCTTTTTCATTTTTTGATTGTTTAAAAACACCGCAATGATTGAAAAATATGGTCTTGTGGGGGGATTTAAAATATAGACCTAAGCTGGGCAGATAGTTGGTTACCAAACCGTTTATATAATCTTTCTTTGAGATTTTACAAGATAGACAATTTATTGATAAAAGTTTACGTTCCTTTGATTAAGATACTAAATGCATACGATCTGCTTCAGGCACATCTTTGAAGACGACTGAAAATGTAGTACCCACATCTAATTCGCTTTCTACATGAATAGTTGCGTTGAGCTTACTCGCAATTTGTTTAACAATGGACAGGCCAACCCCCGAACCCTCAAAGCCTTCTGAATTGGGCATTCGGGCAAAGATTTCAAAAATTTTGTCGCCCTCCTTCAAATCAATTCCGATTCCATTATCCTTGATATCATACCGGACCGTATTTCCCTGCCGCATGCTCTTAACGGACACCTGCGGGTTTTGCCTTTTGCTGCTGTATTTTATGGCATTGCCAACAAGGTTCAGAAACAATTGATAGATCAATGTTCTCTCCCCCAATACAGGCAGTGTTTCGCCCATTATAAATTCTAAATGCGGGACCTGGTATTGCTGTTTGCAATTTTCAACGATATTGACAATCTTGGACTTTGGATTAATTGGTTCGAACACAAAGTCGACATGATTTACCTTTGACATTTGGTAGACTCTATCCATCATATCCCGCATCAGCTGCGTCCCATCTAAGATATTTTTCATTGACTTTGCAAGCAGTTCCTCAGAGATGTCTTTTTTATGGAGCAACATTTGTGCAGTGAGCTGTATCGTCGTCAGCGGATTTTTAAGATCATGGGTCAGTGTGTAGCCAAAAGTATCAAGCGCATTATTAGAGCGCACCAGTTTCTTGTTCAATTCATCAATCTCTCCACCACGTTGTGCTACCGCTTGCTGAATAATTTGTGTAATATCCTCAATAAAAGCGAGTTCAGAAGATTGCCATTTTTCGGCTTTTCCTTTTGTAATTTTTTTCCATGCCTCGAATGACGAACGTGGCGAGGGAAAGGTGATCTTTCTATCTTCGTCAACCTGCATCACCTTTTCTGGCTTCCCTGCCCAGGTCTCTTCTATCAGGCGTTCTTTTCTAAAAACATATACGTACCAGTTATTTGCGGGCAGAATACTGATGCGTAGTACACCGGGAAACATTTCAACATCTTCGGAAGGACCATCCTCCTTAAATCTATCAGTCGCAAAAAACTCTGCAGTGGCTATTTTTTTATCAATTTCTCGGAGCATTTTTTTATCAGGCACCTCACCCACTATCATGATCGCACGATCACGTTTAATGAGTAGACCCTGCCCATTCATTACCTCCATAATACGCAGGGCATACTTTTCCAACACGTCATACAAGTCGCGCTTGACCAACAAATCACTTTTTAGATCATGCTTCAGCTGTGATAGATTTTTCTGAACTTTCACCTGTTTCTTCTGAAAATCTGCCAGATAATTGTTTACAGCGTATTGTGTAAGAAAAGTACATAGATGGCGCTGTGAAAGATCGACATGCATTGGCTCCCGATTCTGACAGGCTACAAGCCCCCAAAGCTCATCGTCCACGATAATGCTAAAACTTGCACTCCCCTTTACGCCGGCATTTTTAAGGTATTGTAAATGCATGGGTGAAAGCGCCCGAAGGCTGCAGCGTGTAAGATCCAGATCATCGGCACTACGCCCCATCAGCGGAATCGCTTCCGCATTGACATCCGCCGTATGGCGGGCATGAAAAATACGGTAAAGCTCGCGCGCCTGTGCAGGAATATCGAATTCCGGATAACGGTAATTCATCAAAGATTCCAGATCAGCGCTCCTGCTCTCTGCAATAACTTGTCCACTATTATCTTCCAAAAAGCGATATACCATCACCCGATCATAGTGAATAATGTCCTTAATCAATTCAGTCAATGCCTGCCAGCAAGAGTTGCCCCCGCTACGGTCATCTAAATGCTTGGCATAATAATATAATTTGGTGGTTTTGACAGCAAGCGGATTGCAGGTCTCTATTTCAAGATAAATTTTGCCATCATACCTATAGAGACTTAAAAAATAATCGTTAGCATGGATAGCTACACGATCGGCATACCTGGCAAACATGTTGTCTGAAACAGCATGTTCTATGCTCTCTCCACGAAGTTCAAAAGATGGAACAATCCGATGAAGAACATCGTCTACTGTCATGCCGAGTATTTCGGAGTAATCTTCACCTGCAATAGCTACACAGTTTTCACTTACCGCAATACACTTATCGTCTTCAAAGATAAATAAATACCCAAAAGACTGTATATTTCCACACAGGTGAATTTTTTCCTCATGACAATTGATTTCACGCATAAAGTTACTGATCTATTAAATAAAAATATGGTAAAATCAACAGAACTATCCTCCATCAATGCTATCATATGTTACTAAATTAGTAAAATATTCTGACCTATCGAAATTTGCATCTTTCACTTTAAACCCGAAGAAAAACGAACTAAATATCGACTGCTGGCCCGATTTTCGAGCTCTTTCATAAAATTCCTCCCCCAGTAATGGATAGCTTAACGCGGAATAAAAATGGTATTAAGCAGCTTCGATTTGGTTAGGCACAAGCTATCTCACATATTAAGCAATGCGTCGTAGCCTGCTGATCATCTCAGATTTTTGTTGGCATTGCTGCTAATAAACATTTCATTTTTTTCTTCTGAAATTATTTCTAAAAAGCGCTCATAATGCTTCAAAACATCACTTATCAGCTCATTTTTTGTAAAATACTGGATATCATAACCCTCACGAGCATCTCCAAAATAAGATTTCGGAAAATAAGTTTTCTTATCGGCTATATCAGGGAGATTTTCTTCTTCGACGACATAATCGGACACCACTTTAAAATGATTTTTGACCCCATATATAAAATTGTTGATTAGGTCGTGTCGGATTTCAATAGCTATCCGATTTGGTTTATCCGACTCATGAATCTTTGATTCAATACCATTCTCCTTAAACTCAGCATGCAAATCTTCGAACGCTGCCTTCACTGTACTCCTCATAAATTCATCCACCGACTCACGGCTTTTAAAAGAAACAATCTGTTGCAGGCGATCTTTCCAAAATTCGCCCGACCAGGGCACAGTACTCACCGAAAAATCACGCTCATAATAACTTCGGTCAATCGTCAATGCTTTTACCAAACTGACGCAAAAAAGCAACATGATAATTGAAAATGGCAATGCTGTTATAAGTGTCATAGTTTGTAATGCCTGCAGTCCACCCGTGTTCAATAACATGAGCGCTAAGATGGCCAACAAAGCGCCCCAAAAAACCATTTGCCATTTTGGGGACTTTGGAGCATTCTTGGTAGCAATACTATTCATAACAAATATGCCCGAATCAGCCGAGGTTACAAAAAAGATAATAATAATAAGGATAACTAGATAACTGACAATTTCCGACAAAGGCAAGTAGTCTAAAAATCGAAACATCAAGGCATCTGGATTATCTGCTAAAGAACTCAAAGCGCCTTTAGCGATATTAATATCAAACCACATGGCACTATTTCCAAAAACAGACATCCAGATAAAATTAAATATGGTCGGAATAATAAGTACCGCAGCAATAAATTCACGAATGGTCCGCCCTTTGGAAATTTTAGCAATAAACAGCCCCACATAGGGAGACCATGATATCCACCAGGCCCAGTATAGAATTGTCCAGTTATAAAACCAGGGTAATGTTGCCTCGTCATAAACATGTGTATCAAAAGTCAAACTAAAGAAATTGTTTACATAATTGCCTATTCCTTCTGTAAAACTGCCAATAAGGTAAACTGTAGGTCCAAAGAAAAGAACAAATAGCAACAGAATAATAACAGTTAGTATATTGATATTACTTAATATCTTTACACCTTTATCGACCCCTGAGGTGGCAGATAAAACAGCCAACATCGTTAACACGCCAACAATCATGATCTGATAGGTAAAATTATTATCGGGTACTAGACCCAGGGTCTGCAAGCCAGCATTTACTTGAACCACTCCGAACCCCAACGTAGTCGTGATACCGAAAAATGTACTGCAAAGTGCAAATACATCAATCGCATTACCCCATTTTCCATTGATTTTGTTTTTCAATAAAGGATAGAAGCAACTACGAAGTGAAAGCGGAAGCCGATAGCGGTATGCAAAATATGATAATGCCAAACCGACCACACCATAAATTGCCCAAGCATGTATACCCCAATGAAAAAAAGTATACAGCTGCGCATTTTTGGCTCGGTTAATATAGTGATTACCGGCAAAAGCCTCGGTCGAAAAATGTTGCATCGGCTCTGCGACACTGAAATACATCAATCCGATTCCCATACCTGCAGCAAATAACATAGAAATCCAAGAAAAGAAGGTATATTCTGGCTTACTGTCGTTACTTCCGAGCTTGATATTACCAAACTTGCTAAACATGAGGTAAACCAGGAAAATGACAAAAAGTGTCACAGCCCAGACATATACCCAATTGAGGTTCACAAAGATAAACTGTTTTATTGTATCTAGAATACTTACTGTCAACGTTGGAAAAAACACCGCTAGCAGGCAAACCCCTATAATGAAGAGCAGGCTTGGAATAATGATTCCTTTATTAAATGTCGATTTTGACAAAATCAATTGAATTAAATTTGGTTTACATTATGGTCTTTCGACCAATCATTACGTTAATCGTATGCATTATTACGCACAAATCATGCATTGCTGCGAATATGGATATCCCTTTGTGGAAATGGTATTTCAATACCAGCTTGATCCAATGCCTCTTTACAATTAATAATCAACTGTTCCTGCATGGTCCAAAAGTTTTCGTTTGACGTGGTGACACGCACCGAAAGATTAATTGCGCTGTCGCCAAGTTCGGTTACCACAACCTGCGGAGCTGGCTCCTTAAAAGCATAATCATTATTTCGAACCACTTCCATCAGAATTTCTTTCGCCTGTTTTAAGTCAGCGTTGTAGGCGACACCAATATCGAACCAAGTGCGGCGTGTGCCCAACTGGGTATAATTTGTAATGCTGCTATTAGACAATACCCCATTTGGAACTACCACTTGCTGATTTTGAGGCGTATTTAATTTGGTATTGAAAATATCAATTTCGGTGACCGTACCCGAAACATTTGAACTGGACGTGATATAATCCCCTACCCGAAAAGGTTTCAATAACAAGATCAGTATTCCACCGGCAAAATTGGATAAAGATCCCTGCAGGGCCAAACCTATGGCTAAACCTGCAGCTCCAATAATGGCAACAAATGCTGAGGTTTGAACGCCCAACTGTGTGACTACAACGATAAATAACAATATATTTAAAATCCAGCTGATCAGATTACTTAAAAAACGCTGCAAGGAGACATCCATCTGCCGGCGTTCGAAAGCCTTATCAATCATGCGCTTGACCAGTCGAATGATCCATGATCCAATTAAATATATCAGTAAAGCTGAAATTACGGCAGTAATAATTCGTGGTGCCCAGGCAATGGCTGAGGAAATAAAATTATTCCAATGTTCCTGGACGTCGTTCAATGCTAAATTGTTCATAGTTATATTTTATTAAAAATGTAAGGCGTAGGGCTTAATATATTTATTTATTGTTATAATCACAAATTAATATACCAATGATTATAATTTCAACAATTAGTTTGCCTAATTGTTTGTTAAAAACCCAAAAACGAAATTTATCTTTTTCAGGTTTGAAAACCTGTAGCTATTATACCACGCTTTTCCAAATAATTTGGTCGTATGCTCTATAAGATAAAGGATGTTTACTATATTCGTTTAAATCTAAGGTGAAAAGTGTATGAATAAAATTTTGAGCTTTTTTGATCTGCATCAAGGTGAAGAAAAAAAGGAGACGGTATTAGAAAACGTCGTTGCAAACATTTCCTTTCGGGGTTCCAATGCTTGGATCTTGGCCTGTGCTATTGTCATAGCTTCTGTGGGCTTAAATGTCAACTCAACAGCAGTAATTATTGGAGCTATGTTGATTTCTCCACTTATGGGCCCTATCGTCGGAGCAGGATTCGCATTAGGAACATTTGATTTTCCTTTGCTTAAAAAATCCATTAAAAATCTACTGATTGCGACAGTCATCAGTCTTGTTGTATCTTTTATCTATTTCCTGCTTAGTCCATTCAAAGAAGCCCAATCCGAATTGCTCGCGCGCACATCTCCAAATATTTATGATGTAATGATTGCCATATTTGGTGGCCTCGTGGGCGTTATAGCCATTACTCGGGTTGACAAAGGCAATCCAATCCCTGGGGTAGCCATTGCAACAGCCCTTATGCCTCCCCTATGTACAGCGGGCTATGGTCTTGCAATTGGCAATTTTGCCTATTTTGCAGGGGCATTGTTTTTGTATATTATCAACTGTGTATTTATCTGTATAGCGACTTTTATTATTGTTAAATATTTGCGTTATCCAAAAACTCATTATGTAGATCAGCAACGAGAAAAAAGGATTACGCAAAGCATAACAATTATCACGCTAACGCTCGTCATACCAAGTATATATTTTGCTTACAATCTGCTGCAGGAAAAAAAATACACCAATAAAGTGAAGCAATTTGTACAGCAGGAACTAAGCAACAAAGGGTATACTGTCATTTATGAAAAAATGCAGCTCAACAGTAAACCGAAAAAGCTAGAATTAGCCTTTTTGGCAAAAAAGTTCAGTAGTCAAGAGATAAAATCATTGGAACAAACAATGCATACATTCGGAATTGAAAACACCAAACTTATTATTCACCAAGATAGCCTGGATTTAAAGTCTAGTATTCTTAGCGAAATAGACAAACGTACCGCAGCTGTCAGTGAGAAAGATCTAACGATTCGCGCGTTAAACAACGAACTTACAAAATACCAGGTCGTAAGTCCGGAGCTCGATCGGGATATTAAGGTTCTGTTCCCTGAATTAAATTCATATAGCATGGGAATGCAACAGCATTACGCAAAAACCGATAGCGTGGCAAATCTCATTGCATTTATTTATACTTCCCCCGCCGCGTTAACACAAATCCAACAAGATAAATTGCAAAAATGGCTAAAAAACCACTTTCCAAAAGACAGTGTCGAAATCATTAAAAGATAGCATTAGAGGAACGCTTTGATATGATCGTTGTAGCCATAAATCACCAAAATATCTCCTTCCCGCAATCGCGTATCCGGACGAGGAATACCATGGAGTACTGTGGTTACAACACTTTTTCCAAATGAAGTCTTTTTTTCCGTATTTTTTAATATCGTAAGCACTAATAGTTCATACTTTTCTCGGAAACCGATCTCCTGAATCGTTTGTCCTACATATTTTTTAGGGACGATGGCTTCTACAATCGAATAATTACTATTAAGTTCAAAAGAATCTACAAACCCTGTCATACACAAGCGCTTGGACCACCGTTCTGCAGACTCTTCTTCCGGATGAGCTATCTCTGACACCCCTAGCGCACCTAGTACTTTTTCATGCAGTCTGTTTACGGCCCTACTGATCAGGCGTTTCACGTTAGCCTCTTTACACAAAGCACTGACCATAATATTGGCACCTTCATCCTCACCGATTGCGACGACCACAACATCCGTATTTTTTAACGGTAAAGAGTGAAAAGCCGTTTCGTCGGTTGCGTCCAAACAAATCGTATGTGTAATCTTTTCCTTCAATGCCGTCACTTTAGCGATCTGACGATCAACACCTATTACTTCATTGCCTTGTGCAGTGAGCTTTTCTGCCAGAGAAGCTCCAAAGTTCCCCAATCCTAAAATGATAAATTTCATTCTTGTATGTTCTTTACAAATTATACGTACATCCCTTCCCATAGTTATTAAAACTAATACGGGAACCTTTACCTAATATATTGTCAATTCTTCTTCAGCATATCGATAGTGCGTATAGCGCGCCTTTTTGATAAAAGCGATTAATACCGATAGCATGGTTACTCGTCCAACAAACATCAAAAGAATTAATATGACTTTGCTTCCTTCCGCCAGATCACCTGTAACTCCCAAAGAAAGGCCAACGGTACTGTATGCCGAAAAACATTCAAATGCGATCTCTAACAAAGGCCGATTGCGCTCAAAAAATGAAATTGCGTATACTCCCATCCCTATAATTATAAGCGAGAGAAACATCGTAGCAAAAGCACGCTGAATTGAGATCCCTGCTATTTCGCGTCTAAATATTTCAGTTCGGTCTTTCCCTTTTGCCAAGCTGATCGCATTCAGTATGGCGAGCGCAAATGTACTCGTTTTTATCCCCCCGCCTGTGGAGTTTGGCGATGCTCCTATCCACATTAATAGCATAATAAACAAAATGCTTGAAAAATGCAGCTGTGCAAAATCAATACTGTTGAAGCCTGCCGTTCGCGGTGTTGTCGCCGTTGCGAAAGCTACTACCCATTTTCCTATACCACTATGATCAGCAAAAACATGATTATATTCGGAGATAAAGAGCACCAAAGTCGCAAACGCAGTGATACAAGACGTCGTAATCAGATTGAGCTTGCTGTTAATGGTCATTACCCAAGGACGGTAATAATTTTCCTTCGTTGTCCATTTATGGAACAACCTATTTATCAAGTGTTTGATATATTTAAGTACATTTATAACAATTGGAAATCCTAAACCGCCAAATATATATATACTGGCTACCGCCAGTTGGAACCCATAATTATAATAAACCTGTTGATGCATCAGGCCATTTGACAACGTCGAAAAACCAGCGTTGCAGAACGAAGACACCGAATGAAATACAGCAATAAAAATGCGTTCGGCAGTACCTGCCCCGTTAAAACCATCCATAGTCCAAAAGATGACGGCAGCACCGACAGCTTCTATTCCGAATGTAATTGCGATCGTGCGCTTGAGTAAAGTAAATACTTCACCCAGTCGTTGCGTGTTCGAGAAATCCCGTATGGCAAGCTGATTTTCATAACTGCTTCCCCCTTTTAAAAAATAGGCGAAAAGACCAGCAAAAGATAGTATTCCTATTCCACCAGCTTGAATCAGCAATAAAATAAAAACTTGGCCCCAGCCAGTGAAATGGGTAGCTGTGTCAACAACAACAAGCCCTGTAACACAAACTGCACTCGTTGCAGTGAAAAGCGAATCAGTCCAGGAGATTGGTTTATTAAGGGCAATGGGAAGTTTCAACAACATAGTTCCCATAACAATCAATGCCAAGAAACTAAAGATGAACAATTGCGCCGGATTATAGAATCGTTTTTTGATCAAAATATTTTAAGGTATACCGGTAAAATTAAAAAAAATAAATTATCCGGCGCAAGCCGGAAACAATATAAAAATTTTCAATAGCAAAAATATTCCTTGTAGATGCGGCAAAGGACACATATAAATTATACGTATTAGATATTTAAAATACATAAACAAAATCTATTCGATATTTAAAGCAGCCTTGGCTGGTTTTCCCTACTTTTAGCCAGCCTACGAATTCAATGATACAACATGGACGTAATAATCAATAAAATTTATGATATCATCTGGAGTGATGCACTTGTCTACCTCTGTCTACTGACGGGCATCTACTTTACGGTACGATTTCGCTGCCCGCAGCTTATGCAGATAAGAGAAATGGTGCGATTGCTATTTAATGGAAGCAGTTCCGACAAAGGCATCTCTTCGTTTCAGGCCTTTTCGCTTGCTATTTCGGGGCGCGTTGGCACAGGCAATATCGCTGGCGTCGCTACAGCGATTGCTATGGGCGGCCCAGGAGCTATTTTTTGGATGTGGGTAATTGCGTTTTTAGGCAGTGCGTCGGCCATTGTCGAAGCTACCCTTGGTCAGATGTACAAGGAGGTAAACGATGGCGAATACCGGGGCGGACCTGCATTCTACATCCTGAAAGGGTTACGATCCAAGACTTTTGCCTGGACCTTTGCAATCGTGACGATCATCAGTACCGGATTTTTATTGCCCGGTGTGCAGAGCAACAGTATCAGCGCAGCGGTCGAGTCCGCTTTCCATGTGTCGCCGAGTATCACCGGATTGGCTATTGCCGGGCTACTGGCGATTATTATCATCGGTGGAGTAAAACGGATCAGCACCGTTGCCGAATATGTTGTACCGTTTATGGCGGGCGCCTATATTCTTATGGCTTTAGTTATTATTGCCCTCAACTTCACGGAGATCCCTGGCGTCATCGCCCTGATTGTAAAATCGGCTTTGAACATGGAAGCTACTTTCGGCGCTATCGCCGGCATGGCAATTTCGTGGGGTGTTAAACGGGGTATCTATAGCAACGAGGCCGGACAGGGCACAGCACCACATGCGGCGGCAGCAGCCGAGGTATCCCATCCGATCAAGCAAGGCCTGGTACAGGGGTTTTCTGTTTACGTCGACACCATGTTTGTGTACACCGCAACAGCTTTGATGATTCTCTTTACAGGGCAATATAATGTTGAAAATCCAGCCGGAGGATTTCTCGTCCAACATCTTCCGGCGACGGAAATGGGACCCGCCTTTACCCAACAGGCCGTTTCACATCATTTCCCCAGCATTGGAAATGCTTTCGTCGCGTTGGCGCTGGCCTTTTTTGCGTTCACGACCATTATGGCTTATTACTATATCGCCGAAACCAACATCAGCTTTGTTAGCCGAAAAAAACAACATAAAACCGTGCTTATCTGGATTCTGCGACTGCTCATGTTAGTATCTACCTATGTCGGATGTATCAGTACAGCCAAATCTGCCTGGACACTGGGCGACATTGGTGTCGGGCTTATGGCTTGGCTCAACCTGATTGCAATACTCCTGCTTCACAAAAAAGTTGTCGCTATTTATGCAGACTATCGCGAGCAGCAGAAGTCCAAGAAAGACCCTGTATTCGACAATTCCAAATTTCAGTTTCCGAACATGGACCTATGGTCCAAAAAGAACACGCAACACCATGAGCCAATTGATTAATCTTACCGTATTTAAAAATTTTTTCAAGTCAAGTAACGCTGGCGGCATTTTATTATTTATCTGCGTCATTTTATCCCTCATCGTAGCCAATACCGCAGCTGGTCCTGGGCTGCAATCATTTTTGGATACACCCTTTGGTTTCGATTCTGACACCGTACATTTAAAATATAGCACACTGCTTTGGATCAATGATGGATTAATGGCTATCTTTTTTCTGCTCGTGGGACTGGAGATCAAGCGTGAGATCGTGGAAGGCGAACTCTCCTCGCCTAAACAAGCATCGCTCCCGATCCTTTGCGCTATTGGTGGCGCCATTGTACCGGCGCTCATCTTTTTAAGCTTCAATTCAGGGCAGGCGACAGCAGGTGGCTGGGGTATACCCATGGCGACAGATATCGCCTTTGCATTGGCCGTAATCGGTATGCTAGGTAACCGGATTCCAGCAAGTTTAAAGGTATTTTTGGCCGCTTTGGCTATCGTGGACGATCTGATCGCCATTTTGGTGATTGCTTTTTTCTATTCGTCGGGCATTGAAACCACCTACTTACTGTATGCAGGTATCGGTATGGTTATTCTGTTTGTCATGAACCGCATGAATATACAAAACCCCTATCTGTATCTGATACCAGGTGTATTTATCTGGTATTTTATTCATCATTCGGGTATACATGCTACTATTGCTGGTGTGATGGTGGCGATGACTATCCCGACCAATGATACAGACCTTGAGTCGCCCTTAGAACGTCTGGAGCATGCGCTTGTCAAGCCTGTCAATTTTTTTATTATACCCTTATTTGCATTTGCCAATACCAATATCAGCATTGAAAGCGAGATGCTTACAGGATTGGTCGCTCCGATGGGCCTGGGTATTAGCCTTGGCTTATTACTGGGCAAGCCGTTGGGCATTTTAATCATGACTTTTGTCTGCTCTAAACTGGGGATTAGTAGTCTCCCGGAAGGAAGCTCATTTAAACATATCCTGGGTGTAGGCTTATTGGCTGGAATTGGCTTTACCATGTCTATATTTATTTCCATCCTGTCCTTCAGCGATGCGCTGCATATCAATGAAGCGAAGTTATCGATTCTGCTGACCTCACTGCTGGCGGGAATTTTAGGTTATTTGGTATTGTCGGTGTTCGGCAAAAAAAGTCGTGTATAAGCCTATTTATGTAACAATACGTTAGTATTAATACCTACTATAAGACGATACAAATTATTTGCTTGCAATAATGACTATATTGGCGCACGCTACTTCATCTGTGCGTAAGTTAGTGTGCTGAATATTTCAAAAATGGCAAATTTTAAAAAGACTTTCTATAAAAAAATAGACCATATCAACCAATGGCGTATGAGAAAAGTTTCGAATCGGAACTTTATCATCATCTTGGCCTTTTTGGTCGGTATTGTTGGCGGGCTCATGGCATCCGTTTTAAAAAGACTGACTCATTTTATTGCGACAAGTATCCAGAACGATATTGACTGGAAATTAAAGTATTCTTTGTATCTGGTTTTTCCGTTGATCGGTATTCTGCTGAGTGTATTATTTGTCCGAAAATTTATCAAAGGCAAAAAGATAGAACATGGCATAACACCCATTATCTACGCGATCAGCCGAAAAGGAAGCCGACTGGATCCCAGTAATATTTATTCACAGGTGGTGACTTCAGCGATCACTGTCGGATTTGGAGGTTCCTGTGGTTTGGAGGCTCCCGTTGCCTTGGGCGGATCTTCTATTGGTTCAAACATTGCGCGTTTTTTTGGATTACAATATAAAGAAGTGACCATGCTACTGGCCTGCGGCGCAGCTGCAGGTATTGCTGGCGCATTTAATAGTCCTTTGGCAGGAATGATCTTTGCCATTGAAATTCTGCTACCCGAATTTTCCATCCCTGTGTTTATTCCACTGCTAATTTCCTCTGCAATGGCATCGGTGGTTTCGCGGCTGCTCTACAGTGAACCCCTATTTACGAACTTTAATTCCTACTGGCAGGTATCCGCCTTATTCTTCTACCTGCTAATGGCTGTACTGATAGGCTTATACACCGTATATTTTGCGCGCGTATCTGTCGTTGTCAACCAATGGTTTCGGAAAATCAAAAACCCTTATAACAAGGTATGGGTGAGCGGTGTTGCGCTGGGTCTTATGATCCTGGTATTTCCTGCGCTATACGGCGAGGGCTATCTGACCATACAGCAAATTTTGAATGGGCAGTTCAACGCAATTGTCAAGAATAGTTTATTCTCCGAATACCACAATATGGGTTTCGTAGTATTCGGTTATACCCTATTGACGCTCTTCGGAAAATCATTTGCCGCACTTTTTACCCTGAATGGTGGTGGCAATGGTGGCGTATTCGGCCCAAGTCTGGTTATGGGTGGACTAATGGGCTTTGCATTTTCTTATGGAATCAATCTGACAGGGTTTGCAGAGCTGAACGTTCCTAATTTTGTCGTAGCTGGCATGGCCGGTGCCCTGAGCGGCATCATGCATGCGCCTTTAACCGGCATGTTCCTTATTGCAGAGGTGACCGGAGGCTATACATTGATGGTTCCTTTGATGCTTGTATGTTCAATATCTTACCTTATCAATAGAACAGTGCTCAAACATTCGATCTATACCAAAGTGCTCGCAGAATCGGGAGACCTAATATCTTATGAAGATAAAGACCGTTCCGTATTAAGCATGATGCGCATCAAATACGTTCTGGAAACCAACTTTGTGATTTTACGTCCCGATGAAACCCCTAAATCTAGGCAGCACGATATTATTCATAGCAAAAGAAATATATTTCCTATTGTGAGCCATGATGGCAAATTCATCGGGCTGGTCAACAGCGAATATCTATTCTCGATTCTACTTGGCGAATTGGAAGGACTGGAAAGTACCTTTGAAAAACTCGCCCAGAAACCCAATGATATTGTGCTGATAAATGAAAATATGGAATCCGTGATGAACAAAATGAATAAAGAAGATACCTGGATCCTACCTGTGCTCGGACTTGAGAATAAGTATATGGGTTTTGTGTCAAAATCAAGTGTGTTTAATAAATATCGGGCATTGCTAATCCGCCAGGGGCATTATCTCGAATAGGAAACAATAAACATCCATTTAAGTTTAAAAATGGGAAGCACTATCCGTCAACTTTTAGCAACTCAACTATAGATTTCTATCGGTAACTGTATCGTATTGTCTGCTTCAGGTAAAAAAAGTACCATCATCCTAAAACGCTCTATCGATCTTTATGGAATTTCATAACTAGATATATCTTACCAATAACGAAGCAAAGAATCCCAATTTTTAAATTGATTAAAACCGATCTGGATCTTTACATCGTATATTAAAAAACAAGAATGGAAAACGCTATGAAACAGGTATTTTTATTATTATTACTAGGATTAGGCTTATTTATGCTCAGCAAATTTGGTTTTTCACAGAAAACTAATGATTCCAAAACAATTAAAAAACAAGCTATGAACCCTACTGGTGAGAACGAGCAGGTTATTTATTTTGCAGGGGGATGTTTTTGGGGTACGGAGCATTTTCTTAAGCAGGTCCGCGGGGTGACCGCTACCGAAGTTGGTTATGCCAATGGCAATCTAAAAAACCCAAGCTATGAGCAGGTTTCCACAGGAAAAACAGGCTTTGCGGAGACTGTCAAAGTCACTTACGATCCACAAGTCGTTGACTTAAAGCTGCTCGTAGATTTATTCCTAAAGACTATCGACCCGACCTCGCTCAATAAGCAAGGAAACGATATCGGAACACAATATCGTACCGGTATTTACTATACAAATGATTCAGCAATTCCGGTTATCAAGGAAAGCCTTGCCGAACTGGCCAAAAAATATCCGGCAAAAATAGTTGTTGAACTGGAACCCTTACAAAATTACTACGACGCTGAGACATACCATCAAAAATATCTCGACAAAAATCCAGGTGGCTACTGCCATATTGATCCGGAATTATTCGAGATGGCTCGCAAAGCCAATCCTTCTCCCGCCAAAGATACAGTTGTGTTACCGACCTACAAAAGAAAGGACAAGAGCACACTTAAAAAAGAACTTACAGCACTACAATATGATGTAACACAAAATCAGGCAACCGAGCGTGCATTCGATAATGCATACAATGATGAGTTCAGAGATGGAATTTATGTAGATATTACTACCGGTGAACCGCTATTTGTCTCGACCGACAAGTTTGAATCAGGCTGTGGATGGCCCAGCTTTTCCAAACCGATCAATCCAGACTTAGTCGAAGAATTAACTGATAATTCTCATGGCATGCGCCGCACGGAAGTACGTAGCAAAACTGGCGACGCTCACCTAGGACATGTCTTTGATGACGGCCCTGCCGACAAAGGGGGGCTACGCTATTGCATCAATAGTGCCTCTCTCCAATTTGTGCCTAAAGAAGAAATGAAAGCCAAGGGTTATGAAAAATATTTGCCCTTGCTAGCCAAGAAGTAAATGGTATATTTTAAAAGGCTCTTAGCAAAAACTGATGCAAGTCTGCATCAGTTTTTTTGTGCGCTGCTACCCCGAACAGTACCGTATTCATACAGCTGTGTTTTTTAAATAAAATCATAAATCCCATTTTTCCATCCCAATATTTTGGCGGAATCCGCATGTAGCCAGTTTTTCAGCACTGTTGCATATACTTTTCGAAAATCTTCCGTATACTGGAGATCCCCCTCATTGAGCTGGGTCAGGTCAGGCAAGGCATTGAGCAGGCCCTGTCTTTTCAAGCCTCCGGATAGAAAGAAAAGCTGGTTGGCCGTACCATGGTCTGTGCCATTGCTGGCATTCTGGGCCACCCTGCGCCCAAACTCCGAAAAGGTCATGAGCATGACATGCTGAAAAAGACCATTTTTCTTGAGGTCGTCCACAAAAGCTTCCACGGCATCATTGATGGTGTGGAATAGGCTCTCCTGCCGCTGCTGCTGATTGATATGCGTATCAAAACTACCGACCTGCAGATAATATACCTGTGTATTGATATCTGATTTAATTAAGGAAGATACCGTCTTCAGATCCTTTCCAAGCACAGAATCAGGGTACGCTGCCGCGGTCTTACTGGCTTTACTCTGTTCAAAAATATAATCGGCATTGTTTATCGTATCACCCAGGGTCTGATACAGATAGGCTACTGTTTCCTCTTCATGCTGATGCTGATGTTCCTGATAGAGTGTACTAAAGTACTCTTCACGGCTGGTCTGATAAAGCTTTTTGGGGTCTTTAAACGCAAACGCTTTTTTCTTTTTTCCCTTGAGAGCAAGACTTAGCATATCATTCACTTCGAGCGCCTGCGTCGGATGATCGCAGTCGTAACAGGCTTGATCCAGGTAGCGGCCTATCCAGCCACTCTCCAGATACTCATCGCTACGGCTCGCACTATGCCATATATCCATGCTGCGGAAATGCGATTTATTGGGATCGGGATAACCGACATTGTTGAGTACAGCCAGTTCGCCACGATCATAAAGTGTCTTGAAAAAAGATAAAGCCGGATGAATGCCCGCTTCATCCGTAAGGGCCAGCGCATTATTGACCGCAATCGTCTGCCGTTCCCGAAAATAAATATCATTGCGTATCGGCACAATAGTATTCAGCCCATCATTGCCGCCACTAAGCTGCAAGATGACCAACACCCTATTTCCCCTTTCCAGTGCTTCGGGCGAGGACATGGCTTTTAAGAAATTGGGCAGCAGCAGCGATGCTGTTGCGAGTGTACCTGCTTTGAGAAATTGGCGTCTTTTGATGAACATGGTTTCCTATTTACGATTAACAAAGTTGATATTCGGGGATGCTCATGACTTCAATAATAGTTCTACGCCGGCTTCCACCAGCGTAGCTATCGCGCAGTTTCTTATCAAACGAAGGCTGCTACGACAGCAAGAGCTCAAAGGGATCCCGGTCGGCAAATACAGCCTCGACCCCAGCCCAGTCAATGGATATTTTGGGATTTTTGTAGGCCTTAGCCAGCGCCCGCGACTGTTTTAAACCCATATCGAGGTCGTCGTCATTCTGCGCATCAAGGTCCAGCGGGCGCAGGCCGGTCCATATCTGTGGAATCTGCATCCGTAGTAATAAGGTCGAGCTGTCGATCCAGGCTTTTCCCGACGGCCATCCCGCCACATTCGGCGGATACAAGAGCATCTGCCCCAGCAACTTTTGATAAACAATCAGGTTTTCAGGATTCGCTATTTCCATGGGTAACATGCGCATGATACCGGCCATGAGTTCTACCGGTTACTTTATTTTATTACCGACATTCTTGGAGTCGTAAAACCAGCCTGCTGTAAACATGCGGTCGAGCAATTGCTTGATATTGTATCCAGAATCGTAGAAATCTTTACTCAACGAAGCAATGATGCCACTATCTACGTGTTCGTTGACTAGAAAACGGTAGAGTTTTGCTGTGATAAAACGGGCCGTAGCGGGTTGATCCAGTATAATATCCAACACGGCATTACCGTCAAAATTCCCGGTTTTCCCCAAAAATGTTTTGCGGCCCGAGTCATGAAACTTTTTACGCTCCAGGAACTGGCCATCCTTATCATACGACCAACCCGTAAATGCGCGTGCAGCTTCCCTTACATCCGATTCGGTATAGTTACCAGGCCCCATGGTAAAGAGTTCCATCACTTCGCGGGCAAAGTTTTCATTGGGGTGATCTTTTTTATTCCGCTGGTTGTTGAGGAAATTGAGCATCGCCGGAGCTTTGGAAACGGCAAACAGCAAATCCCGAAAATTTCCGAGCGCATTTTTCCTGATTTCGTTGAGGATATGAGCGCTAAAATTGGAGTTGATAACCCGGCTAGCAAAATGGCCGTGCCAAAAAAAGGACATTTTCTCCCTGAGCTGATCTTCGCTATGCACCATTTCATTCAGAAAGTTGAGGTTGATTTCAATATTACGCTTTCGGTTGAGCTGCTGAACCTGCTTTTTTTCTGCGGCATTCAACTTGGAAAGTGCAGTATAGTCGAAATCGTTCTGCTCCATATTGAAACTGATCGGATGAAATTCACGTTTTTGGGCATATTGGTTCCAGAGGACTGCGGTAGACTGCTGGTCAAAAATGGGAATCTGCTGTAGGCTCATCCCAAATCCGGCACGATTTGCCAGGTGCATATTTTTTTTAAAGTCGGACATCATCCTGTTTACTTTTATACCTAAATAACGAATTATTTAGCTATGTTAGCTTACAGGAAGGTTCGATTTAACAAACATTAAGCTAAATTAACAAAGTGACTACCAGCCCGAAACTGCGACTTTAAGTTGGCCGCAATATGTTCTGCCCGCTTTTTTCATGAAAAGCCGATACATTTTTAAGTTTGGTCCGCTACATTACTTTCTCTACTAAATCATAGAGATCATCAAGTTCAAATGGCTTTGCCAGAAAAGCATCTGCTCCGCATTCGTCGGCTACTCTTGGCGCTCTAGCACTAGCAGACATCATGATAATGGGCATGTGGCTATATTTTTGCCCAGTTTTTAGCTCGCGCACAAGTTCATCACCGGTCAACCAGGGCATCATTAGGTCGATAATCAACAAGTCAGGTTGCACAATTTCAATGAGGGCGATCAGTTCTGTGCTTTTTGATGTGCTGATCACTTCAACGCTGTCACTTTCTAAGGCAATGGCTAATACATCTAAAATAAGAAGTTCATCATCGCAAATGACTATTTTCTTTTTCATTTTTTCGAATCTTTAATATGTTTATAGTTTCCTGAGATGTGCCTTCGTGGTTATACAATAACCGCGTAAACCATTATATAGCAGACTTTGCATCTTGTAAACAGTACACTATAGACAGCCGAGGTTCCACTATAGTTTTAATAAAGACGAATCAAAATCAGCAATAAGATTCATCCGTACTAATGCATCTTTTCTTCGCTGTGTACGCGTGTATTTTCTATTTTTAGTCTATATTTGTAGGATCAACAATTATTAACATTTCTGATTATACACATGAACACACGCGTCCTATTTTTATGGCTATTGCTAAGTTTACCTATCTTAAATTTCGCCCAAAACTGCAATTGTGAATCCAATTTTTTGTGGGTAAAAAAAACGTTTGAAGAGAATGATGCCGGTTTTCAATACATCATCAGCAAGAAAGGCCGGGATGCCTATGAATTGCACAATAAAATGTATCTCGAAAAAGTTAAACACTTGTCCAATAATCAGGAATGTGCTACATTACTCAATCAATGGATCCGTTTCTTTCGTAATGGACATATCGGCGTAAATTATATTGGAAAAACAAAGAAAGGCGAAAAGGTTACCGAACAAAAAAAGCAGCCTATTGAAAAGGATCTAAATCCATTAAACGCCACAAAGCCATTATTCGAAAAAATAAATGAAAACACGGTTTACCTCCGAATTCCTGATTTTGAAATATCCGAAAAAAAAGCAATTGACAGCCTTATATTGGCCAACCGAGCAACCATCTTATCGACCGAAAATTTTATTATTGACGTTAGAAATAATCCAGGCGGAAGTGATGCGAGTTATAGTAGCCTTATCCCCTTCTTATATACGCAGCCGATTAGAACCGTAGGTGCATTATTTTATTCGACAGATTTAAATAATCAACGCATGTTGGAGCTGAGTCAAAACCCCGATTTTGACGAGGAGTCTAAAAAAACGTTCAAAATCTACTACGAAAAATTGCAGGCCAATAAAGGTGAGTATGTCGATTTATTCAATAAAAAAGTAAACATAACCAAGCTGGATACCATTCAGCCTTATCCCAAAAACATAGGGATCGTTATCAATGAAAATAACGGGAGCACGACAGAGCAATTTCTATTGACCGCCATGCAAAGTAAAAAGGTAAAATTGTACGGTAGAACAACCAAAGGAATGCTTGATATCTCGAATGTAAATATCGTTACATCACCCTGTGGCGATATTGAACTGTACTATGGATTATCTAAAAGTTATCGTATTCCAGACTTCCCTGTAGACGACATCGGATTACAACCTGACGTATTTATTGATAAAACCATTGATCCTTCGAGTTGGCTAAATTTTGTGCGCGACCATCTCAATGGAAAATAAGATTAAGATAAAAAGTTTAGTTACATTTATTTTTTTTTGCAATCTGCATCACAGCGGATATTCCCGGCGCTAAACTTTTCAATTTTAGCGCCGGATCCATAAAAGAAGCTACATTTCTATTAAAATTGTCCGCAAGTCTACCAGGTTATCATTTAAACTTAGTACATCCTGTTTCGTATTTTTTTTCGTATATTATCTCACTATGAAAATAGTAGACATCACAAAAGACACTTTAATCAGTGCTCAGAAAGAAGGATTTACCGTATTAATCACCAAATTTAATTCAGATCCGTTAAACCCAACCTGGATTGTCGACAAGGTTGAAAACGACGAAATAGACGCGAGCAAAAAAGCACTGAGCGAAAACTATCAGCTATGCTATTCCCTTAAAGAAGCTATTCTGACGATTGATAATCGCCCCTTTATCGGAAAATTACAATTAAGCCATTAATAGCGTTTGATCAAGGTATAATCCTCTGCACAATCAACAGCATGTATTGTTTCAAAAAGCCGTTGAGCTAACGTGTAACAAAGCAGGATAACAATAGAAACATGCTTAAGAATTATTTAAGCATCATATTTTTTTAACCTAGCGGACCAAACTATCCTTAAGTTTGGTCCGCTTCTTATTTCTGCATTTCCAACTCATTCAATCAAAAAATTAGCCAAAAAGGACAGCGTAAGCCCCCTAATAGCCTGCATTGCTATCAGCTCACTGATAGCCTTACTTTTGTTCTGTTTCTCGGAACTGAAAATTGCGCGTTCCCCTGTTTTTTGTATCCGCTTTTTTCCTATATTTATCCGATAAATTTCAAAAGAAATGACAAAAAAGAAGGCTGTAGTTATTCAAGATAATGAAGATATCTTGAATATAATGGATGAGGTCTTAGTTGATGAGGGTTTTGATGTGATTCCATCGCTTACGACTGAACCAATTGAAGAGCTTGCAGATATTGATCCCGACATTCTTATAGTGGATGACCATATTAAAGGAAGTAAAAAAGGATCCGAGGTGATCAAGGAACTCAAAGCTGATCCAGATACCGAAGAGCTTCCATCTGTCCTGACATCGACAGCCAGCGATATTGCAAAAACCGCCGCCGAATGTAAAGCCGACGACTTTATTGAAAAACCCTTTGATTTAGATCATATGGTCGATGTGGTTAAAAGAAATAGTTAAAACAGCATAAAATATACCTGACCTACGGAGCGCTATAAAAGGGACTATACTTGAAACGCAAGTCACATTATACATGCCCGACAAAATAATCTCAAGAATATTTCTCTCCAGATCGCCAAGAAAAAGATCACTGTTTTTACAGGAGTCTCCGGATCGGGCAAGTCGTCTTTGGTCTTTGAAACCATAGGTGCTGAAGCCCAAAGGCAGTTCAGCGATACACAGGGCAGTTTTATCCGAAACCGGCTGCAGCACATCGGCGTTCCGAATGTGGACAAAATCGACAACCTGAATGTCCCTATTATTATCAATCAAAAAAGATTGGGCGGTAACGCACGCTCGACCGTAGGAACGGCTACCGACATATATGCTTCCCTGCGCTTGCTTTTCTCGCGCATGGGAACACTCTTCCGTTAGCCAAAATATTGGCTATTATAGCTACTTTTATTTCATTTGTCTGCATGTTAAAATTAGTTTAAATGTAACAAGACAAAGTTCCACATCTACGAGCGGTCAGTTGTAGTTGAATCGTGGATATTTCTAACCAAATTGAGGGTAGATTTCAATATGGATAATTCACAAAAATAGATGCTAGCTAAAAACATAATAAATTTGTTTTAAAAGGTCGGTAATTAGATGGTTCAAGTTCCATTTTATAAATGATCAACAAGAGAACAAAACACAAGCGAATAATTTAATCGATGATCCAGTACAATCTAAATTCAGTTTGAAACGGAACAAAACACACTAGCAATGAGCTTCATGCATACTTTCGAAAACCTTTCAAACAAAATGTTTACGAACAAAGCCCTTCAATATTTAAAACTTTCGTATATTGCCGCACCTAATATCTACAACCGTGTACAACAAACTGAGTGATATAGAACTTATTGACCTACTCAATCAGTACGATCATAATGCTTATACAGAAATCTATGAACGATATTGGTCCGTTTTATATGTGCATGCCTTTCGTATATTACAACATGAAGATGAAGCATTGGATTCCATCCAGAATGTTTTTGAGAATTTATGGAATAAGGCTGGAAGTCTCGTCGTGCAATCTTCATTAAAAGCTTATTTATTTACCTCTGTGAGAAACTCTTCCTTAAATGCTATTGAAAAAAGCAAGACACGAAGTATGTATATAGATTCTTTAAATGAATTTGTGGATATTTACCGTTCGTCAACAGAGGAGGAACTATATTTTAAAGAGCTATTAAAAAAATTCGAATCTGAAATCGAAAATTTACCCCCAAAAATGCGTGAGATCTTCTTAAAGAGTAGAAATGAAGGATTGTCTTACAAAAAAATAGCAAAAGAGCTGAATATAACTGAGAATACGGTAAAAACGGTTCTTCACAGAGCAGTTTTACAGTTAAAAAAGAAGCTAAACACACTAATAACATTCCTTTTCTAAAATTTTTTGATTTTTTTTCTAAAATCAACGTATACTTTCACTCTTTTCGCCTGTCTTTATATTATAGAGTTTAGACTATAAAGAAATATATGGACAACAATAACGCTGAAAGGCTTCTTGAAAGATATAATAAAGGTAAATGTACCATAGAGGAAAAAAAATTAGTTGAAGACTGGTACCTCCATATGCTGAATAAAAATGAGCATATCACAGCATCGTCTGAATTGTATAAAGTAAAAGCCAAATTGGACAGCCGTCTCTTTTACCAAAGAAAATCTAGGGTGTTCTACCGCTATGCTGCCGCTATTCTTGCATTTGCAACATTCACTGGCATACTTTACTATTCACGTGATCTGCTTCAGAAAGCACCAAACCAGAAGATTGATAATAAAGAAATTGCTGCCGGAGGGAATAAAGCTATCCTCATACTCGCAGATGGAAAACAATTTGATCTAAGCTCGTCAAAAATAGGTACTATCACACAACTGAGTGGAATAAAAGTCGACTGCGATACTGTTGGGCAGATAACTTTCAATGTTCAAGATAGATCACTTAAATCTTTCTCTGAAAAGATGAACAGCATTGTAACTCCAAAGGGAGGCCAATATAAAATCATCCTTGAAGATGGCACCAATATTTGGTTGAACGCGCAGTCTATGCTAAAATTTCCTGAAAGATTTGCTAAGGATAACCGCTCGGTCGAACTAGTTGGAGAAGCCTATTTTGAAGTTGCGAAAAATAGAAATAAACCTTTCATTGTTAGGACTAAAGAACAGAATGTAAAAGTACTGGGAACCCATTTTAATATCAGCTCATACGCTGATGAGCGTATAGCCCGTACGACGCTTATTGAAGGCAGCGTCTCAGTAAGCGACAATATCTCACATCGATCTGTTGTATTAAAACCTGGAGAGCAGATCCTGATCAGTGGAAATACAATAGCAGTCAAAAAAGTAGACACTCAGGTCGATGTGGCCTGGAAAGAAGGAGACTTTATTTTCAAGAATGAAAATATTGAGAGTATTATGCGAAAGGTCTCCCGATGGTACCAAGTAGATGTGGATTTCATAAGCAAGAAGGAAGATATCACCTTCAGCGGTATGATATCCAAATCAAACAATCTGTCAGCTATACTGACAATGCTGGAATCAACAGGACAGATCAAATTTAAATTAACAGGAAGGAGGATATCTATTATAATGTAAACAAATTGATAAACTACTTGAGAAAAGAAATCTGGAATGCGCTAACATCCCAGATCAAAAAACTTTGGATCAAGTAGTTAAATAGAAGCTCGAACTCAATTCAAATCACTAACCCAAATTAATCAAATATATGATTTTTAAATTTATTCCCGTTGAAAGACGGAGATTCTTTATGCGAGTAAATTTATCACTTGTTTGCCTTGTCGCCATGGGGGGGCTCCAGGCATATTCCAAAACCTTTGCGCAGATTTCAATTCAGCGCCAGAACATTACACTGCCACAATTATTTCAGGAAATTCGCAAACAGAGTGGCTACGACTTTTTTTACAAGGAAAGCTTATTGTCGGATAAAGATCCTGTAAATATTCAAATGCAGAATGCCTCTATTGAGAAAATCCTAGATTATTCGCTAAATGGAAAGTCCCTCACTTACGATATCAAAAACAGAATAGTTGTTATTAAACAATTAGAAAATAAGCAGCGAAATATTGTTGGAAGGGTTATCACCGAAGATAGATCGCCTCTATCTGGAGCCAGCATTAAAGTAAAGGGCCAGCCAAGAGTATTTTTTACAGACGAGAATGGTCATTTCTCTATATCCGCATCGAATAAAGTAACAGAACTTATAATTTCATATATCGGCTATAAGGACTGTATTGTCAGGCCCGGTGATGAATTTATGGAGATTAAGATGGCCAAATTGGATAATCAGTTGGCCGAAGTGAATGTAATTTCGACTGGTTACCAGAAGATCAAGAAAGAACAGCTTACGGGTGCTGCCTCCACATTAAGCGAAAAGGACTACCAACAGCGGGTAGCCGTAACCGGTAACTTTCTAGAAAATCTAGAAGGAAAAGTCCCAGGACTAGTCTACAATAGTATTTCTGGAGAACTTTCCATTCGTGGTGTCAGTACTTTTGACGCAGTAAAAAAACCACTTATCGTGTTGGATGGTTTTCCTACTGAAATCGACATAAACTCCATAAACCCAACTGATATCATATCAGTGAGCGTGTTAAGGGATGCAGCCGCCGCTTCAATTTACGGTGTCCAGGCATCAAACGGTGTTATTGTTATAGAAACCAGAAGGGGAAAATCCGGTAAACCAACGTTCACTTTTAGAAACACTTTTGCTTTTGATTCAAAGCCCGATTTCGATTATATGCGCTATCTCGATACAAAGGAATTCATAGACTTACAGCGTGATATGGTCAGTACAGGCGGTGACGATAGATATTTTTACTCAGATTATAACCCAATTGACCAAGTTACAAGTATACTATTCGATCTTAAAGATGGCCTTATAGATAACAAGCTTGCAGAAGAGAAAATTGGCGCTATAGCTTCTTACAACAATCTTGCGGAGTATAAACGGTTATTTTATAGACGTAGACTTGTCAATAACATCAATTTTGATATCAGCGGAGGTACGGAAAAAAGCACATATCTAATTGGTGTCAACCATATCGGAGAAAGAGCTCAGAAAGTAGGTACAGATAATAAAAAAACCATTTTAAATGTTGCCAACACTTACAAGTTCAACAAGAATATTTCATTTGATTTTAAAGGAATTTATTCAAATAACAGAATAAAAAATGGTACTACACCAGATTATAGTGACCTCCTCCCCTTTGAGAGGATTGTCGACGAAAATGGTAATGCACTCCCGGCTACTTTTGGTGAATTCAGAGAAAAATTTTATGTAATAAATAAAGATTATAACGAGAGAGCCCAATCCCTAGGTTTGTATGACCAGCTTTATTACCCATTCGGAGAATTGTCCGCTACGACTCAAAAGACATCACTCAATTCTTTCAGGGCACAAGGCCGCCTTAATGCCAAAATTACTGAGTGGCTAAATATCGATCTTGGCGGCGCTATTGAAAATGAACAGGGTGTGAACGACCTGCTTAAAACAGAGGATTCTTATAGAGTAAGGTATCTGGTAAATACTAAGGCAAAAAAAGATCCAGCAAATGGAACCCCTTTATTCACTGACCTGCCTCAGGGAAATTTTCTGACAAAAGAAACACTTAAAAATACAGCTTACACCCTACGTGCTCAGGCAAATCTCAATTACGAAACAAAAGATAAAAAACATAGTATTTCGGGAATCATTGGTATTGAACAAAGGCAAGTAAAAGCTGAATCATTTAAAACAACATTCTTTGGTTACGATGACCAGTCTCTTATCAATAAACCTGTCAATCTTCAGGTGCTTAATTCAAGGATAAAACCAGCCTTCAAAGAAGTCGGAGACTACGGATCAAGTTTTAATAGCAATGACTATTTTGGAGAAAAATATAGCGACAGAAGGTTCCGTTCATTTTATGGACAAGGAACTTATATGTTCAAGCATAAATATATCGCTACTGGAAGTATCCGTATAGACCAGTCTAATCTGTTCGGAGTAGACGATAAGTATAAAAACAAACCGCTTTGGTCATTAGGAATGAATTGGCGTATGGGCGAAGAGGAATTTATTAAATCTGTTTCCTGGATCAATTCATTACAGATTCGGGCCGCCTCCGGCTTTAACGGCAATGTTCCAAGTAGCTTTAACGGACCTTTCCTGATCCTAACATCCGGACTTAATAATAGGTTTAACACTTCAGAGGTCTTTTATGATGTACTATCACCTGAAAACCAATCCATCCGCTGGGAAACAACAACTAACTACAATCTGGGGTTAGATTATGTATTATTAAAAAATAGAATATCAGGTTCTGTAGACCTTTATTATAAAAGAACAAAAGATGTATTTGGTACGATGTCCGCAGATCCAACATTAGGATTTAACCAATATAGTGCTAATACGGCTTCTATTGAGAATAAAGGTCTTGAAATATTACTGACTAGCGTAAATATTGATAAAAGCATCTTCAAATGGCGAACAAGTGCAACTGCATCCTTCAATAAAAATAGGGTTATTGAAGTACAGGCAAAAGATAAAACATCATCCCTAGATATCATATCAGGCACAGACCTACAGAAAGATTATCCAATGAATGCACTATTCAGTTATAGATACGCTGGACTGAATAATTTAGGACACCCTGGAGTTTACGATAGAAACGGTAATGTGTTAGTTTTAAATACATACGACGATGCCGTCATTGATGTCGATTTTGATGATCTGGTCTACAGTGGCACAACAAATCCCAAGTATGTGATCGGTCTCAATAATCAGTTTTCTGTAGGTTCTTTCGATTTGTCTTTTCTTTTTATGTATTACGGTGGCCATGTTATGAGAGTCCAACAGCCCAATCCTGATGAACTACAGAGCGGAAATGCAATAAAAGGCTCTTCAAACTACTGGAAAAAGCCAGGAGACGAGCTTGTAACTGCAATACCGGGACTCCCTGAGTATGGAACTCCTGAGGACTTTATGTATTCCGCGCGGTATGGGTATACATACGGAGACAGATATGTACGTAAAGCAGACTACATTCGGCTGAGAGATATCATCTTAACCTACAATTTGAAAAATGACTTCCTGCAAAAGGTCGGTCTATCCAATACTCAATTTAGGTTTCAGGTTCAGAATCCATTCAAATATACATTTAGTGGAAATGATATAGACCCCGAATCAATTGATAGACGGACAGGAATAAGGACTCTGCCACAAACTTCATTTTATAGTTTGACATTTTCCACTACATTCTAGCTTTTGTTCGGAAAACAAAAAAGATAAATATCGAAAAATATGACTTTAAATTGGCTAATAAGTTCCATAAAACAGCCAAACCCATCTTCCTGATGGAATAATACATTATAAAATGATGAAAAAAATACTATTGAAATTTTTGATTTTATTAACACTACTAAGTATTCTATCCTGTGGAGACTTTCTGGAAGTAAAGCCCAAGGGTGTAGTCCTGCCGGAAAAATTGACTGACTTTGAAAGCATGTTAAATTCCTTCACAATGACCCAGTCTTTTCCTTCTGCCCTACTTTATTGTACAGATGATTATTATGGCACTTATAGCGCCAAAGATAAAAGTGTCAACGCCAACCTATATTTCTGGCGGGAGGAAAAAGATATTAATGACCAGGTGAGCCCTGTTATCTGGGGGCAATTGTACAGGATCATCTACGATGCAAACGTTATCATCAACAATGTAATGTCTGCTACCGGCAGCAATGATCAAAAGAAAAAAGAAGTGCTGGGAGAGGCTTTATTAGCTCGTGCAGATGCCTATTTTACACTCCTAACAGTGTATGCAAAGAGCTATAATATAAATACTAAAAATACGGACCTAGGACTACCATGGGTAACAACGACAAATGTAACTGATAAAGTCCCCCCAAGAGCATTAATCCAGGATAATATAGACAGTATTGTCAATAACACCCTGCGTGCAATTGACTGTTTGCCATTAAATAATGTAAATCGCTACAGAGCAACAAAAGGTGCCGCAAAAGGATTTCTTTCAAGAGTCTATCTATATATTGCCGACTATACTAATGCCGAAAAATATGCCCTGGAAACTATGGCCGTAGCCCATAAACTAACGGATTATAATACAATTAAGTCAAGTGATGACCTACCTATTGCCGATCTTGATCCTGAAATTTTATGGCAGCGTGGAAGTGAAGATAGAAATGTCCCGGTATTTATGTTGTATTCTGATGAGCTAAAAACATATTTTGATGAAAATGATCTAAGATACAGCATTTTGACGATCAGTAACAACAAAGGAATCAATCGAGGGGGAGCATATGGGGAAGCAAATTTTGGAATAACTTTTCCGGAAGTTTATTTGACCCTTGCTGAACTGGCGGCTCGTTCTAACCGTACCGCTGCTGCTATGGAATATCTAAATATAATCCGGAAAGTTAGAATAAAGGCTTCTGCTTATCAGCCCGCTACTTCACTGAATAAAGATGATGCTTTAAAATTGGTATTGGCAGAAAGGAGACGTGAATTAGCTTTTGGAGCCACACGCTGGATGGATATGAAAAGACTGGATAGAGATGGCCTGATGAAAGACGTCAAACGTATTAACAGGGAAAATTCTGAACTTCAGGAGACATTAACGCCACAAAGTAATCGTTACACTTTTCAGATACCAACTCGGGTGAGAAAATTCAATCCCAACATGCAAGTCAATTAAATGAACATAAAAAAATTAAACAAGATTTTTATCACATGAAAAATATAACACTATTCCTATTTTTATTCTTGAGCATTTCCGCTTTTGCTCAGTCATCTAAGCCAGTCCTTGTTGACGATTTGGTCCCAGAAAAATATAAGATTTCAAATAACTACTTTCCAATTATAAAAGGTAGCTATCTATACAGTATATATGCATTGTCAACAAGTGATTTTATCAGTAAGGCAAGATCGCTACAAAAAGATATCAACGATACTTTTACTAATGAAACGGATACAGGTGCCAAAGCTTTAAAAACAAAAGATGTAAATTATTTCATCAAGGAGGTCGCAGACACTTACCGCAGAGGATATGGAGAAGATTCTGTTTCTTTGGAAGAATACTATAGACTTATTGAAGCAAAAGCAGATAAAAAGCAGCTGGATTCGGCCTATCAAAAAGCATATCCAAAGAAAATGAGCGAAAGTGACAAATTGCTATTGCAAAATTTCATCGCTGAAACTGAAGAAAATGTCAATGATGAGGACATGTTTAAAAGGTCTGCCAGCTACAGGGAATGGTTAGAAAGTAGAATCATCAAATTAAAGCAAACTAAATATAACGAAGAATCCCCCTTAGGGTATGACGGCGAATACATCGTCCAACTGAATGTCATCAATAGAGAAATTACCAACCCATTTATGAGGGAATATCTTAATTTTGACTATACCTGTTCTATTTTAAAAATGGTAAAAAATATTGAAGCGAGAGAACAGGCCTACGCTAATTTCATGAAGGTGGTTGTAAGCCCCTATTATAAAGATGAAGTATCAAAGGTATATGCTAATTTTAGAAAAACAGCTGATAATAAACCATCTCCGGAGTTCAATTTTAAAGATGTAAACAATAAAAGCGTATCCCTTAAAGATTTACGGGGCAAATATGTATACATAGATATCTGGGCAACCTGGTGTGCCCCCTGTAAAGCTGAGATTCCTTATTTGCAGAAGATAGAAAAGTTATATCACAATAAAAAAATATCCTTCGTAAGTATTTCTGTTGACAGAATGAAAGATTATGAAAAATGGTCAACTTATGTAAAATCCAACAACTTAGGGGGAACACAACTTATCGCTGATAAAGACTTTAATTCAGATTTTATAAAAGATTATAACATCAGCGCAATCCCTAGATTTATTTTAATAGCCCCTAATGGAACAATCGTATCTGGAAACGCAAAAAGGCCATCAGACCCGGAACTAAAAAAGCAATTAGATAAAATACTTTAAAATAAAAAGATTAACCTCTTGTGTACGATTAAAAAGTAAACAAGAGGTTCTCTTATGACCACTAATCCTTGAAAATAATGTATATTTCGAGTACTCTTTCCAATATTTATCCATATCGAAATTACGCTCTGGATATACTTGAACAAGCTGACAGATCGTACTCCCGAGGGAAGAGATGTCATACGCTTGACGATTAAACCAAATTCTTCAGAGCAATAGCTTCAATCCAATGGAAATATTCCGTCCCGGAAGGGGGGCAAGATATTTGAGTATGGAATTTTGCGGACGTGCTTCTACATTCAATAGGTTATTTCCTGAAATATAATAGACAAGCTCATACTTTTTTAGATTTACCTTATAACCTAATTGTCCTGTTAACAAAGAGTAAGCTGGCATCGGCGGCTCAATATTGATGTTTTTACCCAAATAACGTTGTTTCAGATACCGATCAAAATTGGCGTTCCCAAAAAACTTTTTATAGTGAAGTGCAACCGACATTCCATACCTACTGGTTGGTAGGTTGGGCATAAAGTCACCCTCTGCCCATTTGCGCATGTTGTCATCCGAAGTATTTATATTTTTGACGAGATCAGCGAAAACATTTAAAGCTACATGACAATCTGCGGCCCATGCATAGGTATAGCCTCCCTCTAGCTCCCAGCCCTGAATTTCGGTATCTGAAGCACGCCATTCCTTGACCAAAAAACCTCCAGAACGAGAAATGCCTGTATGGGCCAAATAAAGGTAATCTTTAAAAAAACTACGGTAATGCGTCGCCGACCATTTCAATCCACCATATTTTAGCCCTGCAGATAACTCATAAGAATTTGAGCTTTCCTTGTTCAGTCGATCATCTCCATTTTCTTCTACCAGGATTGCAAAATGATCATTTCCGGCATAAAGTTCATTGACCCCCGGTGCGCGTTCTGCGTGTGAAAATGTAGCTTGTACATAGGCCATATCAAAAATTGAATACTTGATATCTCCCGAAAAATGGTTTAAGCTAAAATCTCGGGCTGAAAGATTACCTCCGGCCATCCCCCTGCTGCGCTGATAAGTGGGATCGCTCAATGTACGCCGCGCAACCCAGTCATGCCGATAGCCTAAATGAAGGGCAACTGGATTAAGTTCTATTGTCTGCAAGGTAAAGATCCCTCCTTCCCGACTCAGATTATTGGGGATATAACGCCGATCGCCCTCGCCCCTTAAGGTCACAACTGAAAAATCAACCCCACTCGTCCCAGACCAAAAAGGATTAAACTGTTGCGTTATCTCCGATCGAAGCGCATGACGCTCACTATCGAACTTATTGACACGGTACCTGCCCAAGAGCTCCCGGTCGTCTGATACTTCACCGCGGTAGTTAAATTTAACCGCCGAGATCAACTCTGTTTTTGGCTTAAAAGCAGATTCTACCTGCCAGGCATATGAGTAGGTACGCGTATTAATCGGTTCATATATCGGGGTCCAAACTGTCGTGTGACTATGGACAGGCTTGTTCCGCTGCGCAAAACCCGGAATACCATAATAGCTTTCAAGCGCGTAAAGCCCCAGACCTAGTTGAAAGTTGTCTCTGATATAGCTGGCACCTGCATTGACAGCATTTCGCTCGGCATGGCTATTGGGCATCACGCCACGCTTGACCGGTGCATAATCTGTAATCCCATGAACGACTTCAGTGTAAAGTGGCGTGTTGGGATCCTGCCCAGCGATATATTTGTCATTACGAGGGTTTAGGACCTTTGATCCATTGATAAATGAATAATCTTCAAAGGTATACAGATCGGCCTCCGATAAGTCCCACTTTGGATCGCCCATATGCTCGATCACGAACTGGCTCAAATAGGGATATAGCGTCAGATTTCGAATGGTCTCCCGATCGACATTTACCTGTGCCATTGCAGCGGTCAAATGATCGATCTTTGGATCATAAGCAATGGCTGCTTTTGTATTGCCCGGGATCTTGAGATTTCCGTGCCTGAGCCTCATTGCGCCAATATGTGCCACCCAGTACTTTCCAATGTTTGCATTGAAAGCCAGCGATTGGCTATTGCCATTATTCTTTCCTAACTCCGCACTGGCCTGACCTGTAATCTTCTTGGGCAGCCGATTCATCGGAATGGTGTTGTCTTTAACATTGACCGCTCCACCAATGGCCTTTCCGCCGAATAATACAGTCGCAGCACCCTTGTACAATTCTATTTCGCGTAGATTGTCCATATCGAAACTGGGGTTTATGTTTGGACTGATTCCCGACAAATCATTGATCGAAAGTCCATTGGATAGCACACTTACCCTGCTACCATTTAGACTCCGTATCATGGGCATACCAGAATTGGGGCCAAAAGAAGCATTTTGTATCCCAGGGATATGGCTCAATGTTTCACCGAGCGTTTGTGCCTGTATACGATCGAGCTGCTTTCGATCCAGCCTCGTCTTTTGCCCATGGGCAGGTACAAGGCCAGTGGTCTCCGCGGTGGGAAGCGTATAGCTTCGCAATGTATCCATTGCTGGTTTACGCTGTGATCGCACTGTTTGTGCGATAGATAATAGCATTAGAGATGCTAAAAAAACTTCTTTCTGATACCTCAACATCGTGTAGCCTATTCCTGTTTGAGCTGCAAAATTAAAAAAGAAAATTACAAATGCAATATAGTTGCATTAATAATTTACAATCATTACCTTCGTCAAAAATTTACAGCACATGAAATACATCAACACAAAAATCGCCGTTGCGGCGGCACTGATTCTGATGCTCGGAGCAGCATCATCCTGTAAAAAGGAAACAGCGCCTAAGCCCACTGAAATCTCGCTTTCGTTACCATCGCAGGTCAGCCTTCGCTACGGCGAAACACAGGAAATTAATCTGCCGAAAGACCTATCTACAAAAGCAGGACTTACGTTCAGCTTTGACTTTTCCCAGATTGCAGACATCAATTTGGGCAACGGGATTAAGCTCAGTGATAAATTGAACCAGGCCATCAAATTTGATAAAGAGAAACAAAGCATACTGATTAACAGCTCCCTACTCTATCCAAACGGAGCTCAATCGAGCAGCGCACGGATTCCCGATGATTATAAAGTCACTCTCATAGCCAAAGAATCTCAGGACAAAGTGGTCGGGAAAGAAAGTTTTTCGCTCAAGATAACGGCTGGATCTATTGCTATCAAAGGCCTAAAAAATGGCAACGAGTTGCCTTATTCGTATGTACTTTATGGCGACCAATCCACTGATTTTGAAATCGATCCGCTCGGCCTACCAGTTGATGGTGCTAGCTTTAATTTGGTTAAAAAGGATGGACAAGAAAACATTGCTTCAATAACAGGTACGCATATCAAATTAGCAAAGGATGTGGGAGATCCGGAAAAAAAAGCTGAAAAGTCGTTCGAGTTGACTCCCGAGCTTATAAAAGATGGCTTTCCTGTCGCCGCCACGACTTTCAGGGTCATTCTGATTCCACAAATTAAATTTTTGTTTGGGCAATATTATCCAGATCTAAACTTGACCATAGACTTTAGTCTAATCCATATCGGACTCTCAAATGGTTATGTCTCTGCAGCGCCAACACTGTATCCCGAAAAATATAAATCTGCTTTTGAACTGGTTTCCATACAAAAAGATGGACTCGCATTTACAGATAGCGAAAAACTGTTTAGTGTAAATGCCCAAACAGGCGTCGTTTCCGTGAAAAAGAGCGACAGTTTAAAAGCTGGCAGCTACAAGATAACCATAAAGGCCTTGACAACGACGGGGCTAGAATTTACGGCTAGTCTCACTTTAGCCATGTCTGAAGGATAATCGTACTATCCTGGTTTCATCCACAAGCAATACTACTGATAAAAGCGCACTCCTGCAGTGCGCATTTATCGTTCATGCCATCACGTATCACTTTCGGTCCCTATTTTTCCATTTACCGATCATGTGGCTTGTCAGAAAACTGACGAGGGTACCCAGCGCAGCTGTCAACACCGTTTGCAGCAAATCGCCCAGGGAGATACTGGCCCAGATGGAACAGATCGTTCCGCCAAGGGCAGAGATGCGGATATCATTGATTTTCATCAGCATCACTCCTTTCTTTGGGCGACATCGGCAGCTCGGAATTATTTACAGCTGGCTGCGTGGCAGGGGGAGCTTCGTCGCTTAATTTGCGCCCAATGGCATCATCAGTAGAACTTTCAGGCGGCGGCTTCTCCTCTTCCATAACTGTTTCCAATATCCCCAGACCCACAGCGATATATTTCAAGATGTTCCCCGCCTTTCCGGGCCATTTTACAGGAGCCGCAAGAACCACCTGCAGCACCTTTCCTATTTTTTTTAAGATTTTTTTCATACCTATTCGTTTTTAAAAACATTCCCTTCTTTATTCGAGCAATATAGGAGGACAAAGAATTGAAAGCCTGCTATTACTACCACCAATCTCTCCTAATACCAGCCTCGATAAATCTGCAGGTAAAGGAATAGAAAATATAGCGTTCTGACTGTCAAGCTTTGGTGGAATGACACCAAAGAATGCAATGATCTATTCCATACCTGCATTTATCGAATATTCAAATACACTTCATCCCCCATATCCCACAGGCTATACACTAGCGCTTTAAGTTTTGCTAAAGCCTTGCCGCTGTAATCCCCTCGACCTTCACCCGTTAAGGTGGTAACCGGAGCAATGCAGCCCTGCAATTCCCGGAGCGCATTGTTGGCCGCATGGATTAGGATCGCCTCCCGGCCCAGCACTATCGGGATGCCAATTTGTTCCCCATGTTTGGCATAACGCCGCTTTTCCAACTTGTATTGTCCAATTGGGATACAACTAATGCGCGGAATATTATTTCTGTCGGGCAGCTCGATTGTATGACAGATTTCTTCACCCTGATACGTAATGGTACCGTTGGTTCCCTGTGCTCCGTATTTACGTTGGAGTAGCAGAATATGTTTTGTTTTCATAATGTTGAATAACCTAGATATTTTGACCTTGAATACTTTGCGCCCTTGCGATCTGACAGCAAGAGATAAAGATGGAATCCATCCGCACGAAATCCTTCAGGAATCGGCACCTTTACGCGCCCTTCCCGGCGTTGCCAAACCTGCTCATTGACGTAGGCATAGCCTTTCTCCACCTGGTAGGCGCAGAGTGTCAGCCGGTCATCCGCTTGCAGAAAACTGTAAAACATTACCTCATGCGTCAATTCAATTGCATCCGCATAACGAGTTATCCTGATGCCATATAGACCAGGCAAAGCCCCTTCACTGAGACGCACCAAAGCAGGATCGACTACTGGTCCGTCCTCCTCCTGTCTGATGGCCACCTTAAGCAAATACCCAAGGGCCAATCCCCCTGCGAGACTGTTCTTTCTTTTGGCCATCTCGGAAAATCCGTTTTTGACCAATCCATTTAAGGGCGCCAAAAATGCCACCCCCGCTTTGAAGGCCGCACGTACCCGCTGCTGCCCGGGACTGATTGTCTTTTTTGCCATAATTAAGCGGTTAAAAAGGGACTGAGCCCGATCGGCTCAGCCCACAGTTCACTAGATAAGCTGTATCTCGCCTAGATACACACTTTTCGAAACCCGGGTTTTAGACCGATTGGACAAAAACATCCAGGTATGCACTGAACCTGTAGCCAGATGATCGGGCACAAGAAAGGTCACCATCCCCGTCGATCGCGTGCTCGGTGCCGGAGTTGAAATAAACTCATCTTTTTCGGGATGATAAGCCAGCACATAAACCAAGTCATCCCCAAAGGTTTCGAACGTTTCACTTGCACCTGTTGACCAGGTAAAGATCAGTTCACCCGAGTCATAGGAGACTGCGACCGTACCACCACCATACAGGCCGCCATCCGAAATACTGATCTTCGCATAGTCAAGCGCGAAATTCGGATAGACACCCGTAATCGCCATTTTTTGATTGAATTGAAATGCGGCATTCATCGGGGTCACTTTCTCCGTGTTTTTACCGCCAAATCCGATTTTCAGAAAGACATTGATCGGCAGCAGAAAACGCATCAGCGTCCTGAACTTTTCCTGCTGCATAAGCTGTGCTTCTGATGCGGGCTTCGTTCTTTTTTTATAAAGCCCTTTGATGTAGTTGATGCTCTTCCAGCTGCTTCCAATTATAGAGCCGGCTTTACCCTTAAAGCCACCATTTGCTCCGTTTACAATAGTTCCCATATGTTAAAATCAATCCTTTTTTATACCGGTATTCCTGATTGACATAACAAACATAAAACACTTTAAATCACCAATAAATACACAAAACATATTAGACCGACAGCTGACCGAAAGGCATCGGAAAACTGACCGATTACAGACCTGATTTGATTTCACCTGAAGTTTTTTTTGACCACAAAATTGCCTACATTTGACTGCTAAATAATAGCAAATACAGCAGCAATTAACTGGAAATTTTATAACATTTCTTTATCTGGATCGATAAAAAAACTCGGTTAAACTTCATTGATTATGGATCATAATATCAGCCTTGAAAACGATATTTTTAAGCATATTCCGCTAGAGCAGCACGTAGCGATTCAACAATACTTTAAATACAAAACCTACAAAAAAGCCGCTTTTATTATTAAACCGAATGATCTGGTAAAAGATCTGTATTGGATACAATCCGGATTGGTCAAACTCTCCTACGAAGATGAAAATTGCAGGGAGCATATCTTATCATTTGCCTTCGACTGCCGAATTATTCCAAAATTTTGATCTATTTCAAGCATGGGCTCAAAAGAAGCAGCTACAGCAAGCCTCCACTGTGATGGAAGTAAAACATCTTTTCGAAACACTTCTGGTTGAACTAGAGGTTACTGCGGTCAAATAAAATCATTCATTCGATTACCTACAACTGACTATTGATTACGGCCAAATGCCTACCTTCGATCGTATTTTCATCGGGATTTCATCGGGTACTGATCGGATTATCCCGATGAAATCCCGATGGCAACCCGATGAAAACAGCTAGAAAGGTAGAAGCTGATCAGGAGAAAGTTCGAAGAAAATCGGGATGTGACTAAAAAACGTCTCCCCGTTAAGGGAGACGTCCGAAGAAAGTAATCGTATACAGGTAAAAATCGATTGATCGAGCAGGCTATAGGCCGCGGTAGCTCCTGCGCAACCGCTCTACATCCGTATCGCGATAATAGCGCTTGTTGCGCTCGCGCTTCGCGATGCAGATATAGCCATCGCGCTGCAGCCGATAAAGTGTTTCGGTAGAGATGCCGACATGTGATTTGACATATTCGGCATCACGCAGCAGCACATTTTCCGCTTCCAGCTGCTCCCGTAGCTCGAGATAAGTTGCCAACTGACGCTTTACAGCCAACAGTTCCAGCAAGATCAATTTTTGGGCAAAGGGATGCCCAGGGCTAATCGAAAGCCCTTTCAAACAGCGATTTTTACACATACATATTTATTTAGGGTTTATAATAGACAGGTTATTCAATCGATTTTCCCATTCCAGCAATATTCTTTCTACGCGATCGACTGATCGGAAGACTAATTTTTTCACCTTCGGCAAGCCATAACTTGCCACCATCGATATACTTAACAAATTTGAAGTTGACAATGTAACCACGGTGGATACGCACAAAATCGGCATGGGGCATATTTTCTTCAATCTCCTCCATGGTTATCCTGCAGATCAGCCGTTCATTACGAGTCACTATTTCTACATAATTGTCTATACTGTGGATATAGATGATATCGCGATATTTCAGGACCCTTTTGCAGCGAGAGTCTTTTACTTCGTACACGTAATATTCGCGCTGTATCGCCGGCGCGATCATGATTGGTGTCCCTAATCGTTTAAGGCATTTATTTAAAGCCAAGAACACCGCGTCAAAAGTCACATTCTTTAGCAGATAATCACAAGCGTCCAATTTGTAACTATCCAATGCAAATTCGGCATAAGCGGTGACAAAGACCAGTGCCGGTCTCATCGGCTGCGGCAAGATTTTGTAAAGCTCAAATCCCGAGATTTCGGGCATCTGTATATCCAGAAAAAGAATATCCACTTTATGGTGCATCAGATAGTTGAGCGCCTCCTTTCCATTCTCGAAAACTTTGACATCTTCAAAATCACCTATTTTGTGAATGTCTTTTAATTTTAAGATCTGTTCGACAACCTTGTTGGCATCCGATCTCTCGTCGTCGACTACAACAATACTATATTTAGGCATAATTAATCCATGAATTTTAACTCCACCACAAAATACATCTCTTCCTCAATACGATACGTTACATTTACATGATCTTCTTGTAAAGGTTCAAAGAGACGATTGACCAGTTCCAATCCCTTGCCCGTACCTTTTCCCTCAGTACTGCAGGCTATACGATTGCGTACCGTAAAAACGATAGCATCCTTTTGTCGAATCCACTCGATGACAATAGGGATCGTTTTCCCAATCGGGCTATAGGAAACTGCATTTTCAATCCAGGTCATCAGCGAAAGCGTGGGGACAGACCTATTCCAGATGTAATCTGTAACAAGTTCCTCTCCTTTGATCTCTATTGATCGATGCACACACATAACCACCAATTGTTTGAGATAAGCCCATTCCTCAGCCAACGCTACCCGGCTATTGCGCGAGGCGATCTTATTGATAATGTATTGAAAGAAATCCAGCACTTTAAGATCAAAAACAATTTTCTTCTCCGCTGCAAATTGGTAAAGTTTAAACAAAAAATGCCCCGACAGCAGTGCGTTGTCAGAAATATCTTTTACGGCGAGCTCAAGTTCATTTATTTTTATTATTTTTTGTCTCTTCTGCCACAAAACGGTATCAAGTGCGAGGAAAAGCAGCACGAATGCAAGCCCACGAACGATTATAATAAATAGCTTTTGCGCATCCCCATCTTTCCAAGGGAAATAGAACACGACCCCATGTGCCGTTAGAAAACTGTAATAATACCATTTTACGATAGGATAAACCCATATAAGCAGCGCAACTCCAGCCACCAATATAAACCAGAGTCGATATTTGTGCAGCCTTATAATATGAAAAGTGACAAAACTGACAGTAAAATAGGATACATACGGAATGATAAACAGTATAAAGATGATAAGCGAGTGGTTTAACCACAAGTGTTTGAATACGCTACCAAGCAATAAGATAAATAAGGTAACTCCGTAAATAAACCTGTAATACAATTGGTTAAAAAAATCCAGATTGAATGAATAAGTCTTCATAATTATTTGGTCAAGTTGTTAACCCAAATTAGAAAATATCGCTCTTTTTAACAATAATTTCATAAAAAATCTTTCTAGACAAGTCAAACAAATAGCCTTTATCCGAGAAAGAAAAAGGGATCATCCAACTCCCTTTACACTTTGTGCCAGATCCCGTCCGCTCGTCAAAACCCTTATAATGGTGCATCAGTCCCCAGTTTTCCCAGGCAGTCCAATCATTATGCATCATTGCCTGAAAGATTTCCTGCAGTTTTGTAAAAGCATTTAAGATCGCCGTCGGATTATTTTTGTCCGCTGAGGTTAATATGTTTATTGGATTAGCCATTTGCCAGGCTGGTTCGGTATGATGGAGTTTAGGGCTTAAATGAATGGCGTATACAGGTAAACCAAAACGATGTGCGAGCTTAAGTAGGTTACTACGCCAATAAAAATAACTTCCACCGAAAGAGACCCTTAGTCGCCCCTGCTCCTCTTTACTTTCATTGGTGCCCACGGATTCATTCGCATCCAAGAATACGAGTATCAGCCGATTGAGCGAAACGGCCTGAAGCATCTTGCGTATGACCATGGTATCACTCGCCTCCAAGCATTCGAACCTATCTGCTGGCAAGCCCATATCGGCGAGGTCTCGGGCATATTTTTTACGCTCTCTTTCCAATACCGTATTCGAGACCACCATGGTGAGTCGGTATCCTGCTGCGACAAGATAACGTGGGAGCAGACGATATGGCCCATAATGAAATGAGAAGACGATGCTACCAGCCAAAGTAGCGGGTTCAATGGTAGAAGATCCTATCCCCTTATTTTCAGTAGAAAAATCTCGATCCAATTGGGCAAACTGTTGACGGTGTTCTTTCCAGCGTTGATAGCCTGTTTCAAGTTCAACTGCGGGCTTATCCGGATAAAAGCCTTGCACATTCGCCATCCACAGCAGGCGTTGTAGTTGTTCTTTTTTTTGATTGTTCATTTGGTTTTCGGTTAATATGGCCCAGGTGAATTTGAATCACCTGAGGCCATTGGTGTACGATGAAGAACTATAGAGATCCTGTCCAACATTTATCATCATCCAGATCGCCCAATATAGGGTCGTCACCAAACAGTTCAAAAGCTGTATAGCCTTCAAATAGATCACTTGTTACGCTTGTTTGCAATTCATTTGCCATGTTTAAATCATTTTGTTGACTCGAAAGATGCAGGTCGAATCTATCCTGCTCTATCGTACGATATATTCATTTAATGATCAGCTGATAAACAAATTTGCAACAAGCAAGGAAAAAAAACAAGTCGGGGGAAACAGAGCAAAAAAACAGCACTGAACTGAAAATTAGCTAACAATCGTAGCTTAAAATACCATTTACCCATGCTATAGGTATTTCACCCATCAAATAGGTTATCTATCCCTTAATAGCACAGATTGACTAAGCATTCGTAAATTGCCTTTTCCTTTTTTATGATAAAAAATCCAACATAAACTAAACAATGAAGAAAAGTAAAGAATACCTGCTTGATCCCTTTTTCAGAGATATTAACCCACAATGGCAACATGAAATCCCTGAATTATCTGCTGTATTTGAAGAAGAGCGTTTTAGCCCAGGAGAACGACTCATCAACGACTGGGGCGAGCTCTATCTGATCGTTAGTGGCATCTTTGGGAAATATGAGAAGATCTGTCCAGTACGCTACGCCATTTCTGGCGAATCATTGATGATTCCCAATCATAAACACCGCTATCAGTTTATCGCGCTGAGTGATTGTCGTACATACCGTACCTCGCTCCGGCAACTGGAAGAAATCAATGCGCATAACCCGAAAGTCTTTTATCTGTATGCCAATCTCAGGGACAAACAGGAGACCTATCTGGACTATCGGCATAAGCTGTTATCGTTAAACAATCAGGACAAATACGACTTTGTCTTTGACAAATATCCCGATCTTAGAAGCTATGTGAAGCATCATGAACTGGCCCTGTTTATGGGAATCAGCAGCGAGCTGCTCCGTAGGCTCTTGCGGGATCATGATTGCTAATAGCCCAATTTTTTGGGTATCCCGTCAAAATCTATTGTCGTTGTAAACACAAAACTTAGTCTTCAAAATCCCAACATGGACAAAAGATTGTACTTGAACTTTGTAATAGCAGTACGGGTAAAGCACAGCAATGCCATTCAGCTTAATCGAAGAAAGTAAAGTGTACAGGTGAAGCTTGATCCGAAATGCTCCAATAAAAAACAAGGTTATGAAACAGCACAAAAGAAAATTTGCCCTATTCCCGCGATGTCGGTGAATGTAAATCCAATCCGGAAATCCGGCAGTGATATGCTGTTGGCTCCGCAGAAAAACAAAAAGAAAGAACAACAACACAAACAAGCTTATGGAAAAGCGCTTCAATAGCACAGTGTATCAACAGGATCAGCCGGCGAGCTCCCCAAAACGCGGTAGTTCAATCCGCTCGGTTGCACGCTGGATCTATCGTCGCTTACCTGATGTGATCATTTATAGCTATGCCTTTTTATACATGTACACGGGATGGGCCAAGTTTATGAACCTATCTACCTTTATCAGAGGCAATAGTAAGATCCCCCATCTAGGTGAGTATGCGAAATTGATCGGCTTTGGCATCCCCTCGCTGGAGATTGTGCTGGCTATCCTGCTCGTTATCCCTGTATACCGAATCAAGCGCTTTGCACTGTGGGCATCAACCCTATTGATGGGGATATTTATCCTTTACCTCAGTCTGATGGTCAATTTCGCAGAGAAAAAGCTTTGTCATTGTGGTGGTGTAATCGAATCCATGGGCTGGGAAGCGCATATCGTCTTTAATCTTATTTGGCTGATTGCGGGAATCTTTGCCCTGGTGAGAACAAAAGTTAAACATTCTAAAATTTAAACCCATGGTAAGAATTAAAAAATATGGGAAATTGCTACTGGGTGTAGCAACAATCACAGCAGGAGCCGGAATGGCTCAATATGCGCAAGCGCAAAATGCAGCAAAGAAAGTCGCAGATCAAGCGGCAATGGTTCATGCAACAACAGGAAAGGCTACGATGCGTTACTGGGTAAATGACCAGGCAACTGGGAAATATCTAGAAATTACGACTGCGCCAAATCCTATTGAGAATTGTCAGGAGCCAAGTCCAAATGATTGTGTCGTTCAATCTGAGAATGCCTCATTGCCTTCGACGTTAGATTACAGTCAAGCTACTCCGGCAAATGGTGTGCAACCACACCCCGATTCAGATAAGGCTTTTTACCAATAGTCTTTTGAATCTAAAACAGCAGGCCGGCAATTACTTGCCGGCCTGCTGCATTAAAGATGCTTTTCCATTAACTCAATTAATGCTTTTCCACCGTCTAACCTCGGATCTGGAGGCCCAGATGAAATAACATTCCCTTTTTTATCAATAAGTAATAGCTGCGGCGCTCCTTTAAAATTGTAATGTTTATAGAATGGATTCTCATACCATGTTGTTCCATATGTTGAGAGTTTCAGCTGCTCAGGCTGGCTATATTCTTTGGTCTTTAATCCATTTATCCAAGCTTTTCTAGTTTTATCAACACTGAGGCTAATAAATACAATGTCCTCTGCTTTCTTGGATTTAAAATGGTCTATAATCTTGCGCATTTCTTTGTTCATATATTTACAGCCGAAGCAACCGTTAAACCACAGATCAATTAAAACCATTTTACCTTTAAAGTCTTTTAAGCGATGTAGGTGACCTAATGTATCGGGTAGACTAAAAGCGTATGCAGGCACGTTATTACCAGTTTTAGACTGCCATCTTTCAAATAGATGCTTAATAGTTGGATCTTTTAGCATTTTATAAATACTTGCCGCACTGTCTTGTATACCCGCTTTCCGCTCGGCGAGATTAATCGCGCTGGCAGTCAATAAGGCATCACGTTGTTTATTTGCAGCCATGGTAGTAATCGCTTGCAGTATATCCGCAAATTCAAAATCATTGGCAATTTTATCAGGATATTTAGTATAAGCTGCACGGCTTTGCTCCCGTTCAAAAAGATACTTAATGTAAAGTGGCGCATATGCGGCCAAATCATTACCATCTTCAGGAGTCTTAGATAGCCAATTTAGATATTCTTGCCTGAATATTGGAAAATTGAACCCGCCCTTTCCCTTATCCAACCAAAATTGCGAACAGAGGGTAAGATAAGCTCCTCCGATTGTGTTGTATCTTATGATCTGGAATACTGAGTCGGTCAAATCATTTTTATAAAGGTCAAGGATAGCCAGCTTTGTTTGCAGATTTTTATCAATCAATCCAATTAAAGATTTTACATAATCACCGCTATTTTTGCGCTCTTTCTGACGAAGCAAAGGTAAAATCGAATTTCTCGGAAATATCTGGTTAGCATAGATAGCCTGCTGGCAGTTCATCTTATCCCCACCTCGTCCATAAAAATTAATATTATCATCCGATATATCCATCTGCAAGCTATCTCCAGCTTCTATCAGATAAAGCGTAAAATTATTATCCAGGATATTAAGATAGTTGTATTCCTGTTTAGGCCCCTCAAGCTTAAAACTTACAAAAAGTTTGGAACTCTTAGGCTGAAAGCTGAGTTGAAAGCTACCATCCCCACTGATTTCACTTTTATAAGATCTCGAAAATGCGTACCAATTCGGCAAAGCATATTCATCGAGCACAATCAGGTGCAACTTTGTGCCCTTGGGTAGTTCTTTTGAAAAGCGTCCAGCAATGGTTATATCAGACTGCGCTTGTACTGTCGACACCATCCCATTTAGACAGCATATAAAGCATGCAATTATTTTAAATAAGATTTTTATCATGATCACTTATTGTTTGTATAAAAAATAGATTCGTTGGTGGGTATTGGAAATGCAAATTGTGGAGAACCGGCCTTTAGTACATAAATTTCATTTCCGAGCTTCCGGTTAAGAGATATGTTCGCGCCCTCTTTGTTGAGCCGCCGTATATCGTCCCAGCGTAATCCTGCTCGCCATACCAATTCTTTTCGTCTTTCTATCAAGACTTTATTTAAGGCATCTTCCTTTGTCGAAAAATTATCCATTGTTAATGTCCCCGTTTTATATCGTTTGGAAAGCAGCTTAAATAAATAATCCTTACAAGTGTATAGGTCATCTCTTCTGGCGGCGCATTCTGCTTTAATCAGATATATTTCATCCGTAGCCAATCCCGAATAAGGGAAACGGGAGGAGCCACTGTATCCCCGTTTTGTTTTGATTAGGCCGTTTGCAGCATTTTTGGAAAAGAAAATGGATTTTCGAAGGTCATTTTCATCGTACAAATTATACAGGCCATTATCGATGCTCGTGTTTTGTGTACTTGCATATAATACCAATGAATAATTGCGACCCACTGTTGAATACAGCATCGACTCCTCATTGCCTAGCGTAAAAGGTGCTGTTGCTATTAAGCTAACGGTATTGTAATCTATCAGCTTATCATACATAGCAAGACAGCTATCGGCATATACCTCCGCCAACTCATAATTGCGCATACTCAGATAGATGCGGGCAGCCAAAGCGTAAGCTGATGGCTTGTTCGCCCTGTTTCTATCAGCTGTAATGGGTGCATCCAATAATGAAGTAGCCCGGCTTAAATCGGACAAGATCTGATCATAGTTTTCCTGAATAGAAGAACGCTCTATTACTTCATCAACATTGGGAGAGAGTTTTAAGGCTATTCCAAGCTCCTGCGGTGCAGAATCCGCATCATAGGGCGCTGCAAAGTTTTTGACTAGATCAAAAGATGCAAAAGCTCGTGCAAAATAAGCCTGTCCTAAAACATGGTTATATTTTTTCCTATCTACGGCAGTCTCTTTGAGATTTCCCATTCCGCTGATAACCGAGTTAGCATAAAATATGCCCTCATAAGGGTAATTAAAATCTTCTATACTCGTCTGCCCACCATATCGATCGTCCGACCAGATATAAACATTTCGCTCCAAAATAGACTGAGCCAACCAGTCTTTTTTCTCCGGTATACTATACTCGTCCGAAGCTAGGAACGGGAGTGCTGATGTTTGATTTATCCGGGGGTAGTCCAGCATTTGCTGAAAATCATCTAATGTCTTTGGAGACACAATGTCTGTGGAGGGCTTCACATCAAGAAAGCTATCCTTACATGCTGTAAGATATAACAAAATGAATAGCAATAAGAAGGCCCTTATGGAAGTAATGTTTTTATTTAAATTCATCATGTTGTTAAAAGTTTGCATTTAATCCAACACTATAAGTACGGGGCATAGGCATTAAAGGAGAATCAGGATCTTGGCCCTGCTTATTGGCTTTCCAAATCAATCCTATATTATTAGCATAGACAAAAAGCTGAAGTTCACGGATTCCTAACCTGTTGATAGGCCTCCGAAAAGCCAAACGTATGTCTTTTAGACGGACGGCGCTGGCATCTTCGATTAACGCCGCTCCATATTTGTAAAGACTCTCCCGATTGCTGTCAAAGGGATAAGTCATAGCAGGTACATTTGTCCACAGCTCGTCACCAGCCTGCTGCCAGCGCTTACCATAATCAGACTGCATATAATTAGTCAACAATTCCGAATAGTTTAGCGACTCCCGTCTATACTTATGACCGGCCTTAAAAACGATATTAAAGCTGAGATCAAAATCACGATAATGAAAGGTATTCATCAGACTTCCAAAAAAAGTGGGTGTGGCTACACCTGAATATATCAGGTTATCCGTATTTGAACTGTTCATCATCGCGCTATAATTCTGGCTTTCCATTCCATCTAACCGCCCTATCGGATTCCCTTTACTATCAAGTCCGAAATAGGGGAAACTAAACAATGCGTATAATGGATATCCTTCCAGCGGGTTTATATAATTTCCGGTCACCACGTCGAAATTGGTACTCTGTTTCGCTTTATAATTTGTGATCCTGTCTTTAACCAAGCTCAGCAACGCTGTACTTTCCCACTTAAAGCCTCCTATGAGATTACGGCTATTGAGCGTTATATCCCAGCCTGTTGTTACCATATCAGCGGCGTTGCCTTTTAAGGTAAGCACACCCGCCTGCGGAGCAAGCGGACTGTTTGCTATCAGATCGCTACTTCGTTTACGATAATATTCGACAGAGCCCGTCAGACGTTTCTTGAGGGTTTCGAAATCTAGCCCAAAATTCCATACGCCAACCCTCTCCCATCGTAGCGATGGATTTGGTGGATTGGAGATTTTTAGATAATTATTACCGAAGCTGTTCATACCCGTACCTGCTAGTGTAGTCAGATAAGCCGATATGGATTTGTCTAGATTACCATTATACCCATAAGAAGCCCGTAGACGTAACACAGGTAAAGCTTCGAGACCATAAAAGCCTTCGTCAGATAGGTGCCATAAGCCCCCAAGAGACCACAGCGGTACCCCTTTTTGATTGGTTTTTACACCAAATAAATTAGACTCATCCCTACGCGCACTCGCAGATAAGGTGTAGAGATTATTGTATGTATACGATCCATTAAAATACAATGATCGGTTGCGATCAATAGCCTTGCCATTAGCAACCCGCCCAGCTATACGTGAACTACCATAACCGTAATACTGCGGAAATTCTTTTGAGAAATCCATCGAATTATTAGACGATATGCCTGTTTCAGGGTCATAACCGTAGCGCCTATCGCTGGATGATTCTGTTTTATAATCCCTTATTTCAAATCCAGTCAATGCGTGGATCTGATGTTTGCCAAACTGTTTATCAAAATTTAGCTGTACTCTTCCGGCCTTATTGGTGTACTTATTATCATCCTGATCTAAAATATCCCCTAGTGGAATTGGACGAGTTACTTGTCCCGTAATTTTATCAATTTGTGTAAAGGTATTGATCAGGTTTCTGACATAATATGTGTCAGATAGATAATGACGTGTAAAGTCCTGTGTTCCTTTTTGGAACAAATAATCTGCTGAAATATTTAGACCAGAAATAATCTTTCCCTCAATCCGATGATTTAAACGATAGTCCGTTCCGTTTATCATTCTGTCGGCTCTCAACTCATTGGCTGGATAGTATGACCAATCCAATAGCTGATCGGTATCCATACTTTCCACAAAACTTGCGCGTAAGTCTTTCACTGTGGCCAAGGCATTGCCATTTTCGTCGAGCATGCGCTCGTATGGATATCTTGGTGTCAGATATGGTGAACTTATTCCAATCTTATCACTTTGTGTCAAGAAGACATCCGAAGAGATGATTAAGTGGTCCTTCCAGACATTGAAGGAATTTTTAGCGGTAAGGGAAAAGCGCTGATCTACCTGGTTGATGACGTTTCCACGATTCCTATCGTAACCGCCCGAAAGATAATATCGGTGTGTGGCATCCCCTCCGCGCAGCGATAGGGCATACTGTTGATTTACGCCAGCCTGATAAACCATATTGGAAATATCGTGGCGACCATCATAACTACTCAGCTGGCCTATGAAAGCAGCAGAATCTGATTCTGAAATTTTCCCTTCTTTGCGTTGCTGTAACATGGCCACTACAGGAGATATGGGTGAAAATCCATCTGTGACATTCCAGAAATAGCCTTTATTGAACAACGAAGTTTCCAAAGCAATATATTCACTTGAAGAAAGCTGAGGGCGATAGAAGATATCCGGCTTTTGGGATAACGTCACATTCAAAACAAAGTTTACTTGCGTTTTCTGATTAGCCCCTTTCTTGCTATTGATCACAATAACACCGTTACCTGCCCGCACTCCCCATATCGATGCAGCCGCTGCATCTCTCAATACCGTGATCGTTTCGATATCATTGGGATTGATGCTCTCCAAGGAACCCTCATACGGAAAATTGTCTAAGACAATCAGCGGAACTTGGTTACCATATATTGTACTGTTGCCACGTATGGTGATGGTCAAACTGCTTTCAGGATTTTTATTAAATATTAGACCGCTGCTTACTCCTTCTAACCGATCGAGTATGTTTGTACTGACAGTGCGATTGAGTAGTGAGTTATCCACCTGCGCAAAACTCCCCGTCGCCCGCTCCTTCGGAATCTTTTGGTATCCTGTAGAGACTACTTCCACCTCTTCCAATTGATTCTCCAGCGGTATCAATTTCACTTGCATTGATACCCCGGCAACATAAGGAAGTTCTAATCGCCTGAAACCCATGTGAGAAAATGAAACGGTCCCTCTGGGATTGGAGAAATGTAGCGAAAAGGAACCGTCGTTACGCGAAGAAGCCCTACCCATTTCACCTTTAACTTGAATGGACACCCCTTGGATGGGTTTTCCGTCTACCACCGATACGACCTTCCCACTGATGGATAACAACCCTTCCGCCCCGCTGTCCTTGCGGGGCGTCTGAGCTGATAAACTAAACATATGAAAACTGAACATCATAAGGAACAGGATTAGAATTGTCCTTATGCTAAACATTCCCTTTATGCTCTTTGGCATCGGCACAGGGGTACATGCCGACATTATTTGCCTCAAGCTATATATTATACAATTGAAGGAGTACTTTTTATCCCATGCATTTTGTATTTTTTTTAAATTATTTTTTTCGGCAGCTTTTATAGCTGCCAGATAGGCTACCTTATCCAATAAGGCAGACATCCAGTTTGATCTGTTTGTCATCTACTTATTGTTAAGGTTAGTCTACTATGCGTTCAAAAAGATCATGAATCCTTTTCGTGATCGAGAGCTCTTGCCTACTGATCTGGGTGGTCTCCGCATCGGAGATATCGATGTTATCGATTGCAATGGAATTGGTGTGCGCCATAAAATAGGCGACTAATAAACGAAAAAGATCAGCTGAAAAAACCTGCTTGTGGCTGACTACATAGATTTCGTTCATATAGTTCGTATCCATGTGATTTTTTAGTAGTAGATCGATTGTTCGCTGAATACCAATTAGGTCGTACTTCGTCCAGAAGTCGGTAATTTTTTGTATACGATCATATCCCTTATCGTGTATTTCATAGAGTGCTAGTTCTAGGGCTAGCACATTTGAATATTTTTGGTTCATTTTATAGGTTCAATAAAGATGACTTGGCCCTACCCGTTCTTTCGAAATGAGCACAGCTTCCCCAGTTGCGAATTTTTTCGCATTAAAAAGGGTTGTCATTTGCAGCATTTTATAAAAACTGCATATCCAACAAGAAAAAATTAACAGTTCCGCAAAGCGCCCACAAATTGGTTACAAGTCATCATTAGGGGTCGTTATGGCGCTTCCTCTCGGAATGAAATAAAAAACCCGACTTATTTAGTATAGAATAACAATACAAAATTATAGTATTTAATTTTGTTGTTTAAAAATAAAAGTGCTACATTTAAGGTGTTCGAAGTCTCGTAAGAGCAATTTTATTAATTACACAAAATTAGGGTGTATTGTATCAAATACAAGTCGGGAACCTAGTCTAGGGGCCTTTCTAGTGAATACCGTTGTGGCACAAACTATTAAGCGTAAGCCGCTGCCCCTATTTTGGTTTTATACTTTTTAACCGATTATTCGGGCCCACGAATAATCTTGCTTATTAAAATAGAATTGGGAGACTGAATGCTAACCTCCCTGAGGTTAGCCTGGTGTTTTTGGCGGTCTTTAAATCGTTTTTTCATAATCTATTATGGTTATAAAAACGATGACACTTAAAGGCTATTAGAGAAGGTTGCTTGTTAAAATCAACGGAGCGAACTTCCAAGCTTTGCACGTGGCGCCGTCAAGAGCCTCTAAGACCGAAGTCCTAGTCCCACAAAGTCTGACAGAAAGTTCGCTCCAATGAATTGTATGCAAAGATACAAAAATCAATGGAAAGCGAACCCCGTGCCAACTTACGTGGAAAATTTGACGGCTTTCGTGCGTAAGTGACAATCGTTCGTGTAGGAATTTCCCCTACCCTGTTTCGCATGTTACAATACAAATGTAATAATAAATATATAAAATTCAAATTTTTCGATTAATTAAAATGGATAAATCTGCACCTATTTACAATGCTCTAAATGAGTTCGTAAAGATACTTTTAAAGTATATGAAAAAATTCGGGCTGGAGACTGTTGATATAGCGTTTCTTTCCTCAACTAATAGATCAAACATCGACAATTTGGTAAATCTTAAAGGAAGTTTGGAATTACCTAGGATGGAAGCCATTGCCCAATCCTTTAATTTACATCATTACCAATTTAGTAATCCAACACAAGAAATTCCTGCCTATAGTTCTCTTCCCGAGAGGACGCAAAAAAGAATAGAATATAGGAAGAAAAGGGGTACTTATGTTCCAGAGTCAAAAAACTCGTCGACAATAAATGATAAAATCACAATAGTGCTTTCTTTTTATAATCAAAACGATGAGTTTCTAACCGAAAATATCGTTGAGAAAATAAATACTGTAGATGCTGATTCAACCTCTGACACTACAATTATAGGAGATAGACTTGCTAAATCTTTTACTACAAACGTGAAGAAGACAGATAAACCTTTTAATGAGAAATCTGGAAGAGGCCCTAAACCATTATTCTATAAAATATTATCTGCAGTCGACGCTGATGATCTTAAAAACGCTATCAATGTTTTAGGGGATTATTGGTTTGAAAACTGCTCTAAACTTTTTAGCCAAGAAAAGGAGATTGAGAATAATGGCGAATAGACCAATATTTTTTGGAGAGATACCCAGTATACCTGAAGGACATTGGTTTGAAGGTAGAAAGGAAATGATGCCGACGAGCTTTCATCGTAACTGGGGAGCGGGAATTGATGGGAATGGCACTACAGGTACCGCAGCAATTGTTCTATCTGGCGGATACGAGGATGATGAAGACAATGGTGAGGAAATCATCTATACTGGTGCGGGAGGAAATGATCAAAATACAGGGAAACAAATTGAAGACCAATCATGGAAGAATCGAGGAAATGCGGGTTTACTGAAAAGCCTGGATGAAGGTCTTCCGGTTAGAGTTATTAGAGGATATACTCATAAATCTTCTTACTCTCCTGAAAAAGGATATACCTATGGGGGATTGTATAGTGTCGTCGATGCTTGGGAAGAAGTTGGAAAAAGCGGTTTTAAAATCTGTCGCTTTAAACTCCTTTATATAGGAACAAGCGAACTAAAGGAGAAGGCTGAAAAGATTGAGTTAAAGATTTCTAACGAGGCAACCAAAAGAAAAGTAGGTTCTATCGTAAGAATCATAAGAGATACTAAAATAGCTCATGACATTAAAAAGCTATATGATTTTAAATGCCAGGTATGTCAGTTTGCTGTGCCCACCAAAACAGGTCATTACGCAGAAGGCGCACATATTAAACCACTTGGAACACCGCATAATGGACACGATAGCTCTGATAATCTTCTTTGTCTTTGTCCTAATCATCATGTCATGTTTGATCGTGGTAGCTTCTACATCCCTCCCACAAGTTAAATAATAAGAATCTTAAATATCATAGAGAATCACATGGCTATCATTAAAGTTGTTTGCGGGATTATATTCAAAGATGATCTTGTTTTGATTTGTCGACGGAAACCAGAAAAATCTCTAGCTGGCTATTGGGAATTTCCTGGAGGCAAAGTCGAAGACTTGGAATCTTACGAAGAATCTTTGTTCCGTGAACTGATTGAAGAACTCAACTTGAAGGTCGAAATCAAAGAACACTTTTTCAATACAGTACATTATTACGATAATGCTGCTATCGAATTGATTTCTTTCATCTGCGAGACTAGCGGTACTGTGGTAGAGTCTACAGATCACGATCTGGTAGAATGGGTAAAGGTTAGTGATCTATTAAATTGGAAGCTCGCACCTGCTGATATTCCAATTGCGAGAGCTTTGATTGAAGAAAAAGGAAAGTAATAGATAAGAAAGAAAGTCTTAGAAATAATATTGTTGATCTTTTTTAGATATAAAGGTTGAGCTTTAAGCAACGAAACTGATAAAGAAAAGAAGAATAGCAGTTCTAAAGACGCATTGCGCTTTGTTGAAATTTACCGTTTTAATGTAAAAAATAAGCTTTGCTGACATAACATTAAATTATAGAACAATTTACATGTATTGAGTTATATTTCAATTATTTATGCTGTTTTGAGAAGGGATTAATAAAATATATAGATTGTTGATTGTGATCATAAACATCCAAGACAGTTTTTGAATTTACATTATTTTTAAAGTTTGCAATTTAAACATAACATACTGACAATGAACTTAAAAAATATTTATATCAATAATATTTCTCAGCATTTCCCAACTACGCAACTATACTGCGTAGTTTAGATCCTACCTTTGAAAAAACAAATAATATGATATCTGAAGAATTAATCAAAAAATATAAAAACCATTTGGAACGCGTCAATAATTGCGACGAATCCGATCTTGGAGGGCTGTTTAACAAATTCCTTGGCTTGTGCGCATGTTATAATATGCTTTATGTTGTAATCCCTGATTTACTACGTGAACAAGGAGTTGAGGTGAAAAAAGACGGTGTAGATAGTAAAATGGCTACAGAATATGTTCAGCAATACTTAACAACTGAAACTATAATGGGTGTTTTTAAAAAGGAAAACGCTAAAGATTTGCTGGCTCTGATAAAGGTTGTAAGACTAAATCTATTTAATATAAAACTTGATGGAAAGGGGAACCCTAAAAAAGATGTAGATGCTAATTTATTGGCGGAACTCGAATCTTCTGATGAAGAAAGGATATGCAGTACTATTTTGAAAATTCTGTATTCAGTAAGGTGCAATACTGTGCATGGTGCAAAGGATCAGGTGGAACATCAACGAAAATTACTTGGGCCAGTTTTACATCTTCTGCAATCTTTGACAAACCTACTTTATTCAAAGTTAACGGAATAAGCAATTTCCTCTAAACCGCATGAGTTGTTCTAAAAGTTTGTGAATGTCCATCATTTCAGTTTCAATCTTTAAAAATCTACACAATGATAAATATAAAAAAAGAGATTTTGAACAGGAATTTACCTGACGCTCTAAAAAATCAGCTCGATGCATTAAGTGACGAGATCGATTATATCATTGAATTTGGCACTAAAATATTGGAATTTGAATTATACCGTTCGGGAGATGATACGGACCTGCCGCCCATTTTGTTTTTACGAAATCTAATTGAAAACATGGACGCGGCGAGTATTTTGATACGTAACAGTTCCACTGAGCCTTGTAAAATTCTATTAAGGACAGGATTGGAAAATTTTTGCTCAATAGAATATCTTATAATGAATCCGGAAAAATCTAGACAGCGATCACTGTGTTTTTTGGTTTGGAACTTCATAGAACACAATAAATGGCTGGTCCATACAAATAGTGAATCAAAGGACTATGGTGAGCTTAAAACGACTTATTCCAAAGATAGATTAATGAAGGGTTTTGAACCTCTTATCATAGAGAATGCCGCTCTTAAAGTTTCAGCTTCCTGCTGTCGTCCCTGTGGCACGCTGGTCCACATATTACCCTGCCAGGTGGAAGCTCTAGTAATAACCAAAGGAGGGCGTTTATCGTCAAAGATCAGGCGATATACCTGCTGATCTTGTACGGTATGTTCCATCACGATAATTTTTACGCCATCGGCTTCTACTTCAAACTTACCATTACCAAGTAAATTACCCATTACATTAATATTCAAATATTTACTATATATCAATATTTGAGCACTTTTACAAGGAGTACAATTGTTCAAGTTGATAACCTCCTTTACTTTTTTAAAAGGATTCTTTTTTTCAATTTAGTAACCATGCTTCTTATATTTAGTCACTATCCGTATGAAATTTTTCCAATGCAATTCTTTTTAAGGATGTAAATAATTAATAGTTATTGAAAAATTGTTGCTTTATATTTTCAAAACTGTTAAATTTCCCAAAAATATTGCCATGCCTATTACTTCAACCATAGTACCAATTGACGCTGACAGTGTTGGCCAGCGCTGGATAATCAACGATGAAAATAAACTAGCGAGGTTTGTTGGACTCATCGCAAAATCCGAATTCGGCCACGTTGAAGCAATATTAATTGGCGATCCAGTAGATCCAATTTCTTACACAAGTGGACAAATCGCTGAAATAAAACTTAATACAATCAAAGCACTTACAGTTCCCAAAGATCCAGCGACTATGAAAGAAATAGATGGTCCGCGCAAATATCATCGAGATGGCTTTATATTTGAAGCAATCTCTTGGATTGTTGCGAGAATGAGTAGTTCTCCAGATGCTCTACTTCGCGACCCTCATATAGGCGCAACGACACAGGGCCTTGATGGTCTGATGATAGAACTTAACGCAGCAAAAGATGATATAATCGCAACAACTGTTTTCGAAGACAAATGTTCAGGAGACGCTAGAACAATCTTTCGGAGCCAAACTTTGCCAGCATTGAAATTGCATCATCAGGAAAGTCGAAAAATTATCGAAAGCGCAATACCTTTATTACGACAGCAATTTAGGGCAGGAGCTATAAATGCAATGGCGGCTAAAGCAATAGCGTTAAATCTACGAAAGTATAGATCAAGCCTTACAATTCTGCCTTCTGAAGATAACCAAACTGATAGGGTAAGAATATTTAAAGGATACAATGGTCTTGCGGGAATTACACAGAATGATCGTTTGGGCTGTACACTTATTACCAGTACCGATATAAGGGACTGGTTTGAAAATTTTGCTCAAAAGGTAATTAATACACTCTAATATGTTTGATCCAGAATCATCAAAATTATTACAAAGCGCGCCATCTTTACCAGGGATTACAGCCAGCGATTTACCGCGACTCCTAACTGAAATATATACAGAATTAGTTACCGAAAGAGTTAGAGGTATAGAAGAACAGGTTAATGAACAATCAATTATTCGACTGACTGAAATTGCTAATAGCTATGAAATACTCGCAGCAAGTGGCAACGATTCAGACTCTACTCGGGCTTCAGCATTCGTAGCAGGTAGCGCCTATCAAATCTTAGCAAAAAATGCTTCCTCAGATCCTGAATTTTCTGATAACTACCTTAGTCGGGACCACATCAGTGGAGATCTAGCAGCAGCACTATTATTTTTAATTGCCCAGCAGCTCCCAGATGCAAAAGAGGCAATACGAAGATTTACTGGAACGAATCAAGATGCTCCGGAAACAATTAAAAACCTGGGCCTTTCACTTATTGATCTTGTCAACGAAAATTTTGAAAGTATTATTAATCGCAACGTTAACCGCAAAAGAGTTATAAGTGATCAACTGGAACCACAAGTCCAAGCTACTGTATATTTATACGATCTAATTCTACAAGGTATTGAGTTACTTGCCGCAAACATTTTAGAAAAAGAAAGCTCTGAAAATAAAGCAAAAACCAATCATCCCAATTACTTTTTTCAGCGAGTAGTAGACTCAGCAACAAAAGTTTACCAGATTGAAGGTATTATAGGAAATTTTCTATCAACCTATCCTGGACCATCACATTTGGCTACACTCCTCTTACATCTTGGCCCTACGCTTCAGAGCGCCTCTGTTTTACTTTTACCGCCCCCTGATAGATCAGATAAGGATCGTTGGAAAGCATGGCTAAATTATCGCGCAAAGCAAAAAGCTTTATTATGGCCGAACCATCGCAAGGCGATTGACCTCGGCTTTCATTTACCTGGAAATTCAGCAATACTGGTTTTACCAACTGGAGCAGGAAAAACTACAATTTCTGAGTTCAAAATTGCAGCTACATTAGCAGCGGGCAAACAAGTGCTATTCCTAGCACCAACAAACGCTCTTGTTGAACAATTAAAAAATGACTTAAATACTTCTATACCTGCAGAAATCTTTGGAATAGATGAAAATTATGATGCCGATTTATATACGAGTATAGCAAGTGAGATTTCTGATTTGTCGGTAATGACTCCAGAAAAATGTTTGGCTGTTCTCAATTTCAACCCGGATGCTTTCATGAATGTCGGACTTGTTGTCTTTGACGAATGCCATAGCCTTTCTTCTACTTCTGGTAGTCTACGTAGGGCTTTAGATGGTATGCTAGTAATACTACGTTTATCTTCTCAATTGCCCGAAGTTGATTTTTTATTTTTATCTGCAATGATTAAAGAACCGCAAGAATTTGCGGAGTGGATTGGTCACCTCACGAAAAAGCCTTGCATCCATATTGACCTTCTTTGGAAACCAAGCAGGCAAGCTCGTGGCGTTATAATTTACGAAAAGGAAGAAATTATTGCTGCAGAAAAGTTAGCAACCGATATGCAAAGAGAACTTGATCAAAAAAAGAATAAAAGGGCTGCTAAAGTGCGTACCGGACCTAAAGCATTAATAAAGGTAGTGCCTCACGCGCTTTTTGGAATGGTCAATAATTGGCTTCCGAATCGTTCTGAAGATATTTGTATAAGGCAGCTTGCCAACGAAAGTTATTTCTTGAATGCCGAAATGAACAATTCAAGAATAGTTTTTGCCAAACAAAACGGCAATGAAGTTTCAAGACAATTAGCAATAGCTTCCGCAAAAGCTGGATTAAAAACAATAGTTTTTATAAATAATACACTTTGGGCGAATTCTTCTGCTAGAAGAATTGCATCGCTTTTGGATGAAAATATTACCTATACGGCTCATGAAAAACAATTATTACTAGCCATTGAAACTGAATTCGGTCAGCCAGAATGTTCAATGTTGTATGGTCTCAAAGGATGCGTTCAACACCATGCAGATCTTATTTCGCACGAGAGACAACTAGCCGAAAGCTTATTCAAACGTGAAAATGGAGCAAAAGTTATTTTTGCCACAACCACATTGTCGCAAGGCATGAACCTCCCTGCACAAGTTGCGATTCTTTCAGCAAATGAACGAGCTTCCTTGGATGGAGAGTTTATTACTCAAGAGCCAATGAAACCCCACGAATTGTTAAATGCTGCCGGAAGGGCGGGAAGAGCCGGATACCTCGCAAATGGTCTGGTAATTCTTGTTCCGAGAGAATTATTAACATTTGAGGGAAATACACCGGAATCTGCAGCGCATACAGTATTGCAATCAATCATCCCGGAAGACGAACGATGTGTTCAAATGATAGATCCATTAATGGATGTCCTCGATAAAATACAGACAGGAGAACCTCTAAATGCCGACATTGAATACTTTATATATCGTTTGGGAATGAGAAATGAAGAAGATAGCGCTGTAAAAATGTTTAAGCGATCCCTTGGTTATTTTATTGCAGAAAAAGTCAATAAAAAAAAGGAATATGAAGCCGCTATTACCTCCTTTGTTCAAATTATTGACAAACAAAAAAAGGATTTGGAAATTCCAAATTGGATAGTTCAAATATCCATCCAGTCTGGCATATCTCCTAATATTCTTAATACATTACATTCAACGATTACTGAGCAATTTGAAGATCTTCCAAAAACAGTTATTGAATGGACCAACTGGATGTTGGAATGGTTAGAAAAACACATTGATGCAAGCCAATTTTGTTTTGGTATTGAATTGCTGCCACTACAAACTATAGGAAGTGTGTCAAAAGTTTTATCCGTAAATTTTAGTAGTGTTATGAAAACTCTGAAAAAAGGGATGCAGGGGTGGTTGGCCGGTGATACACTTTCAACTCTTGAGATTTCGATGGGAGGAACACTTAGCGGGATCAAAATCTATTGCCCAAAAGCGCGCGAAATTGCCACGAATTTAGCTCCTCGAAATCTCTCCTATTTCTCGACGTTCATTGTTCAGATCACAAAAAAGATTGCCGAACAAAACAATGTTCCTATTATTAGCTTGGCGGTTCTAGAATGCCTTCCTTCTGCTATAGCAAAAGGCGCAGATAGTCCCTTAAAACTAGCGTACATGAGACTTCAAAAGAATAGATACCGTTCTCGTGTAGATTATCATGAAGAGTTCAATAAAAGATTTAGTGACTTGGAGTTAACTGAAAATAGTGACTATTCTACTGTATTGCAATTCATGGCCTCCCTGCTCAGTAATTAACACAAGCATTTGTTCCATTTGCTTAAATTTTTGAATTTAGAACAAGATTTATATAACAGTTATGACAGATCCGACAAGTGCTATGCAATCATTTCAAGATGAATTTTCGAAAGGCAATATCCAACTTCAACCCTGCATAAATAGTTCAGGTGTTTATGTATATGCTGATCAAATAAATAAAAAAGCAAGACTAACTTATATTACCTTACAGGACACAACGATTACAAGCTTTGTAAATTTTGTTTCTTGTGCACCTATTGATGGAATCCCAGGTTTTCAAATCGGTTATGCTGTTCCTGAGCTCTATCGGAATAATGGTTCAGCAAAAAAAACAATTAGTAATGCAATAACTGAAATGCGATATGGCTTCAGAAGTGCAGGAATAATTGCATTTTACATAGAAGCTTTGGTGGATGCCGATAACAAGGCTTCCCAACGAGTAGCTGAACAAGTTATATCGGCAAATCCCGAAAATATAATTGATGAATTTAGTGGCTTACCAGCACTCCGTTATTTTCGAGAAATAAAATAAAACTCTTACGGATAGTCAGGTATTAATGGGTAAGGATGCAAAGTACACTATGTATGCACGTGCATCTACCTGGGTGGGTATGGCGCGGTATTTAGAGGAGAACCAAAATTTATACAGAAACTTTGAAATCTTTATGATGCCGGCAGATAAAAGCATTGATCAGGTTGAGGAAACGGAACAGGCTATTTATCAGCAAGAGATAATCCAGGATCTGATCAATCAAAATGCCGAAATAATGAAGTGCCTCCACTGCGGCGCCATGATCAGTACAAACGATAGCTTCACAGTTGAAATCGATGAACTTGATTTAAGAGCTGCAGCGGGCAATGTTCATAAAGAGTGTCTGCGACCAGTGGATAGGATGATCGGACGCTCGATTTTTCCAGATGCTACTGAAACCCTTCTGACCAATTTCGATTACCAAAAATGGGCTGATCTAATAGCCAAAGGTCAATATTTCATCAATAGTGTTGTCCAAGTGGCTAAAGGTAATCCTTTGGCAATGATAAGCTGGAACAAAGAGCATCTGCGAAATACCGGAAATTATTGCGTCTGGATGGCGCTATCGGATGGTACCACGGATTATTTGAGAAGCGGTCGTTCTATCGAACGATTTTCAGAAGAAGAAATTGATCAACATCTGGAAATGATAGCACAGAATGAAATTAAAATGGGGAAGCTAAGCATAAAGAAAATTTTTGGTAGTTTGGATTATTTAAGTTCCATAAAATCTGAGGATGAGGATCTATTTTCGGTAACGCAGTATACAAAGGTTAGGTATAGCAACCAACTGGATGGATCAGACCTTCAAGATTACAATGATTATGCACCATTGGGCCTACTAAAATCGCTGGAAGGTAAAACAATTTTACTGGACGACGGAGTTCGTAAAATAGATAGGAAAACTGCGATTCAAGATGTATCCGGCGGGGATCTTTTCTATCTGTTCCGCTTTGCCCGCATTAAGATAAGCCTCCAGCTCGGCATCGGAAAAAAGGAGCAGTTCCGCAATACTGAATCCGCTGTCGGCGAACCGCTGCAAATAACTTGCGATGGTAAGTCTATTGATACCGGTCTCCCTTTCGATGGAACGCTGAGAAAAGCCACGTTCCAAAAACAGCAATATCTGTCTTATCTTCTGCATATTTAGAGGTCTGTTTGCCATATCGTTAGGTCTAATACTAGGCCCAACTTAGCAATCTTTTTTTCTTAAATATCCAGTGGTGTAGTTTGTCGCGGAATTATTGGTGCACTTTGCGTCGGAATGGCAGTCTTTTTGGAATCGCTTAAAAGACCGTCAACTTATAATTAGGCTGCTAAAAATTTACACCAAAGTGGTGTATTTTGCAGCGGAATCACTGGTGCAGTATGGTGCGGAATATGCATTAAAAAAGTTATAAAGCCTTCGTAGCGTAGAACAATGGTTACGGGACTCATTTCTAATTATCAAATTTTGCGAGTATAAAATAACTTTATCTTTAGTTAGTTTTAGCCCTATTAAATAGCTAGTGCTTTTTTAAGTTATTATGTAAGTAACCCTTCCTCCCAACCTCTAGTATTGAAGTTTTTATTTTGAGCTATTCGAACCAAATTAAAGTTATTAGATAATCATTAATTTCGGAATAATAACATTGTTCATAAATAGTATCGCTATAATATCTATTTATAAACCATACATCAGTATCCATAATTTCTATTTCAGTCAATAAATCACTATTGGATTTAAAAAGCGCTGAAATTGATCCTTTAGGAAGAATAGAATTAATCTTGAATTTGAAAGATACTTTTTGAAAATCATGACTTTTCGCATACCATCTTATCACATTATTTTTGGAGATTACAACCAAAAACTCCCGTGATCCTACCTCGATAAATCGAAGTATAACGGCCATGATGCTAACTTGGAAGATGTTAGATAGTTCTTGAATAAGAGTGAAAGAAAATTTTCTTCGGGCACACGAATCCTTAAATAATGCTTCCGGCATTAAGACACAGCTTGCAAAATAATCAGCTTCCAACTCTATTAAGTCTTTATTTAACAGACCATTTTTAGATTGATGTGAGCTAATCATACCATATTTCAAAGCTATACGATGCTCATCAATTAAGTAATGCCCCAATTCATGTGCTAGTGTAAATCGCCCTCGTTTTGAATTAATAATATTCCCTTTGTCAATATTGATATGAATATGAAACATAGAATCCATATACACCAACATACCATCGAATGTATTCTCATAATGATCAAAATATACTGGAAGCTCTTCATATTCTACAATTTTAATTAAATTGACTCTATGACCTTCTATAAAATTTTCTGAAACATAATTTGCTAAATTATTGATCAGTTTCTTCCGGTGAAGATTTATTTCCATTATCTTGGTTCTTTTTCATTTTGTTAAAGATGTGATCTGGTAAATCTCCGAGGCCTTTTCTTGCTACCATTTTAAACGCATCAATCACATCTTGCTCTCCTTCTTGTTTAAAAATATTCGATACTGAAAATTCCCGAACTTCATTTTTTAAAATTCGATCTAAAGAGACTGTTGAGCCTTTAATTTCGACATTAAAAAAAAGTTTATCAAATCGACTCAACTCAATCTCATTGCGAGGAAAAAGATAACCCGTAGAACATAACCACTCAGTAACATCCCCTAAATTTCCAAACAGTCTATTTTTTTGTGCCATAAATTTCTAGTACTTTGCTGACAGTTTCTAATGCTTCTTTTTTATATATTCTTATTGATGTCTGTGACAAATCGAGCTCTTCCCTAAGCTTTTTAAGTAATTGACGAGGCAGTTTTTTACCGTCTCTTTCATAACTTTGATAGGTTAAGTATATTATTTTATGTTTTTTGCTTAATCGCTCAAGCGCTTTGTCAATTACTTCTGTTCTAGCCTTTAAATCTTTTAGCTTTTCTTTTGGAATTTCCATATTCTCCAAATCAGGAAATTCTAAAACTAATTCTTCGGTTCCACTATATGGGTTCTTGTCAGCTTCCAATCGCTGTCGATCGGCTAATAATCGTTGTGCAATCCTATAAATATAAAATAAAACACATCGATCAAGATTTGCATTCTTACATTGTTGAGCATTAAATAATGACGCTTTATTCCAAAATTTATTCAACGCCTGCTCACACAAAATATCTCCATCTAACTCATCATATCCCCATTTTCTTACAATAATCCTACATTTTTTGGTTAAATCAGGCTCGAACCTAAGAAAAAATGCTTTGAAAGCGCATTCCGCTGCCTCATAATAATGTTGACGTCCCTGAATATATTCTATTAAATCTGCAGTACTTGAATCTTCTAATTCCTTCCAATCCATAAGCTATCTATTTAGGTATACGCATAACCGTTAGTAACGCTTTTCGTAGTTAATAATGACCAGCAATCACAACAAAATAATTTGTCAATGCTAGTTAAAAATAGCAAAATATATTATAAAATGGCAGAAACAATCCAAAAATCAAAATTTAAAATCCTGTCAATTGACGGAGGAGGGATAAGAGGTCTCATCCCTGCAAAAGTATTAGCTGAATTAGAAGCTGAATTACAAAAAGAAGAACCGGATAAAAAACTTTACGAACATTTTGATTTAGTTTGTGGCACTTCTACTGGTGCAATATTGGCTATCGGTATTTCATTAGGTATACCTGCAAAAGATCTAGCCAAATTTTATGAAGATAATGCAGAGCTTATTTTCCCTCGATTCATCTTTAAATTTATTCCGCGTAAGAGTAGAGCATTATTGAATGCAATTTATAGTAACAAAAAATTACTTAAAAAACTTCGGCAAGTTTTTGCTGATGCCAATGGTGGTGCAGATCCGCTAATGAATGATCTAAAGACCAAGGTATGTATTCCTGCTTTCAATGGTAATGACGGAGCTATTAACGTGTTTAAAACAAAGCACCATCCCGAATACAAAAGAGATTACAAATTGCCGGCATATCATGTGGCTATGTCCAGTGCTTCTGCACCCGTTTATTTTCCACCACATTCATTTTCATTTCAGAATGCACTTGGTGAAGGAACAAATATCAACATGATAGATGGAGGCATTTTCGCAAATAATCCGGCACTAATTGGAGTTTTTGAAGCGACCGACAAACTAGACATACCTATAGGAGATATATCAATTCTATCATTAGGAACAGGGCAAGGGAAACAAATTATTAAACGATCTTGGCGCCCTAAAAATGTTTTTTATTGGTTATTCCCAACTCCGAAGTTGGTCGATTTAGTATTAGATACACAAGCACAAATCACAGAGCAGTATCTCCTATTTCTTCAACGAGCTCTAGGGAAAACAGGAAATACATTTACCCATTTACGTATTCAACACGATATGAAGGGCGATAATATTGAACTCAATTCTTCGAAAAAGAAACATATTGACAGAATGAAATCAATTGGCGAAGAAATAGCGAAAAATCGATTAATAGAAATTTTAAACTTTTTAAAAAATTAATAATATGGCTAACTGCAACAATTTATTTGGAGAATATAATAATAAGATCTCCATTGGCTCCACAAAGAATAATAAAATGAAAGATTCTAAGGAAGGCCTTCGTAAAAAAATTAGAAAATGGTTTAAAGATAATCATCCTGAGTACGTACCAAAGTTTTACATTCAAGGTTCGTATAAGATGAAGAATGGTATTAGAACTAAACAAGACATTTGTGATTTAGATGATGGTATTTATTTTTTTCGTGAGCCTGATGTAACTGCATCAACAATCAAAGAATGGGTTAGACAAGCGGTCGATGGATATACTGAAACAGCTGCGGAGAATAGGAAAAAATGTGTCCGCAGCGTTTTTGTAAATGATTATGAGATTGATCATCCTATCTATTATAAAGTAGATGGTCAGGAGTACAAAATAGCTGTTAAAGGACATGGATGGGAAGAAAGCGATTCTAAGGCTATGGTAGATTGGTTTGTGTCAAAAAAGGATAAAAATGAACGTCTAATTAGGACGATCAAGTATTTAAAAGGATGGGCTGATAATCGTTCTTTCAAAATGCCTAGCGGCCTAGCTCTAACAATTTTAGCAACCAATGCAAAGGAAAAAATTGTATTAAACGAACGTGATGATATTACACTCAGGGACATTCTTAAGGAAATAAAAAAGGCACTAAATACGGAATTTACTTGTATTGTACCTGTGACTCCAAATGATGATCTGCTTGAGGACTACACGAATAAGGACAAATTTTTAGAATCTTTAAATAATTTCATAACCGACGCAGAGGACGCAATTCGTTCAAATAATCAATATGAAGCAAGCCAACTTTGGCATAAGCATCTTGGCGATAGATTTCCTTTTGGCGAAGACAAAGAAGAGAAAATATTAGAGAATGTAGCAGCAGCAGCCTTCGGTGCTATAACCTCCATACCGTATTGTCATGAATAATTCAATTCTCAAATTTGCGGAAGACGCAATCAATGTCATTAAGAATTTTCCCGAGCTTAAATTATTAAATCGGGAAGATTCTCTTCCTTATTTAGAAGGACAAATAGAGCTTTTAGATGAAAATGGTAAGACATATGATTCTTATTTTGTCAAAATCGAGTGTAGCGCAGATTACCCGCATAGCTTTCCTCTGGTGTACGAAATTAATGAGAGGCTACCCAACAACATAGACTGGCATGTATATCAAGATGGTCAATTTTGTATTTGTGCACCTCCCGAGGAATATTTAGAATGTAGCAGAGGTATTTCATTATTAGGCTTTATTGAAAAGCATCTTATCCCCTATCTACATAATCAGGCTTTTAGAGAACTGAAGGGTTATTATTTAAACGAACGATCCCATGGAAAAGAGGGTGTATTAGAATCGTTGTATAAAATCCTCAGAACAACCAACGCTGATAAAGTATTAGAGATCCTAATGTACATCTATAAAAATAAAACTCCGCCTCGTACATCAAAGTGTTTTTGCGCAAGTGGAAAAAAATATAGGAAATGCCATAGGGACGCATTTCTTGAATTCAAAAAAATCGGACCGGAACGTTTAAAACTTATTATTAAAACTATTATTTAATATGGAAAAATTAATACAAATTTTAGGAATTATTACTCCCCCCTTACTTTATTGGTTGATTGAAACCATTAAATCAAAAAATCTTTCAAATAGAATATCTGATTTAAAGAATGAGATTGAGTTTACCAAAGGAATAAATTCTGAACTAAGCAGTACTTTGATTGACATCTATTGTGCAAAAATATTTCATCAGCAGTTCGGTTTTGAGGTTCTCCCCTCCCGGGTAAATGCTTATTTAAGATTGTTTAGAAAGTGTGATGTAAGCGTTAAAACATATCGGTATTTGCATCAAAAATTCTATTTAAAGTTTAACAAGTCGTCTGGAGATATGAAACTGGTAATAACTAAGATAGACACATGGATGTTTGCTCTGATTTGTTTTGGAGCCCTTTTGCTATTATTAATTTCTATGTTTATAATCTATTTTCTATCAGACTCGGTTAATCTTAGGATTAAAAAGGAAGAGCTAATATTTGTTCAAACAGGATTGATTATTTCTTATATTTTTTGCTGTTATTTTGCCATTAAATTGCTCATAAAAGATATTATCCCATATTTCCAAGCTATTTCTATCACCAAAAATCTTAAGGATGAAGTTACACATGAAAATATAGATGATCTAAAGAATAATCCTATTTAGTCAATATTCGTTAATAATTAAGTATATTTACTTCAACCTGTTTTTATGTCTATGAGTGATAACCACAAAGAAAATCTGCAAAATAGATACGCAAATAATGTAGAATCGATACCAATTTATATTGACGATGCAGAAAGCGGCCTAAAAGGCTATTTCTGTATGGGATGCAATAGAAAAATGGAGGCCGTAAAAACAAAAATAATTGGCCGAGCTTCTTATTTTCGTCACTATGTAACAAAAAAAAATCCTAAAGATAAATGTACATTTTCAGATAAGATCTATCGTCATAAATTGGCCAAGGAAAATTTGCTTATTAACAAACGGATAAAGGTACCGGCAGTTTATAAATACTCAGATAATTTATCTGAGCCAGGGATATTGTTAAAACCTGCCAAGATAATAGAGGCAGATACCGTTCACGCAAACCTGAACTTTTACGAAGATGAATCAGGGAATATCAAATGGACCAGATCTAATGATTTTGATACAGAACATCTTTTATGTCAGCCCGACATAACCTTTTTTGACAAAGCAAATACTCCATTTCTTTTCATAGAAATCGCTACTAGTCATAAACCTGATAAAAAGAAATTATTAAGTCTATTAAGATTAGGGATTGACACAGTCTCAGTGATAATACCAAAGGCATCACCAGCAGAAATTGATCAAGTATTTGAACACACTAGAAGTACTAAATGGTTATATAACAATGATGAGATTAACACCGAATATATTCGAATTCCCAATGGAGATACAGAGGGAATATCACATACTGATGAAGAACAAAGACAGCTTTTTGCAGAGTCTCACAGATGTAGAAATGCGCAAATTCGTAACCTTATACAACGAATTGGAAAAGTGTTGGAATCTCAATCGTATAGAGATATTAAATCAAGAGTTGAATCAGAAATATCAAGAGTTGCGAAAAATACAGAAGAATTACAAGACCGACTTATCAATGAGGAAGCTTCAATTAGAAGAAGCATCGGAACTGAATTTGAAGAACAAACAAAAAGAATTGACGACGAAATCTACCACGTTGAGAAGCAATCTTCAGATTTGGAAGAAAGATATATTAGAAAAAACGGAGAAATTGAAGAGAGTCGAAAAAGACTCATTGGATCTATTGGAGACTTACACTATAAAATTAGATCAATCTCAGGAAATAGTACAGAAAGAGAACATGATCATAGAAGAGAAGTTGAAAATATTGAACGAAAAATCGGAGATATTGAACTCAATATTGATGGAGTCTTCAATGATAGAAGAACTTCAACAGAAAGATATTACGAACATATTAGACGAGAAGAAGAAATTATTAGAAGAGACCAAATCTATAGAGCAGAATTACCAGAACGATCAAAAAGAAGTATCTACGAAATGGTTGAAAAATATCGACAGGAAGAGGAAGGAATTGACGAAAATATTAAACGAAGTGAGTCAATTAGAGGCGGATTTGCAGAACAGACTCAAGGAGATGAGGATAAACTTGGAGAAGAATTTGCAATTCTCAATCAATCTTCAATTGATGCAGTTGAGAAAGGAAATTTTGGAGAAAATCCCTACTTGTCCAGAGAATATGAAGCATTGCTTTCTGCAGAACGACATCTCCGCGATTACGTTAGGCTACAATGCTATTACTCGAGACTTACCAAAATTAGAAAGTTTATTGAGTCAGTTGAGTACAAAAATTGGATATAGTCAAGATAAAATCGAAGCTGCATTCGATAGATCTTTAAAAGGAATCTTTTGAATGGGTAGCTGTGGGATTCACATAGATCCTTTTAATAACTTGTAAAAGTTAAGACTTAATCTGACAGTTGGTCAATTCTGCGACTATATTTGAGACTATAACGTAAACTCATATCTTTGAAAATAATGTATAATCAATATTTTTATATTAAAAACTAACAGAACTAAAGCAGCAACTTGAACATTAAACTAGGCACTTTTCTTTGAGGATGCTGGGACACAGAGAAACCTGCTTTAGTCTCTTTCTGAAGAGAGCCAGAATAGTACTTAAAGATATCTATTGCGTTAGATAATCCTGTATAAAAGATGAGTAATGGTTGTTCAGAATATCTGTTCTTTTATAATTTTAAAATAGGGTAATTATGTTAAAGTATTCACTGGGATTGGATATCTCTTCTAAAGAAAATTCACTGCTGTTTATCGACAATTGACAGCAGTCAAAAGGTAAGCATTAAAGGTAGTCGCACGATTGCAAATACCTTTAAAGGTTTTAAGGATCTTGAGGATTGGGTTATACGTCACAGAAAGCAAAAAGAGATTCCACTGGTGATTTGCATGGAAGCCACGGGGGTTTATTATGAAAATTGTGCGATGTATCTTAGCAAAGCTGGATTTCCAGTTTCTGTACTACTTCCCAATTACGCAAAGAGATATTTACAGGCCTCGGGGGTAAAGTCTAAGAATGACAAAATTGATGCGCAGGGACTTGCACAGATGGGGGCTGAAAAGTCACTTGAGTTATGGGAGCCTATCAGCGAGTTTTATTATAGTTTACGACTATTGACTAGAGAAATAGAAAATCTCCAGGAACAAAAAACAGTGGTTATTAACCAGAGGCACGCCCTTCAACATGCTATGCATCAAAATAAGGTTGTCAATAAAACACTTCTTAACCGGCTTAAGCTGATTGAAAAGCAGTTAGAAGACCTGGAGATGGCAATCCAAGAGCATATTGACTCAAATAAAGAAATAGCAGAAAAAGTAAGAAAAATATGTAAGATAAAAGGTGTTGGAATAAGAACTGTGGCAACGCTAATAGCAGAAACGAACGGCTTCAAATTATTTAAAAATGCTAGACAATTAGTTAGTTTTGCAGGATATGATATCGTTGAAAACCAATCAGGGAGCCATCACGGAAGAACTCGAATTTCAAAGAAAGGGAATAGTCATATTCGAAGAATTTTGCACTTGCCTGCTTTCGGAGTGGTCAGATGGAAAGTAGGCCCTTTTGAGGATCTTTACGAGCGGACTTACGCTAAACATGGTATAAAAATGAAAAGCTATGTAGCAGTCCAGAAAAAACTTCTAGTAATAACGTATTCGCTCTGGAAGAATGACCAAGAGTACGATGGAAAATATAAAAATAAATATAACAAACAAGAGGAAAAGGAGCTTTCTATCCAGGAAATGTCGATCGTCGGTGAATTCCAGCAAAGGTTATTAAGCAAGTAGTGCCGACTAATTTGCCAGCACTACACAAGGTAAACATAACAAGTGAACAATCACAATATGCTTCCTCATGAAGAACAAAGTTAGCAAAGAATTAGAGAAAAATAAATGAAATAATATTTGCTTTTTATTATAGTACCTGTGTCAGAGGAATAATTCAATAAGATTATTTATATTCAATTATTCAAACGACACGGTCATGAAAGAAAAGACCCCATTCTACTTTGAACGCTTCAAGGCAGAAGCCATGCAAGGTCTTTAAGAAGGTAAAAGTTTGTCTCCCAATGATGGCGTTCTAGCACCATTGATGAAACGTTTGTTGGAATCTTTGATGGTTGGCGAACTGGAAAACCACTTGAACGAAGAGAAAGCTTCGGGCAATAGCAACCGCCGAAATGACAAGATCAAAAAGACTATCCGAAGCCTTAACACTGAGACATTTGAGCTGGAAACAGGTCGTGATAGATCCGGCAGGTTTGAGCCGAAAGTAGTACCTAAAAGACAATTAATCATTACTGAACAGCTTGAGGGACACGTGTTAAATTCTTTTTGAGCCCTCATTAGAATTCAGAATTTTGAGAAATTTATTTATCTTTAAAAATACAGTCATTATTATATTAACCTATGGCAAGATTTTCAGAAGATACTTTAATCACTTGGACAAAACCTGCAAGTGAATCAGAAGAGACAAAGCTCGAAAATGCGAGAAGAATGGTGACCCAATGTATCAAAGGTAATCCTAAACTAAAAGATATGGGTATTGATATATTTGGACAAGGTTCCTATGCAAACGATACTAACGTTAGATTAAATAGTGATATTGATATAAATGTATGTTATAATGAGGCATTTCACTTTAATCTTCCAGAAGGAACAGTAAGAGAAGACTTCGATTTTACCGGTGGCGTGACATATTCCTTCTCAGAATTTAAAAATGATGTTGAAAATGCATTAGTTAAAACTTTTGGAAGAAGTGAAGTTGTTAGAAACGATAAATGTTTAACCATTAAAGCAAATACTTACAGGGTAGAAACAGATGTAGTACCTAGCTGGGAATATCGTAATTATTGGGCAGATAAATCATATTACAAGGGTGTTTATATCAGGGCAGATTCAGAAATAGTAATTAAAAGTTACCCTTTAAAACACATCGAAAACGGTAAATTAAAAAATAGTCAAACCTTTAAACGATACAAAAGGCTAACCCGCATTTTCAAAAAATTACGTTATAAAATGATTGACGATGGGGTGAATATAAGTAGTAACATCACTTCCTTCCTTCTCGAATGTTTAATATGGAATGTCCCAAACGAAATATTTAATAATAATTTATCTTGGGAGACAAGATTAAGGGGAGCAATTGTTCACTTATACCAAGCTACAGAACAGGATACAACTTGTAAAAGCTGGGGAGAAGTTTCAGAATATTTATATCTGTTCCACAGTGGCAGAAAATGGAGCAGACAGGATGTTAATACTTATTTACTGCAACTTTGGAGATACCTTCAATTCAATTAAAATATTATGAATTTTAAATATTTTAGAACGGACAGGCTAATTCCTTTTATTATAATTCTTTCGATTGTTTTTCAGTTCATCACTAACTACATTGAAGAGCTTCTCAGGAATCACGAAAAATTAAAAGAAATTGCCAGCTACATTGATGTGCTTTCAACCTTAGGATTAATTGGAGCTGTCCTAGCATTTCTCAATGAATTTGGATGGAAATGGAAATGGAGAATTATAAAATTACTTATTGATCTCCCCGATTTAAACGGACGTTATAAAGGAACTCTGAAATCAAGCTTTAAAGATGAACAAGGCAACAACATCCAAAAAGATTGTGTCATTGAAATTAAGCAATCGGCTTCAAACATCTGCATCTGTGCCTATTATTCTGATACAGGTACCCATAATGAAACATCACAATCCCACTCAGTTTCTGAACAACTTGTAAAGGAACCAAATGGCTTGTTTTCACTCTATTATATTTTTACCAACGATGCATCAACTCTAGCGACGGAGCTCAATAATCATCATGGTACAGCTCATCTGAAGTATTTTCCTGACATTAAAACTTTAGAAGGTGAATATTATAATAAAAGAGGAAATACTGGAACTATCAAAGTTCAATTAGAAGATAAAAATTTATTAGGTCGATATAAACCATAAATTACGAGTGGTTATCCAAATCAATTAAAATATTATATGTGGGAATATCAACCCCGTTACTATTTGTATGACAAAAACGGAAAGTCATTCTACATATTCAGGCGATCACAGGGTGAGTGGGAATTAGCATACGGTGTACTGGCATACGATATTCTAGAGGCTTGTATCGACGCTCTTATTCGTCGGTTGATCACGATTCGCCAGAGCTATTCTACACCAATGGCAAACGCAATGTTGTCCGTATCAGCGTAAAGAAAGGCGGTATTTGGCATATTTATGTCAACAATGTTTATGTAGGATCTATTCAATATGACCTGTTTGCAAAGAAATTTGAATATCACCTGGACGATAATACCCCACTGACGATGGATCATATTGAAAAATATATCGGAATGATTGAGCGTGGCGAAATTAAGTGGAAGAAAGAGCGTTGAGATGTATAATATTCCGCTGCTTGATTGATGGAGAAGTGGAATAAATGGTGAATGGATTATGCATTGCAACAATCGAAGCTGGCTTACTTCCGATGAGCTGACTATTTTTATTGAGCATTTTGAAGCTGAGCTCGTGTAAGAGGAAGAGATATAAATAAAAAGAGCTTCCCTCTAACCGGCAGAAGAGAAAACTGGTTTTGTGACCTTTAGAGACTGTAACGTGAATTGTGTCAACGGAATAATTCAATAAGGTTTTTTTATATTTAATTATTCAAACGACATGGTCATGAAAGAAAAAGACCCATTCGACTTTGAACGCTTCAAAGAGGAAGCTATGCAAGGTCTTTATAACGGAAAGTGTTTATCTCCCAATGATGGCGTTCTAGCGCCCTTAATGAAGCACTTACTGGAGTCGATGATGGATAGCGAGCTGGAAAGTCACCTTCAGGAAGATAAAGCTTCCGGGAACTCCAATCGTCGTAATGGCAAGACCAAAAAAACTGTTCGAGGCCTTAATACCGGTACATTTGAACTTGAATCTGGACGGGATAGATCGGGTACATTTGAGCCCAAGGTAGTTCCCAAACGTCAGCTTATTATAACAGAACAGCTGGAAGGTCATGTGCTGAGCATGTATGCCAAAGGTATGAGCACACGTGCAATAAGTGATTTTATCCGCGAGATGTATGCTATGGAGATTTCTGCAACTGAAATATCCCTTATTACAGAAAGCGTCATGCCTGCTGTTAACGAGTGGCGAAGTCGTCCGCTAGAAGCCGTCTATCCCTTTGTTTTCCTAGACTGCATGCATTATAAAGTCCGTCAGAACGGTACGGTTGAGTCCCGGGCCATTTATAATATCCTGGGCATAGGAATGGATGGTCGCAAAGACCTGATAGGGCTTTACAGTTCGGAAAACGAAGGAGCTAAATTCTGGTTATCCGTACTCACCGATCTAAAGCAACGCGGTGTAGAGGACATCCTGATAGCCTGTATTGATGGACTGAAGGGCTTTCCTGAAGCTATAGAAGCTATTTTTCCAAAAACAAAAGTTCAGTTATGCATTGTCCATCAGATTAGATCAAGCATGCGCTACGTTACAGAAAAGGACAAAAAGGCTGTTATTGAAGATTTAAAGCCCATTTATAAAGCTGTAAACGAAGAAATGGGATATGAAAAACTACTGGTCTTTGAAGAGAATGGGGCAAGAAATACCCCATAGCCGCTAAGTCATGGCTCGATAACTGGATAAACCTCTCTACTTTTTTGAGTATGATGAGCAGGTGCGTAAGACGATCTATACCACTAATCCTATTGAAGGAATGCACCGTCAGATCCGAAAAATAACGAAGTCTAAAGGTGCATTCAGTTCTGAGCAGGCTCTTATGAAGCTGATGTTTCTGATAATAAAGGATATCTCTAAAAAGTGGACAATGCCTGTGCATAACTGGGGCTTGACCATATCCCAACTTTACATTAAATTTGGGGATAGGCTCAAACTTGATAGAGGCTTTTAGATTTTGGTTAATTATCCAATGACACAGTTCAGTTTACACTCCCGGGCTTATTTTTGTGTTTGGTTGTTAGTTCAATACTTTTCATAATAACGAATATAGTGATATTGAATAATATTGGTTCACTACAAGATAGCAAACTGACAAAGGTTCTGTTAGGGATTTCCTTAATTCCACAATCTATTTTTACGCTAGCATACGGTATAAACTACGATAAATACCTTACTCAAATTATTTTACTTGGAATTGATTTAAAGACCATTAGGCCTTTAACTATAGTTGTAATGTTATGTTTCCATATAACAATTGTTCATCTAGCTTTTTTTCTTGGCGCTACGGGGTTTCCAGATGGGCTAGAATATTAAGGGCTTTGCCTGTTACGAAATAAACAATATTGAATGACTTTATCCATTTGTTTAAAGATGTTGTGCTAAAATTGACTTTGACGCTAATACAATCTCTCCGGTACAGCATTTGTGGCATTCAAACTAAATGACTGTCATGAAAAATTTAAATGAAAAGTTTACACACTTGTGGTATAAGGAACATCCTGGAGATCTATTCCGCCGTACAGTGATTGTACCACTACCCGATCCTTATAAAGACCAGGAGAATTTTTGGATTTGGTTTCACCCTTGTTTTCAAACAAGTCAGGATGTAGCAGACTTAAATGATCTTTACAAGTATCTGGATGATGAATGGTTTGATGACGATGTAATGGAAACTGACGATAGGTATTATGGGTAATCTATCAAGATTGCTTCGAAAACTTTTATCATCTTATTTTGGAAGGGAAAATTGAATTGATACCCAAATATACTCGAGGAATTTTTGCAGCAACAACTTACGGCTGAACGATATTATTCCGACCCCAACTATAAAAAACATACTTTTATAAGAAATAATCTCAACGATGAATTGGGCACATGATAACTTAAAATAAATTGCTATATTAGAATAAAGAAATAAACCTAATGAAAAGAAAACTTATTTACATATTAATCACTTTTGTCGTGTTTGTTACTGCATGCAAACAGTATGAGCATTCCCAAATAGAGGATACATTAATTTCTTCTTATGAAGAGCTAAAAGGTAAAACGACAATTCAAAATTATGATTTCACTCCCAATTGGAGCAAAAGACAAAACGTAAATGGTGGATATTATATTCCATTGTCATCAGACAATAATCGATTCTCAAAAACGTTAGACAGCACGATATATTCATTGGCAGATAAAACTTGGTTATTTGCTTTCAAAAATGATGACAAATGGGAATTTAAGGTACTAACCGTCTTTCCAGATGATATAAATGAGGTCAAAAGTGGCGGAGTGATTGTTTCAGAAGACTTGTTAACTGGAAAGACCTCGTTTGTAAATTATTTGAACAATAAACTAGTTTCAAGAAATGACATTGTAAAAATTTATGCATCTTCGAATAATAAGCTTGCAAAAGAAAGGCTTAAGAATTGTCGAATGATGTGGTATCAAGTTTGTTTAGACGGTACTGATATATGTTCTTCAGGATGGAAAGAAGTTTGTAGTGATGATATTATTGACCCAAATTTCCCTGATTTCCCACCTTTTCCTGATGGATGCGACGGGTGTTCGAGCGGAGGTGGCGGAGGTGGTATCGGCGGAGGTAGCAACGGCGACGGTGGCACTAAACCACCCATTGATCCGAATCAGGACCAAGAAATCATAGATTCTTTACAAGGATACCCTTGTGCTCAATCCATTTTGGCAAATATTCCTAATTTAGAAAACGAAATCTCAAAATGGTTAAATTCTGTATTTAGTAACAGTACCGCATTTAACATCACTTTCTCCGATGCTCCGCAATTTGTCGGAACTAAAATTGATGCAGAACACAGTTCTTTTGGTAGTGTAGGCGGTCAAACGCATAAAATAATTATCAACCCAGATGTCCTTAATAACTCTTCAAAAGAGTATATTGCAGCAACGATGTTTCACGAGGCGCTACACGGCTTTTTAAATTATGAACGCACCAGATTAATAACGGAAGGAAAGGGAGAACAATTTGGAATATTATATTCCGGCTGGACAGCAGTCAATGTGAATGGTCAACAAAGATTTGTAAACCAACATAACAGCTTTGGCACCCAGCTAGATAAGCTTGTACAGGCAATACAATCTTTTAATCCTAATTTGAGCAAATATGATGCATTGGCGTTAGCAAAAAATGGAATAGTAAATAATCTCGATGCGGTCGAGTCAAGTGTTAATTCGACTCATAGAGATGGCAAAGCAGGTACTAAATGCAACTAATTTTTAATTGAAAGAAACTAATTAACAAACAAAATGAACATTGCTATGCTTAAAACTAAGTGCCTTATAATTTGGTTGATCCTTATCTCCCTATTGTCCTTCAATAAAGGATTTAGTCACACCAAATATTTCCTTTTTGAAGAAGATAGCAAAGAGTTTGCAGCCTCATCCTTTAGGTTAAACACCTATCCGCTATATAAGATTAAGCGTGAAGTGCATCTTTTTAATGTAATGAGTAAGGTACAAACGTTTATCGGTAATAAGGGTATATATAATGGACAACATGATTATAATATCATGCTATTTTCCATTCTACCTGATTTAGATGGTTCAGAAGATTGGTATGAAATCAACCCTGATACTGTACGTTCTTCAATGATGAACTTTAAAGATCTGGAAGAGCTTCATAAAAAAAATACGTTATCGTACTTCAACACTACTGTGAAGCAAACAACAAAGTATTTTAATGCGTATAAGCTAATTATAAAAAAAGGAGATACTTATTATGCACCAAAATATTGTTTGTTACAGTTTTATGCAGTCCGCAATCGTCCGCAAGCTTTTACGAATGTCTATGGGACTATCAATACGCAAGATTCGGCCTATAGTGTGCTTCAATTCGAAAAAATATTTAAAGGCGCTTATCCTAGTTTACAATTCCCTTTATATCGGATAGGTGAAGACCCGCTTTCCTTTTTAGATTGGTCCCGGGACAGAAGAGAATATCTATCCAAAAAAATTACCTTAGCACAGCATGCAACGGGATATCAGTTTTGGACCTATGTAGATTGGACACAACATGAGTATAATTATGATTTTGAGCGAGGAATTGATCGATTTGTATATGCTCCGGAAAAGGGAATCATCGGAGGCTCATTTGACTTCTATTTTTATTACCACAGAAAAAAGCTACCCATAAAATACACGGATTTTCTAAATAATATCAAGGAGGAAAAGGTGATGATCGCTGAATAATCTTAGGCTTAAAATAGTTCTTAAACTTGATCAACACTTGGTAAATAAGATCAGTATTATCAACGTCTGTAATAGCGCCGAAATATTTCACATCATATGATAGTTCCTAGCATGGCATCCTTTTCATGATAAGGCAATAATTGAGCATCGGCAGATTCCACTTTGCAATTCAATGAGATAAAATCACTCGAACCTCTCCTCAGCTTGAAAATAAAACCAGAATAGACACACATTAATTATTATTTTTGACGACATTACTCCTACTGCACCATGATGAGCTATCTGCATAAAGTTAAACCAGTCGATCAAAAATTCCACGAATGGGTGGACAACATCAACAAAACTGAAAGGATTGATAAATCAATAATTGCGTTCAATTTCGGCCTTTTCGAATCAAAAGAGGGTTAAAATTACTCACAGTGCCAACCACCACTATAAATTCAAAATATGCTAATTACAAAAGTCACTTTCGATACTAGCACTTATATTTGGTTCTTTTATCGGATTGATTATTTATTGCTTCTATGGTAGACATGGATATAATAGTGTATCAAATAATGAAAAGATTAAAAGAGGCTAAAACCTCTCGCTAATACACATTATTTATTTTGAATTAATAAATTTATGCAAATCCCTATTGGGATAATTTTAAAGAGCTGAATTTAGTTTATAACAAACGATTAATTTTACGGGAACCCATACCTAGTAAATTTCAATTGGGTTATGCCTGTAAATGATTATCTTTACATCGCTATGCTACAAGTAACCTGTGCAATCATAGAACATGCCGATAAAATATTGATTTGTCAACGTTCCACTTCGATGAGATTACCTTTAAAATGGGAATTCGCCGGTGGAAAAATCGAACCAGGCGAATCAAAAGAGGACTGTCTTCGCAGAGAAATAAAAGAAGAAATCGATATTGATATAGAGATTAATAAAACACTTTCAACTGTTGAATATCATTATTCTGATTTTTCTATACAGCTGTACCCCTTCGTATGCAGTTTGTTAAATGGTGAAGTCAAAGCATTGGAATATGCGCAAGCCATATGGGTAGATGCGAATCAATTGAGAGACTACGACTGGGCAGAGGCTGATTTACCTATTGTGGATGAATATTTAACACAACGGTATCTCAGGAAGTGAAACCACTTCAATGCGATTATTGACCACGATAACCTTTTCAATAGCTCAACCAAAGTCGAGAGCTAGATCGGCTTATGTGGTGCCAATCCATATTTGGTATTCTTTCTATCAAAATGGGTAAAGGCGTTGAGGTAAGGAACCAGTTCAGCATTCATATATGCAAAATAGGCAATCTTTTTAAAATTGAGCCAAATTAAGAGCGATGGAACCGAATCTCTAGGTTTGGATACAGCTTTTCCTTCGGATCAATCAGTACTCGCGAGGGTTCAAACCGGGTATCGCAAGTTTCTCTAATGATATCGATATGTTCATTGAATTCGGTCATACTATTAGGATTCTAGGCTATTTTAATTAACAAGCCTCCCTTATGACCGCTTAAGGAAGCTTTTTGGCTAGATGTCTGCCTTGGCTAAATGTTTATCGGCTTTGGGCTTCATCAAATGATAGTGAGTTTAATTCATTTTGAATCTACAATCATAAACTAAATAAAATAATGGAAGAACCGCTATTCTGTAACCCAAAAAAAATATTTATCTTAGCAATTAGAAGTACTGCTAAATAATAAAGAATTCCCTAACCGTGCCTCTTTAAACGCATCCTCACCAATATTAGCAATGAAATAAAAATACGGGGGGTTGATAAAACAGTAAATTCTTTTAACAGGCATGTTTGTAAAAGGAAGTTTAGCCTAATATTTAAAAATAGCTAACCTATTATGGAAATGAATACCGAAACGATCTTCATATCGATGCCCTTGCTTCCGTGCATAATCGTATATTTAATAATGATGTACGGCGGAATACGTGGACTGACAGGTGAAGACTTTGGATTGGAAAAATATCTAGAAAAATCCGGCAATGCGACTAAAAAAAATACCGTCCGAAAAAGGGGCTTATTTTTGTGTTTAGTTGTTAGCTCAATACTTTTCACAGTAACGGATATCGTGATATTGAATAATATTGGTTCACTACAAGATAGCCAACTGGCAAAGGTTCTGTTAGGGATTTCCTTAATTCCACAATCTATTTTTACGCTAGCATACGGTATATACTACAATAAATCCCTTACTCAAATTATTTTACTTGGAATTGATTTAAAGACCATTAGGCCTTTAACTATAGTTGTAATGTTATGTTTCCATATAACAATTGTTCATGTAGCTTTTTTTCTTGGCGCTACGGGGTATCCAGATGGGCTAGAATATTAAGGGCGTTGCCTGTCATTAAAAATTTGAGCGAAAAGTTCACCCACTTCAGGTATAAAGAACCTACTGGAGATCTATTCCGCGGTACAGTGATTGTACCACTACCCGATCCGTATAAAGACCATGAGAATTTTTGGATTTGGTTTCACCCTTGTTTTCAAACAAGTCAGGATGTAGCAGACTTAAATGATCTTTACAAGTATCTGGATGGATATATATGGGCTAACTTACAATTAAGATCGGACTGCCCGGGGGTACGAAAAGCAAAAAGCACCTTAGTAAACTAAGGTGCTAATTATATGTGGCCTTCGATTAAAATAACGAAGTCTGCGCCGTATCACTCCCCAATGGTGGTAATCCTTCCCAATCAAATTGCTCATAACGGTGTTTACCATCGGGGCGGTTTGGATATCCTCTCAAGGTATACACTGGATAATGTTTCAACTTTTCATTGGGCATTTCAAATCGAAAAATCGGTGGCATATCTTCTTCGTTTATATCCTCATCCACTGTCTCATGCCACTGGTACAAACCTGGTAAATAGAATAGCTCTCTCCCCGCTTCACCGATGAAATAAGGCACTTTCTTTTTCCAGCCCTTTACCGCACGATGCTCAAAGGTACCACTCACTGGGATAAGGCAACGTTGCTTGCGCAAGCGATACCAATAGGATTTTTTATCCTCCAGGATACGCTCGCTACGCACATTGATCATATTGCGCCTGCGATCGGCCTGCAGCTTGGGATCGTCAATATAGGTAGGCAATACCCCCCACTCCATCTCGGTCAGCGCCAGCTGGCTTGAGTCCTTGTCCTTATACAGGATCGGATATTTGGGAAAGGTAATGGCCTGCACGTTTTCCAGATAGTCATAGTTGTAATCCAATTGACGACGCTCGTCCCGCAATTGGGGAAAGGTCTTTTTGATAATCTCAATATCGGTATGGAGGCTAATATCCCAGCACATAATGGTATCCTTTTTTGTTTGGCTTTGATACGAATATACGCAATTTGTGCTTTAAATACGGATTGCCCTACGACAAGAAAATGGCTGCTTTTTGGTTCGGACCGGATCTGATTAGCGAAGGATCTCGATAGCAAATACTTTCTTTTGGGTCTGCCCATCGCTAATGGTAGCCACTACCCGACCATATTCTAGGGAGAATAAAATATCAATGGGATTCTTTCGCTGAAACCTGGTCTTGGTACGCAGGTAATTGACAATATTTTTCTCGTAGAGCTTGAGCATACGCTTATCCCAATTCTCCTCCTTGATACGATTGAGGAAGATCCGATAGCCTGATCCAGTCTCCAACAAGCTTTCGATCTTATCGGCATCCTGCGGCAACTGCAAGGCTCTTCCCTCCTTTGCTCCCAGTTGATGGGCATGCTGATCGGCGCTTTCCTTATCATCATAAGGCGTGAGCAGGAAGCCTGTCTTTTCCTTGACATCGGGCCACTCAAAGCGCTGCAGCACAAAGTCGGCATAGCCCGACTCGACGAGCTCGCGAAACGAACTTTTGGTGACTTGTTCAAAGGGATTATACAGCATAGAACTAAGATAGGATTTATATCCTAAAAAAGGCCGGAATAAACCAGCCCTCATATTTATAGTTATGATCCCAATAATGGGATAGTCGGTTTCAAAAAAATGCTGGCCTAACAAGTGCAAATCAAGCCAGCAAAAGCAATCTTCTCATTTTTCGAATAAAGGACAACAGAAATATAATATTCGTTTGATCTTTTTATAAAAAGTTTTCGTCTCTTCGACCTTACAATTATTTTATTTAAATGAGAGCTTATTCAAAACGGTATTGTCTAAGACCAACTTAACCTATAAAAAGAAAAAGGCCACTTAGACAGTATCCAAGTGGCCTTAAAATCTTATATTGTAATCTGTTTTATTTTCCTTTAGCCTTCTCTGCCTCGATCTGCTTTACAAACTCTATAGTGACGTCCGCTAATTCGGCTATCTCCGATATCGAAAACTTATTCGAAGACAAAAGATTTTTTATTACTTCCGCCTTTCCTTCAGCTTTTCCGATAACTTCTCCCTCAGCCATTGCTTTTTCGCGCGCTCGTTTCAATTGCTCCTCCTGACTACTTCGGATACTCTCGGCATCCCATTTATTCCTTAAACTTACGTTGTACATCTCTCGTTCCTCCGGTTTTAGTTTGCTATACTCTGCTAACTGAAATAACTTCTCAAAAATAGGCTTACGCAAATAAGTGGAAAGTCCATTTAGCGAAGACATATTTTTGAGTACATAAAGCCAACGATCTAAATCATTAACTAACTCTGCCTCAGCTTTAACAAAGTTAACCAATTCCACATATATAAAGCCTAGATCGTCATAAAATATTTTACCATGATCTCGATAACATAAACAAATATCGTGCAGAAAATACTTCTCATCCCCCTCATCAGGCATTGCAAATCCATCCATCAGTACAATGATATAAACTTCACTAATTGCATAATTCCAAGCCCTTCGGTTGCCTTTGGGTGCCTGATCCGCTATCAATTTACTGCTGTAATAAAGCATGCGCTTTTTCAAATTATCCTGCGCCGTGCGCTGCACTTCAATAATAAAACGTTCGCCATTGTCTGCCGTGCAGGTCAGATCAAAAATAACGGTACCGATATCCTCTGTATCCCCGACATGCTCATTTTTGTTATAATACAGGTCGGCAATAATCTTGCGTCCTCTAAACAGTTCGTTTAAGAAAGCGATCAGAAGATCTTTATTGGTATCTGATCCGAAAACTTTTTTAAATCCATAATCTGTTGTAATATCGATATATTTCGACTGTTTCAACTCACTCATAATACATTGTTTTTAAATTGGTTAACAATGCAAATATAAGTAAAAAAGCATTTTAATACTAATATTTTTAGCGTAAAAACATTAGTATGTATATGAATTAAAACAACTTCCCCAATGAAGATCATTTCCGTCCTATTCACTCCTCGGATCGGGTTTTAGTGGCATCTTGGCACAGCGGATCACCTCAATAGAAGGGCAACCATATTCCAGAACAATTTTGCCTTCAACCAAATAGATTCCGGCCCCACGGAGCGGATATTTGGCTAAGGTCTGTGGGAAATGGACGGTATCAAAAAATCGTCCCTCGGCATCGAGGAAAGTACCAAATTTCATCAGCTCGCCACGCTTGGTCTTCACAAATTTCTCACAGACAAAATCCCCCACCACACGTACTATCTTTCCTTCATGCAGATGGAGTTCCCGAGCGGGCATATCGCCCCGGTAATCGCTTTTGGTAAGATCAAATAGCGTACCCGTTACGCAAAAGCCAATCAGCTCCATCTCGTCATAATAATCCTCCAGGATATCTTCTTCCAAAGGGGGAAGAATAGGCTTGCGACTTTCGGTCTCAAAGAGCGCCATACCTGCTGCGACAGGCTTATGCTTGCTCATCATCAGGTGAGCTGCCCACAGCAATTGCTTTTTCCCCGTCCCCGTAAAGCGCAAGGCACCTACACGAATTAGGATAACAACCTGCTCAATACCCGTCTGTGTGCGCTTAACAAAGTTTTCTAGGCTCGTGTACTTGCCATTGGCTTCGCGCTCCTCAATAATGCGATGGGCCAGTTTACCTTCCAAATTGAGCAGGCAGTCAAAACCCAGGTAAATGTCCTTACCCTGAATGGAGGTATTAAAGACCGACTGATTGACACAGGGCAGACAGATATTGCCCCCTGAAATTCGCGCTTCATTCACATAGACCTTACGATTGTAAAACCCGCCATAATTGTTGAGCACCGCAACCATAAACTCCAAAGGATAGTAGGTCTTCAGGAAAAGACTCTGATAACTCTCTACGGCAAAGGATGCTGAATGCGCCTTGTTAAAGGAATAACCGGCAAAACTCTCCATCTGCCGCCATATCTCGCGGCTAGTCTTCTCGTCATAGCCTTTGGCCTTACAGTTGGAAAAGAATTTATCCTCGATTTCGATCAGGTGGTCTTTGCTCCGGTATTTGCCCGACATCATCCGCCGGAGCACATCGGCATCGGCCATATCGAGCCCGCCATAGGCATTGGCGATCTTCATCACATCTTCCTGATAAACCATAACGCCATAGGTCTCTTCGAGCTGCTCCTTAAATACGGGGTGTAGATAGACGACCGTCGTGGGGTCGTGATGCCGACGGATGTACTCGCCCATCATGCCCGAACTGGCCACACCGGGCCGAATAATGGACGAGGCTGCCACTAAAGTCAGGTAATCATCGCAACGTAACTTGGTGAGCAACTGCCGCATCGCCGGACTCTCGATATAGAAGCAGCCGATGGTATTGGCTGATTTTAATTGCACTGCGATATGGACATCCTGAAAAAAACGCTTGGGATTGTCGGTATCAATGACCACGCCCAAGTTTTCGCGCACAATGGTACGGCAATCTTTAATATGGCCGATGCCGCGCTGCGAAAGGATATCGAATTTTTCAAAACCGATATCTTCGGCCACATACATATCAAATTGCATGGTCGGCAATCCCTTGGGCGGATTGTCCATTGCGGAATAACAGGTTAATGGTTCCTCCGAGATGAGCACGCCACTGGCATGAATCGTCCGCTGGTTCGGGAAATCGGCCATGCGGTTGTAAACGCTCAGAATAGTATTGGTTACTTCATTCTTGTTGAGCATATGCTCGGGCTCATGCACCAGACGATCGATCTCGGCCTTGGGCAGTCCATACACCTTACCCAGCTCGCGCAAGATACTCCGGGAGCGAAAGGTGCTCATGGCCCCCATCAATGCCGTATGTCCTGTCTGATAACGGTTAAAGATATAATCGTACATCTCGTCGCGCTCATTCCAGCTAAAGTCCACATCAAAATCAGGAGGACTCTTGCGCTTGGGATTGAGAAAACGCTCAAAGGGAAGTTTGAGTGCTATGGGGTCAACATCGGTGATCCCTAAGCAGTAAGCAACAGCAGAATTGGCCCCCGACCCGCGGCCTACGTAGTGAAAATTGCGCCCACGTGCGTAGCGGCAGATATCGTCCGTAATCAGGAAATAACTGGAGAAACGCAGGTTTTCGATAATCTCAAGCTCGCGCTGAATGCGTTCGGTTGCGACCCGATCATTGCGGCCATAGCGCCTGGTAAAGCCATCCATGCAGTACTTGTGCAGGAGCTGCTTATCGTTGTAGCGATTACCGGTAAAGGTTGCTTTATTCTTGACACTGGTAAAATCGAAACTGAAAGAACACTGGCCTAGTATACGGTTGGTATTGGCCAGCAATTGGGGCAAGTCGGCAAATAAGCGCATCAGCTTCACACGAGGAATAAATACCTCGTCCTCAGCAGCTATCTGCTCATCGCCGAGCTGCGAGATCAGCAAGTTGTTATCAATCGCCCTCAACTGCCGATGTAAGGTATAATCGGCCTTTCGGAAACTGACTGGTGCGAGTATCACACAGCGATCGAGCACCTTGCGGTCCATCAGTTGGGCGCGGGTACGCTCGCTGGGCCGGATGCCAATGTATTCAAAATCCCGCAATGGAAAGCTATCGAGCTTGCTAAAGGGATAGATCACAAAGACCTGCTCGAAGTCAGGCGATCGCTCCGGTGTAGGGCGATTTTCCATGTTGAGCTTGGTGCGGTATTCATTGATCTCACGAAAGCCCTGTTCGTTTTTGGCAATGGCGACAAAACAAAGCTGATCGCCGTTGCGGAATTCCATTCCCGCCAGTAAATTCAGTCCGGCAGCGCGGCCCAGTTTAATGAAGTCCAGCGATCCCGAGCTGTTATTAATATCGGTAAGCACGGCAGTGTCATAACCGCCGGCCAGCATGCCCGAAATAAGATCCTGCAGGCTGAGCGTGCCAAAACGCAGGCTATAATAACTATGTAGATTTAAGAGCATGCTCCCCTCCTTTCTCTGGCAGCGGTGCACAGATGGCCTTCATCAGAAATTCGGCCCCATAGCGTTTTCGGATCTTGTCCATGGCCTGCATCAGGTTGACCTCCTCCGCGCTATCGTCAAAGAGATCGGTCTGATAGGAACCGTATATTAGGCCCGAGAACTTGATCCCGATAAGCCGTATCAGCATCCTGCGGCTATAGAGTTTCTTTAAGAGTGCAAGTACCACATCGGTAAGCTTTCGATCCGAATTGGTATAACCGATTTGCAACTGTTGGGTATGGGTATCGAAGTTGCTGTAACGGATCTTGAGGGTAACGCAGCTCGTCAGCTTCTGCTCTTTGCGCAGATCGAAAGCGAGCATATCGACCATACTGATCAGCGTTCGGCGAAGGACATCCATATCGATAGTATCCTGCTGGAAGGTGTTCTCCTTGGACATGGACTTTTGCTCCCGAAAAGGTACCACCAGCGAATCGTCCAGGCCATTCGCTTTACGCCAGATGTTGATCCCGTTTTCCCCGAGGACCTTCTGCATGGTGAACACTTCCATCTGCTGTAAGGTTCCGATTTTGGAGATCCCCATATTTCGGAGCAGGGTAAAGGACTTCTCGCCTACCATGGGAATTTTACGGATGGATAGTGGTGCGAGGAAACCTTTTTCGGCACCATTTTGCACCTGCTTTTCACCACAGGGTTTGGCCGTACCGGTGGCAATCTTGGAGACGGTCTTGTTGACCGACAGGCCAAAGCTAATGGGCAATCCAGTCTCTCGGATAATACGCTGGCGGAGTTCCTGGGTCCATTTCCAACAACCAAAAAAGCGGTCCATACCGGAGACATCAAGGTAATGTTCGTCTATACTGGCTTTTTCGACAATAGGCGTTTCTTCCTCGATAATTTGTGTAACTATACCCGAATAATGACTGTACCGATCGTGATCGCCCCGTACGACCACCGCCTCTGGACACATGCGCAGCGCCAGCCGCATTGGCATAGCGGAATGCACCCCAAACTTGCGGGCCTCATAGGAACAAGATGCAACTACCCCACGGTCACTACTTCCTCCTATGAGCACAGGTACTCCGATGAGCTTGCTGTTCTGCAAACGCTCGACAGATACAAAAAATGTATCGAGATCACAATGTACTATACTCCTCTCCATGTTTTTTTCAATTGTATCAAAGGCCCTGTATTGTCGCCTTTGATTTTTGGTAATTGCCGCATTCAAAATTACTAATATTATTAGCAAACAATCAACAGCGAGAAATGATTTAATTTTTATCACATTCATTGTCAGCGATATAATTTATAGTAAAGGATTGGCTTAAACTTCACTTACTTATGGCGGAAATGCGGTGCGCATGCCTATAAGCCCATGAAAGGAAATCTGGAGCAACTGCTCGCTCAAACCTGCACAACTCCACTTTGGGAGGACGATTTATTGTCAATAGACGATGCGCGATTATTGGTGGGTACAGAAAGCGTACAAGATGATTGGATCGTGCTGGTAAAGCAGAAAAGGGAAAAATAAAAAGCCTCCCTTGTTAATTGGTTACATGTTAACGGGCTTCGGCGGCTTTGAGCTAAAGCAAAAGACCTTACCTAATTACCTTATCATTGCTGTTATTGATTAGCCTTAGTATTGTTGCGAGCGGAAAGAACTCAAAAAAACAATAGAGCAATTCGAAGACTCTTCGACAGAGATTGATTCTAGTGAATTTAAAAATAATATCACTCCGCCATACAACCTATTCTATTTAATCTTCATCACCTTCATTTAATGAATTATTCTTTCACCGTGAACATCACCGAACACCTAATGGTTTGACACATATTGATGTTGCATATACGTTATCTTTTGAGAAAAATACCCTTCATTGAGATGTGAATAGTTGTGTGCTATTATTTTTTGAACCAAAATTGTTTTGGATGTGTTCCTTTAAAACACAGATTAATAATTGGTTAAATGTACACACATTCTAAAATATAAATTATGAAAGCAGCAGTATTCCATAAGCCCGGCGATATCAGGGTCGATAATGTACCTGACCCAGCTATACTTGACCCAAGAGACGTCATTCTAAAAGTAACCGCGACCGCAATATGTGGCTCCGATCTACATATTCTAAGCGGTGCAGTCCCGCAGAAGGAAAACCTGATCATGGGACACGAATTTATGGGCATCGTAGAGGAAGTGGGCTCAGAAATCACCAATCTAAAAAAAGGCGACCGTGTAGTAGTCCCCTTTCCGATCGCTTGCGGAAAATGTTTTTTCTGTACGCATGAAGCATCTCCTGCCTGCGAGAATTCAAACTTTAAACACTATGGTCCCAACGGGGATTTGATGGATCAAAAAGGTGGTGCACTCTTTGGCTATACTGATCTTTACGGAGGATATTCTGGCGGTCAGGCTGAATATGTACGCGTTCCTTATGCCGATATCAGTCCTCGGATTATTCCCGAACACCTGACTGATGAACAGGCTTTGTTTTTAACAGACATTTTTCCTACCGGATGGTCTGCGATTGATTGGGCAAATCTGAAAGGCGGTGAAACTGTTGCAATCTTTGGTTCGGGTCCTGTCGGCCTGATGGCTCAAAAAGCAGCATGGCTTAATGGTGCTGGTCGAGTTATCGCTATAGACCCACTGGACTATCGATTGGAGAAAGCGAAAGCAGTCAATAACGTTGAAATCCTAAACCCACATAAAGTAGATGTTATTCAGGCAATTCGTGAAATGACTGACGGAAGAGGAGCCGACGTGTGCGTAGATGCAGTAGGCTTTGAGCCCGAACGAAATTTTATGGATAAAGTAAAAGCAACGATAAATTTTGAAAAAGGGTCGATAAAAGTATTGGAAATGTGCTTTGAAGCGGTCAGACGAATGGGAACAGTATCGATCATGGGCGTATATGGTTCACCATACGATAATTTCCCACTATTCAGGATTTTTGATAAAGGTATCACCATTAAGCAGGGTCAAGCCCCTGTTCTTAACTATATTGACAAGCTTGTGAACCTCGTCAGCGAAAATAAAGTAGTTCTCGATGATATTATCACCCACACCATTCCGCTTACTGAAGCGGAGCATGGCTATAAAATCTTCAATGAGAAAGAAGACGATTGCGTTAAAGTAGTTTTGAAACCCTAAGATAAATTTGCGAGGAAAAATCACGAAAAACGAGCAGGCTTGCTGTAAACATTAAATGATTTTTCCTCGCGGTTTATCGTTCGGTTAATGCTGCTAGGCCTTTTCGCAAATCGCTAAAATAGCTTCGCAAGTATTCCTTCAAAAGTTACCAAAATATTTTATCCATATTTTTGCTGTGCTTTGGTCTACTTTCTCTTCAAGCGTGTAAGCTGTAATCCCCCCTTTAAAATTAACTGCAGCACTTTCGATCTGGGACCACCCCATCTGCAAATATTTTTTGTAAATCAATCATACGCTTTAAGACGATAGTAAATACTATATCAGATAATTAGAGTTTATTTCTATGCATTATTGAAGCTACAATAGTTCATTTATTTTTAAGTAATACCGCAAAGCTAGTTTTGGTAGACTTGTATCGATTTTCTATATTACCCCAATTTATAAACGGCTAAATCTATATTTGCTGTCGGCTTTTATAATTTATCAAAAATTTTCCCTTTAGGACAGAGTTGAATTCGTTGATACAAATAAACTGTGTATATTTAACATTTACTTATACAATCTCAAACTACCGTTAAACATAAATGCAGAAACCATGATTTTAATTGTAGATGACCAAGAAGAAAACATATTTTCATTAAAGAAGCTCTTAGAATCAAAAAATTTTTTAGTGGATACTGCCCTCTCTGGTGAGGAAGCGCTAAAAAAATCCCTGAAAACCGACTACGTACTCATTATTCTGGATGTCCAGATGCCGGATATGGATGGATTTGAAGTTGCAGCAACCCTACGTGGCCTCAATAAAACAAAAAATATCCCGATAATATTCCTATCGGCAGTCAGCAAGGACAAAAAATTCATTACGCAGGGATATGCTTCCGGTGGTCATGATTACGTCACTAAACCTGTCGATCCGGATATCCTGAATCTGAAAGTCAAAACTTTCTATGATCTCCATGAAAAGACAGTCGCTCTCAATAAAATGCAGGAACAGCTTCTATCTGAAATCGAAGAACGCAAAAAAGCCCAGCGTGCCCTTGAAAAACAGGTTGACCAGCTCCACCTGACACTCGAATCCTTACCGCAGCTGGCTTTCACTGCAAATTTTGATGGGGGCATAAAATTTGTCAATTCCCAATGGTACCGATTTGCTCGGTCCGCTGAATCTTTTCCACCCACACATCCCGATGACGAGGAGATCAAAATGCTATGGACTGACGCTGTGTCACACAGAACGGTTTATGAAAAAGAAGTCCGCATCAAAGAGCTTAGCGCAGAAAATTACAAATATTTTCTTCTTCGCATAGCACCGATACGCGAGCAGGAATCGGGCCCAATTTGGGTGGGAACCCTGACGGACATTGACCACAGAAAACAATTGGAAAAAAAGAAAGACGAATTCTTGAGCATTGCCAGCCACGAACTAAAGACACCTCTGACCAGTATTAAGGGTTATGTGCAATTTATGATGCGTCTGATCGGCTTAAACGACATTTCTTCTATCCAAAAACATCTCCTTACCCTAGATGGACATGTAGATAAATTACAGGAGCTGATAAAAGACCTGCTCGATATTTCTAAAATTGATAGCGGCCAGCTAAATTTAAGAAAAGAGGATTTTGTAATTGAAAACCTGATTGAAGAGACTATATCCTCAATGAGACAGATGAATGCCGATGTTGATTTTTATTTTCATTACGATCCCAATCTTATCAACCACATGATAAAAGCTGATAAGAGGCGTATAGAGCAAGTCTTGATCAATTTTCTCAGTAATGCGATAAAATATTCAGTCAATAGGCCCTGTATAACAATAGACATACAATATGAATCTGACTCAGTTAGTGTATTTGTCACCGATTGCGGTATAGGTATCCCGGAAAACAGGCAAAAACACGTGTTTGATAAGTTTTACCGTGTGGAAGAATCGTCCGTAAACTTTCAGGGTCTGGGGATTGGTCTTTATATCTGCGCTGAAATAATTAAGCAGCACAATGGAACTATCGGTGTACGCAGTGCCCCCTCAGGAGGATCTACTTTTTATTTTTCTTTACCTTTAAATTGAACCAGGCAATGCCAAAACGTTTTTTAAGAGATCTGCAGATCGGCTTTGGATTTTCACTGGCCCTGTTATTGACCAGTTCGACAGCATCATATCTAAGTATCCGTAATCAGATCCATAATAGTCAAATGGTTGATCACAGTAGACGTGTCATTGCACGCTCGAACAGAATTTTGATCGACCTACAAAATGCCGAGACTGGACAGCGGGGGTTTCTGCTCACCGGAAGAGAACATTTTCTGGAACCCTATTATAGCAGTTCCCGCTCCCTCCCTCAGTCAATTGCCACCGCCCGTGACCTGGTATCGGACAATCTCCCGCAGCAAAAAATAATAGATAGCATCGGCCAGCTGGTCGAGTCCCGATTGAATAAACTGGCCGGACTGGTTAACATAAAAAAGGCCCGGGGTACGGTGACCTTAGCGGACATGGAGGAGGGCAAGAAATATATGGACAGATGCCGTGCGCTTCTCGCCAGACTTGTGGACAATGAGGAGAAATTGCTCGACAGTAGGTCCGGAAGGCTCAATACGGCATCAACATTGACTTCACTTTTTGTGATCATCGCTGCGATTTTTTCGCTGTTCATTACCATATTTTCTTATATAAGGCTTAGAAGGGACCTGGCGAAACGGGTACAGCTCGAACAAGACCTTAAGAAAAAAGATAGGGAGATCACCCAAAGACTCGTCGCAACACAACGTATTGCGGGACAGATTGCTGCCGGAAACTATTCGGTTAAAATCAATGACCAGGAGCATGATGAACTAGGAAGTTTAGCCGGTTCACTAAACAATATGGCAGATTCGTTAAAACAATCTTTCGATGAACTTAGCGACAATGAATGGCGCCAGACCGGGCTCGCCTTGCTAAACGAAGTTTTAGTCGGCAACAAAGTGAAAGAAGATCTAGTTTCCGATGCATTGCAAATCTTAGTCACTTATGGGGAATGTGCCAACGGCTCCCTTTATATCCTTGAGCATACGCAGCTAGCACTGATAGGAGCCTACGGCCATGAAGATTCGATGCGGCAATTTATCGCACCCGGAGAAGGCGCTGTCGGTCAGGCGTTTGTGGACGGCAAAGTACGGATCATAGAAAATCCATATCCTTCGAAAAATGTGGTCAGTTTTACTGCAGGATATTTACCCCTGCATTCGATCTTATTACTTCCAATTTTTGATGGTCACACCTGCATTGGTGTTATTGAACTTGGTTCTTTCAGGAAATTCGAGGAACCCCAGATGCCCTTTTATAGAGAAGCGGGCCGTCATATTGGTGCAGCGATTGTTGCAGCTCAGGCGCGGCTGAAAGTACAGCAGCTGCTTGAAGAAACGCAATCGCAGACAGAGGAACTTCAGGCACAGCATGCCGAGCTGGAAAATCTCAATGCAAATCTTGAAATCCATACCCAAAAACTCCAGACGTCCGAAGAAGAACTACGCGTACAACAGGAAGAACTGCTGCAAGCCAATAAAGAACTGGAGCAACGCTCTGCAATGCTAGAAGAAAAAAATATACTGATAGCAGACCGAAATCAGGAAATTCAGAAAAAAGCGGAAGAACTGGCGCGGAGCACGAAATATAAGTCAGAATTTTTGGCAAATATGTCACATGAGCTGCGTACACCGCTCAATTCAATTTTGCTTCTATCACGCCTAATGTCGGATAATCCCGAAAAGAACCTGACAACCGAACAGATTGAATCGGCCGAGGTGATCCAATTATCGGGAAAAAACCTATTGACCCTTATCGACGAAATTCTCGATCTTTCAAAAATTGAGTCCGGTAAAATGGAACTCGATTATCAGCAGGTTGCAATTTCGGATCTGACAAAAGACCTGGACAATCTATTTTCTCCGATTATAAGGGAAAAAGCACTCTCATTTACAATAAAATTGGCAGACAACCTGCCAAAGACAATACGTACTGACCGCCAGCGACTGGACCAGATCCTACGGAATCTATTATCGAATGCCATCAAGTTTACGAAAGAGGGACAAGTCATACTTTCCGTCTTCCCAAGCGAGGCACAAGATGGACAGATTGCTTTTGCCGTAACTGACACCGGTATAGGAATTGCACCGGACAAACAGGACGTCATTTTTGAAGCTTTTCAGCAGGCTGACGGATCCACACGGCGTAAATTTGGCGGGACAGGTCTTGGGCTTTCGATCAGCCGTGAACTCTCGCGTCTGTTGGGCGGAGAGATCCGTTTAAGTAGCCAGGAAAAAAAAGGAAGTACCTTTACCCTTTTAATTCCCGAAAATCTGGAAGAAAATACTGTTACGACAACGGGAGAGCTTATACAGTCCATTGCGGAAAACATCGAAAAAACACAGGACATCATAATGTCCAGTAATCCGCATACCGTTGACATTATCCCGCCGGATGTTGATGATGACCGGAATGATATAAAAGAGGACGATAAAGTGATATTGATCGTGGAAGATGATGTTAATTTTGCTAAAGCGCTGCTTAGGTATACCCGGCAGCAAAAGTATAAAGGGGTAGTCATCGTGCGTGGAGACCAGGCAGCTGATGCAGCGATAAGGTATAAGCCTACGGCGATTTTATTGGATATTCAATTACCTGTAAAAGATGGGTGGCAGGTTATGGCAGAGATTAAAAACAATCCAATTACACGTCCGATTCCAGTCCATGTTATGTCATCTTTTGAAGTTAAACGGGAAAGTCTGCTCCAAGGGGCTATCGATTTTATGGATAAACCTATTGCGCTGGAACAAATGGCGCAGATGTTTATAAAAATTGAGGAAGCACTTGCCCGGAATCCGAAAAAGGTGCTTATTGTAGAGGAAAATTCAAAACATGCAGCAGCACTTGCTAACTTTTTGGAAAGCTATGATATCATTTCTGAAATAAAGACTACCGTTACAGAAAGCGTCGACAGTCTCTATTCTGATAAAGCAGATTGCGTTATACTGGACATGGGCGTTCCGGGCAATATGGGATATGACACATTAGACTCGATACGACAAAAACCCGGTTTAGAAAATATACCTATCATTGTATTCACAGGGAAGAATCTTTCGAAATCTGAAGAGCTAAAATTGAAGCAATATGCCGATTCGATTGTCATCAAAACGGCAAATTCCTACCAGCGAATACTGGACGAAGTTGGACTGTTTTTGCATTTAGTAGGAAACCATCCTGGTGAAGAATGGTCAAAAAAATCGTCTTTAGGAACCATCAGAGAAGTACTGCAAAATAAAAAAGTTCTTATCGTCGATGACGATATACGCGCTATTTATTATCTCTCTCAAGCGCTTGAAAGGTATCAGATTAATGTTGTTTCTGCAATGGACGGAAAGGAAGGTCTAGACAAAATTGAAGAACACGATGATATTTCTGCTATTCTTATGGATATGGTGATGCCCGAAATGGATGGGTATGAAACGATTAAAATGATTCGTCAAAATCCCCATTATAGTGAAATACCGATAATTGCCATAACAGCAAAAAACATGATCGGTGACAGGGAAAGGTGTATCATAGCCGGGGCCTCTGATTATATTTCAAAGCCCGTGGACACCGATCAATTGCTTTCATTATTACGTGTATGGTTATACAACTGATTAAAATATGGACAATAAAAAATTGATTCTGATCATCGATGATGAACCTTATAATATTTTTGCCCTAAAATTGGTTCTTAAGTCAAAAGGTTATGCTGTACTAAGCAGTGCTTCCTTAGCAGAAGGGCTTGAAATACTCCATCAGCATAAAAATATCAATATCGTGCTGATGGATATGATGATGCCTGAAATAGATGGATATGAAGGCATTGCCAGCATCAAGGGATCCAGCGAAATATTTAACGATGTTACCATAATTGCGGTTACTGCTCAGGCCATGTCCGGTGACCGGGAAAAATGCCTAAGTGCTGGCGCAGATGGTTATATTTCTAAACCTATAGATATCGACGAACTTATTCCGCTGATCGAAAAATTTTAAGAATGGAAAAGAAGAAAATATTATTGTTTGACGATGACAAACAATTGCTGGAGATGATTTCTATGATATTGGAGAGCTTCGGATATTCAGTAGCTGTGTCCTCTACCTCCCACGAAGTGATAGAAAAGGTTACTGAGACAAAGCCTGACTTAATTTTAATGGATAACTGGATACCCTCCATTGGAGGAATTGAAGCGACTCAGTTACTCAAAAACCATCAGGAATTCAAGAGAATACCGGTAATTTATCTTTCCGCGAACAAAGATATAGAAAGCTTGGCTAAACTGGCAGGAGCTGATGACTACCTGGAGAAACCATTCGACATCGTCGATCTGGAGAAGGTGATCAATAAAATGCTAAATTTAAATTATTAAGATCTTTTACGCCCCAAAAATTTATCAATCTGGGGCACCAATTTTATTATTTTAGGGATTAACGACATACTTGATATTTGTACTAATGCTTTACCTGGTATAGACACTATGCTATCACAGCGATTTCAAGTATTAAACGATCTATATTGCGTAGTTTATCAGTTAACGAAACCGATCCCAAGAAGGTTCACTTTATATATAACAAAGGCTTATTACCAGAATCAGCATACACCTCAAAGATCATTGGACTGAAGCATTTGAATGCTGGTATCTGTATTGGATACTCACGACAAATGAACCCCAGGAATTGCCAAAAAGCGATTACCAACTACAACAATATCGGCAGCAGAAACAAGAGTTTAATAATGCGCAGCTGAATAGCATTATTGCTTTGTGGACGGAAAAACAGGCTGACGCCGTCGGACATTTTAAAGCCAGAGGACAAAACATAAATAGTTTGTTTAACAAAAAGGGAGCTAAGGGAATGCGTCGCAATTCACTCCGCACTATTGTGAACAGAGAATTTGAACTATTTACTGATTTTTTTCCAGTATTGTTGGTCAATCCTTCGGTCTGCAGTTCCATCTTGCCGCTACAGGAAGGAATTTTTGATGTGGTCATATTCGATGAGGCCAGTCAGCTGCGTCTTGAAGATACTTACGCTGCCCTGATCCGTGGAAAAGCTAAAATTGTTTCCGGTGACAAGCATCAGATGGCTCCCTCCTCTTACTTCGAAGGAAGTGGAGCGCTACTTGACCCGATTGATGATGAGATAGAAGATCCCGAAGATGAATTTTCAGATCGGACTGCACTGCAAGCGGCTCAGCTTAATCTTGCAGATAGCGAATCTTTACTCGCTTATGCTGTAGATAAAGGCTTCGTTGAATCGTATTTAAAAGTCCATTATCGTTCGAAACATCCTTATCTTATCGACTTTTCCAATCATGCGTTTTACGGAAATAGATTGATGCCTGTTCCGGCAAAAGAACACTACACTCCTATTGAATACTTACAGATTGATGGATTGTATGAAGGACAGGTAAATAAGCAAGAGGCATTGAAAGTGGTCGAGTTGTTACAACAGATCATGAAGGATGCGAAAGATAGTATTCCAAGCGTGGGTGTTGCTACATTCAATATCTACCAACGTAACTTGATCCTGGAGGAACTGAGTGCAGTTCGCCAGAACGATACTGTATTCGATAGCTTAATGGCGCAGGCAGGAGATTCATTCTTTGTTAAAAATCTCGAAAACATTCAGGGAGACGAACGGGATATTATCATTCTGTCCACGACATTTGGACGGAAAGCTGACGGCTCGTTTAGTCAAAACTTTGGTCCGATTATACAAGGTAAAGGACATCGCATGTTGAATGTAATCATTACTCGAGCGCGGTCAAAAGTATATGTATGTACCTCTTTCCCGCAGGAGTATGTTGGTCAGTACCCAAATCTTATCCAACAGAAGGGCAATAAAGGCCGTGGAATTCTGTACGCTTACTTTACCTATGCGAAAGCGGTAAGTGAGGGGAATGACGAATTGCGAAGGGGCATTCTACAGCTGTTGAGTCAGTATTGTACAGATAAACTGTATGAACCAGCGGAATTTAGCTTAGGGTCTGAGTCTCCATTTGAAGATGAAGTATTCGAACAACTTGCACAGCATATCGGTGCAGACCGTTTAGAACAGCAGCATTCCGTAGGCGGTTTTAGGATTGATATTGTTGTAAAATCAAAAATAAGCCACAAACCACTCATCGCAATAGAGTGTGATGGCGCAAAATACCATAACAGTCCTGAAGCTTACGCATGGGACAGCTTCCGCCAGGAGCAACTTGAAAGATATGGTTTTATATTCCATAGGATATGGTCCATTAAATGGTGGGATGATGCCAATGGAGAATTGAAGCGACTACTTGATTTTATCCGTCAACAGGATGAAGAAGAAGCAAATTTGAACAACCACGTGCATGTGGCAACGAAAATCAATATAAGTGATAATTAGCGAATCGCCATTGATAGAACCGATAATTCGCAGGTAACCAGCACAAATAATGTTATCTCATTGGTTTCCGACTCCTATTAAAGGTTATCGAGGCAACAATCGTAACCACAATAACCTTTAAAAGGGAGCTATTCACACCAAATGACGAAGTCTGATCTCACGTTCAGGCTTGATAACTTAAAAGATGCATATTAATTATCACTTTTGATGGCATTACTCCTACAGCACTAAATCTAGTTTCGCCAGAAAATCAGGTAGTCAATTTGCAACTAAGAATCGCATGGTCATTTGATACGAAATTTACATATAATAGAAGTTACTCGATATCCTAAAAATACACAGGGTAAAATACCTAAAATCAGCAATACCCAAAACCATATAGGATTTTTAGTCGACAACCATAGCCAACCCAAGACCAGTATTATTAAACCACCAACTATAAGATTTTCTCTTGTCTTGCCCCCTATCCTCGTAGTAGCCATTCCACCCAACACACAACTAACCCAAACACAAAAAAGTTTGATGATAAATTGGGAAAAATTGGTGGCAGCGATTTCCTGACTGGCAAATATTTCTAAAGATGACGTGAACAGCAAGCCTTGCATTTTTGCAAAAACAGAACTCATTAATCCTATCGTTCCGAATCCAACTATGACGGAAAATATCTTTCTAAAATTCATTATCTAAAATTTAACTGGTCTTCCGTTAATACAATTGGATCAATCATTATTTTTTGCACATCAGCCTCAGAGGCGGCTCTGAATGAATGGACAAAACTGTTTAATTTTTCTTTACTATCAGGGATAAATGATGCTGAATTATTTTTTGCATTAGCCTGAAATTTCTGAATTATTGGCTGCATCATGGTATCATAATTGCAACAAGCCGTTTTTAAATCATTCGGATTTTGATGAATAAAATGAGCTAGCGCCTTTGCTCCATAAATTGATAAAGATGCTCCCATTCCCGATAGCGCAGTGGGACAATACCCCGCATCTCCCAATAAAACCACATTACGATTTACTAAAGTGGATGAATTTATCATCCCCATTTTATCAATAAACATTAGACCGTTATCCACAAAGCGACCTAACAAATGCTGTATATCTTCATTATACCCGGCAAAAGAAGTTTTGAGTATTTCATTAGCTTTATTTTGAACAGATGGTAAATCTCCTGTATCATGTAAATAGCACTGAATGGCTATTTCATCGGAAGCAATTGGATAAATAGACAGCATCTTATTCACATCAATATAGATATTGAATTTGCCAACCTCATAAGAATGATGCTCTCTCAATCGTCCACCCATATAAACAAATTTAAAATCCGCTAGCGTACTTTCCGGAAAATAATTTTGTCTTGTTGTAGAGCGTAACCCTTCTGAAACGATAAGGAGATCGGCCTCCAACACGGTTCCGTTGTTGAGTAATATTTGAACTTTGTCTTCATCATGCATTACGTTTTCAACAGAAGATGAGAAATGAATACTCACTTCATTTTTTACGTCGTTGTATAAAACGTGATGCAATCCGCCTCGCGTTATCAGTACGGAACGTTCAATATTCTCGTTCATTTTCTCATAGCTAAGACTTTGTATAATTGAATCGTCTGACTCCCTGAAATTTACAAATTCAGAGGGTGACGATGCTTGTTGTAATTGTTCTGCTAATCCTAATTCTTCAATAATACGAACGCCAAAACTCTTAAGCGAAATAAGAAATCCGGATTTACTGAATGATGCCGCTCTTTCCAAAACAGTCACCTTATGCCCTTGTTTGCTCAACAGTTTTGCAACAGTCAATCCAGCGATGCCACCTCCTGAAATAATAATATTTTTTTTCATTTTTTTCATTTTTATACAGCAAATATCTTTCTATATTTACAGATAAAATAGCCCAAATTAAACTAATAATAGTCCAAAAAATTATGTTTGATGAAAAGCGTAAAATGAGAAAACTTGCTGAAAAACTTGGCATCTCCTTATCTTCTATTGAAAATGAGATAAAATTTTTGAATTTCAACGAATTGAACATTGTGGACTTGATGCCCGAGATGTTAATAATGGTTCGCTCTTTAATTGCCAGCAAGACTTTTGCTTATAAAAGAAAACCAATCAGGACAATAGAAAAAGGACTACTCATTTCGTTTCAAAATATTCTTATTAACAAAAAATCGGCAAATGCCATTAGTAAAAGATCTTTGAACAATCAGCCTCATGTTCGTATTATACCTTCACATTTGGAAAGTGAAGTGTTATTTCCTAAAGATGTCCACGTACAGCAAATCAGCATTTTAGTTGAGCTGGAATACCTGAAACATTTTGTAGGAAATGATGCAGATAAATTGTCTTATCTTTTTGATATAGAAAAAACCTTTTGGATAGAAGAATTTTTGTCACCTGAAATGACTGATTTAATTGCTCAATTAGCTGACCTTTCAATAGAAAACATTTTACCGCAAGCTTTTTATCGGTTAAAAGCACTTGAACTTATTTATCTGCTTTTCAGCAATTTATTAAAAAGGAAAAAAACAGATTATTTCCATCTTAACAACGCTGAAATTGATGCGGTTTATTTGGTTCGGAATACGATAGCATCAAATCTGGAAAAATCCCTATCTAAAGATGAACTGGTAAAAATAGGTGGAATGAATGAGCTAAAACTAAGAAGGATTTTTACACAAGTTTTTGGAAAAGGAATGTACGAATATTACAATCATCTTCGTATGCAAAAAGCAGCAAGACTATTACAGCAGGAAAATCTTTCAGTTTCAGAAGTTGGCTATCAAGTAGGATTTAGCAACCTGAGTTATTTCGGAAGGTTGTTTGAAAAACACTTTGGATTAAAACCAAAGAAGTGGCAGGATAAAAATAGAATGTAAATACCTTATATCACACTTTATTATTGGTTATTATTCTCTCCGAACACCATCTTTAGTTGGCCTAATAACAATAAGTACCCGCAAAACGGGTTACATCAGCTATCGAGGATGTGCAGGTATGGGGCTGGATGTGATGTAGGTTCGAAACAACGAGTGATTTTCTTTACTTAAAAATAAATATGATCTCCTTCGGTGGCTGCTTGTGTGAGCATTCCAAAGGAACCTACGCGGTCAGCTACGTCATCCTCATCCACCGCCTTATGCCGCTCGTACAAACCTGGTAAATATAACAGTTCGCTCCCTTCTGCACCGATAAAATAAGGAACTTTCTTTTTCCAGCCTTTCACCGCGCGATGCTCAAAGGTTAGGATATCGGAGTGATTCTTATGGATATGATGATGCCGGATATGGATGGTTATATTCCGAAGCCGATAGACTTTGAAAAGCTCACTGGGCAGATCTCCATCCTGACAGCGAGTAGCTGATAGAAGTTTATTATTGTAAGATTCGGCGGTGACTATAATGTTGTTAGGCTCGAGATAACAATGTTCGGCAGTTACTGCAAGATTTTATGCTGAAATGCGAACCGCACTGGATCAGCAGTATTTTTGGTTTCGGTTTTATCGATCAACTGCTGCCGATGACCTTCAACGGTGCGTTTAGTCAGCAGGAACACTAAAATGCAAAAATGGTGAACTTAAAAACTTTATCATTAATTCCAGTGCACTTATAAAAGAGGATGAATTTATTCATTAGATGTGTTTTACCAAAGATGTGACAGAAGCTGGTATGGCAGAATACTCCGTCAGCATGGCTCAGAGATCAAGGTGAAAAGTATGAAAGATAAGGCTTCCACCTTCTATTTTGATCTTCCAGTGCATACGCTAGCGGGTTAAAATTGCTGGCTGACCAATATTTACCAATCGATAAACCAATATGCGATAGCTGTGGTTCTTTCTAAAATATTTAGAACCATGATATATACGGTTTATGCAGATCAGCAGTATCAAGACAGGAAGATCCCACTGTTAGCAGTATTTATAATTGTAAAAAAAGATAACAAAAATAAAGGTATAAAGAAGTTTTGTGGCACTGAAAGATATGTGATCACCACCAATGCTGGCGAAAAGTAAGCAGGCAGAGGCTCCGCCGCGTCGGATAAGCCATGCCTAAGATCTAACCGCCCCAGGGTACGAAAAGCAAAAAGAAATACTCATTGATAATTGGTAATTCATGTATTAAAGCAACGCACCTGCAATTGATTCTCAAAAATATCCTAGGCTGTAAGAGGTTTTTTGTTACGACCTAGCGTAAGTTTAAAAACTCTTCAGGCTCATTGTTTCTGAGCTCGACTTAGCCTTTGGAAATGTAGTCTCCAATACTTACCTGCGAAAAAAATATGGAGGAGATGCTTATAATATTAAACGTATGATTTTTTTTTCTTCATCAACGGAATAATTCAATTTTCTATCGAAAAACTGCTCAAAGATTTCCGAGACGTTGATATAAGGGTCTTCTACATCGCTTACACTTCCGCCTGAACGCCGAGACATTCCCTGATTTATAATAGTTTTAATAAACGGAGTCTTTCTTAAGGATCTTGGTGCTTCATTGTCGGTACTATAAGCCAACAAAAGATGCCCTTTCCGATCAAAGACACTATTGACCGTATAAAATGAACTCGCATCGATGTATTTTTTCTCTTCCTGACAATAAACTTTCGAGCTTTCACTGTTACTGATGAAGGTAACGCTTCCCTGAAAAAATGGGTTAACAGTAGTTTCAGAATTGAGCTGATATTGTTGTTCCGCTAGTGCAGAAATAAAGCATACCGTGCCAGCTCCCGCCTTTAAAAATACATTCTTATCCCTAATAAAACTTTTACTGAAAGCGAAAACACCTCCATTGCCCAACTCATAAACTTTACCGTTTGACTCTATTCCAATAATATACCCCCGGGCAACAAATTCTTTTTGCCACCAGCCAAAAGTTTTTCCGATAAAAAATAATGGCAGCAGAAAAGGTAGCACTATTAAAAATCGACTGCTTTTTTTGGACAATTTATTGCGCTCTGCTTGTTCTGTATTTTCCACTCCCATCCCATCAAGATTGCCTGTCTTCCCTTCCATTTATCTAATTTTAATCCTAGAAATAATATTATTCCACGCCTTTAAAAGACATAATAACGCCAGAATATTTATCGTGATCCGCACCAATATAAGATAAATCAATACCGGATAAATTTTTATTGTTCAGGGCTTCTTTAAATAGCGTATAATTCATTTTTTCGATCCTATTGTTCCAGTCTTCATCCGATGTTGGCTTAATTGATTCCAAATCTTTCATTTCAAACATCGCACGATCCGATATTTTTTTAGAACGTTGGACAAAAATTGTATCTCCTTCTATCTTAAGAATTTTTACCCAACCTGCTGGTAAACCTTGGATGTTATTTCCTTCAGCATCGGTAAAGAAACTTGCTCCATATAGTTGTCCTGCTTGTAATTGTTGAGCCGATTTAACAAGACTCTCTTTTCATTCCGATATTTTTTGCCATCTATGTTCAGTTTAATACCGTAAATAATAGAGCCGATAATTGCTATCGATGCTATCATCAAATACCCTTTCCAAAGTTTGAAATAGGGAATTTCTAGTGTCTTCTTAAATTTCTTTACCTCTTCTTTTTATTTCTAAGAATTTCGATTATCATATTGAGGACAACAGCCTACTGACCGACGAGCAGGTACAAAAATACATCGGAATGATTCAACACGGAGAGCTAAAATGGAGAAAAGATGATAATAGATAATTTCGAGTTTATTGGTGCGTTTAATTCTGCTTTTTTAAACGTTTTGTCGGTTTCTTTTTTTGTGGCTTTGCAGGTGTCTTAATTTTTTTCTGTACGGTCTCCATTCGTTTTCTCCAGCTGATGATCTGAGATTCTTCATATACAGGGAGGCCTTTATCGTTGAGAAGCCCCATAGATTTAGCTAAACTAAGACTGAGGCGTGCGGACTTACTGTTTGCTTTCTTCCAGGTCTGTTGATCGTCTTTAAAATCCTTCTCATAGGCAGCGATAGCCTGCTTAATAATGGCTAGCTCCTTCTTATATTCTTTGAGCTTTCGATAAAGAATCATTAATCTGTTATATGCCCCTGCTTGTAGTGGGTCTTTACTTATGACCAAGTTGTAGCTTTTTATGGCATCTTCGGTTTTACCTTCGAGCTCCTGCAATCGTGCATCTTTTAACAGCTCATTTTTGGATTTCTTAATACCAGTCATATTTATTTTTATCTTTCAATACTATTCATACCTGTGCATGGTCAATACTTTAAGGGGCAAATTCCCGCTAATAAATAGTAGAGTCCTTGTAACCGGAATATCATAATTAAACTTGAGAAAAGTAATGAACAGATTAGCTAGCTCAAAGTTTCATCTCGGTTTCGGTCTACTTCTAGTAAAAGAAGAAGTTTGGCAATAGCGGGTTCCCTCCATTCTTCCGCAAGATCGCCCTCTATAAAACCAAAATCTTCATCTAGGATCATCTGGCAGCCATCCATCGTAATTCTGGCATATGGTCCGTTTTGCCCCTCCTGTCCTACTTCAAAATCACAATATTTTTCTACTCCTATGTTATTTGTCACCGGAATTCCAGTGAACGTTGCTATAGCTGCCATATTTTCATTTTTTATTTTTCAAATAATTTATAAGATCCTCACGACCATTACCAACGTTTTTAATTGCCTCTTCGACTTGCTGCCGGGTTACGCCAAGTTCTTTTGCCAAATAATCGACCTCATAAGATTCACCGCCAGCTACCTGATTGCGATCCCTTGCATCTTTTTTATTTTTATTGTCTGTCATAATAAAGTTTTTGGAATAGAACAACCGCCAACCAATAGAGTTTGAAAACTATCACTATTCTGATGTTGTTCTAAATACAAAAAGGAGGAATTATGCCTTGGTATAATGGAGATTATCCACCATCATATAAAAATCAACCGGTCAACATCCGGGAGAAAGCGACTGAAATCGCAAATGCTTTGCTTGAGGAAGGCGCCGAAGAAGGAATTGCCATAGCAACCGGCCTAAAAAAAGCGAGGGAGCATTTTAAAAAGGTAAAAGAGGAAAATAGAAAGTAAGGAAGCACAAATTATTAAAATCGACGACTATGCCAGAACTACCAGACCTACAGGCCTTCAGCAAAAATCTCACAAAAATGCTTAAAGGTAAAGTGCTTGAAAAAGCTGCCATTCACAACAAACAAAAGACCAAAGTCAGCCTGAATGATCTGCAAACTCTTGAAGGCAAAAAACTCATCAAAGTTTATCGGGAAGGTAAAAGGCTTTTTTTTGATTTTGGCAAAGATGCTATCTTGTCAATTCATCTCATGTTGCATGGCAAACTGATATATTCGGAGGACGAAAACCCAAAGTATGCATTAGTTTCCATGAAGTTTAAGGATGGTGGAACGCTATCCATTACCGACTTTCAGAAGATGGCACATATAGAATTGAATCCTGAACATGCAAAGGTGATGGATGCACTTTCTGAAAAGCTAAATCCAAAATTACTTTTCGGATTGCTGCAATCAAGCAAGGCCAAAATTAAAACTCTCCTGATGGACCAAAATGTCATTGGTGGTATTGGAAATGCCTACGCTGACGAAATCCTGTATGAAGCAGGGATATCACCACTTTCAATTTCAAACAAAATTCCCGAAAAGCAGGTACAACATCTTGCCAAAGCAATTAAGGAAGTACTGGAAAATGCCGAACAGCAGATTCTAAAAGAGCATCCTGAAATCATTAACGGTGAGATAAGGGACTTCATGAAAGTCCATAACAAAAATGCGAAGGTTGATGGTAAGGGTCATGAAATATTGCAAACCAAAATTAGCGGCAGAACTACTTATTACACAGAGCAACAAAAAGTTTTCGAATAGCACAGGATACGACTAAAGAATTACTTATCTCAGTGAAGTTTTTTGGCACAGATCTGGTACGGAAATAGGAACAACTAATTGCATATGAATAATCTATATATTATCTTCTTTTTTTTAGTTCTCCAGGGCTGCACAATGCGTAAAAGTACAATGACACCGGTACAAAATGATAAGTCCAAAATATACAATGACAGCTCAATGCAACAAGACTATGTTTCCATTTTAGAAACAATTTTGTCTGACGATTCAGCTGGTATCAAACTGCAACGTGAAGGAGAACGAAGGGCGTTCATTCATAACAAGTTTATGAGAGATTCTATCTCATCATTGCATGACAGGAATTATGTTTTTTACAACGTCGATCCACAGAAGCTGATGAAAATACTGGATAACCAGCTCACAGATTCGCTGGATATGCTTAATCAGATGAACGAAAGGAAGGCAATCATCCCAATTCCAGACGCGATCAAAGCAGCGTACACTGTTGATGACGCCGATAAATACAGGATGGACCGCAACCAAAGCATTTATTACTTTCATCTTCCCATTATCGGGTATAACCGCAAAAAAGCATACGTGCCGGTCGACTATGTATGCGGCCCTTTATGTGGAAACGGTGATGCATTTCTGCTTGAAAAAGTGAATGGTAAATGGGTAATCATACAACGATTTTTTAACCTCTGGATCTCTTAAAAAAATGTAGTCACAATAATCTTTAAACAGAAGATATTCACGCCAAATAACCAAGCGGACTTATAGCCTAATGGACCTTATCACTTTCTATAAATACACTTCCCGACAAATAGCACTCGGGAACATTGGCTAATACATAATCAATGCCGAGAATATTAGGACGAGCCGTACTTCCATGCCCACAATACAAACTCCTGATCCAGGTATCTACGTCATCTACCCATATCGCCTTCCAGGTAATATTTTGTGGATCCTGGACAGTGACAGGTGAAATTAGCACATTATACCCCATCGCTCGCAGCGCGGTTAATACGACTCGATTTACTTTGACAAATTTCATCTTCGAAAGCTATATACGGTTGTCTTTACTTTGGAACAGAAACACAACCCATATGGTTCAAAAGTCATTAACTTTTTGTGCTTAGCAGCACATCCTAATAAGTACTAAATCTAACTGATCGCTTGCATCGGATCCATTCCCGAATCAAGAGACTCGTGGTGGTTACTCCTTTTTATATATAACTATTCAAACTGTCCTGTATAAGTTTTGCGACCAATTGCAGATTTTGGTCGTCAACATATTTCAAGGAAAAAGTCTCAACGTTGGGTGTACAGCTCGCCTACAATCATCATTTAAAATCATGGCAGATAACGAAGAACGTTAAAACAAAATAGCTGTTAGGGGCTAATCGAAAGATTAGTCTTTTTTTTGCTAAAAAATGAACTATTATAAATGGATATCGTTATCTGATAGGTTAAGTTAGTTTGTTTTAGTAGTTATTAAGGTCGGTAATTCATGTCGCCGGCCTTTTTTCTAAAGTTGGAATTTCCCCTGATTCAATCAATTCTATTGTTATATCCTCTACCTCCCTGTCGCAATTTTCGTAGATTCTTATTACAGGGTGCCACCTTTGTTCTGGTCGATCTCTAAGAAAAAGTGCAGCTCGGCAATTGTCGATTCGTGATAACAGTGGTTACACGATCATCTCTTCTGTTGAAAAGACAATGTATATATGGGTTCACGTAGCGGGCTGTTAAAAAAAACAAACGATGACTGCTCCGCTTGTGTTCAACTTAAAAAACAATTATGACCCTGATTTCCAATAGAAAAAACACGAAGTTAACCGCCCGCAGGGTTTCTACCCTCTTGCACCTTATGGCTGTGGTCCTCCTCATATTTTTAGGTAGCTGCCATGAGGACGATAGCCCCGCACCTGAGCAGGCGCACTTAAAAGTGAAGGTGAAAACTCAAGGTGATCAGTATGATGCAGTCCATCTCGAGATCCAGCAGCTATGGACCCGCACGTCTGCAGGTGGAGGAAAGGTCGTAGCAAATAAAAGGGTAAACATCCTGAAAATTCAAACGGATAGCATCATCGCGGGTGGACATGTCCTCCATGGCAGCCTACAGGAAGTTATGCTAAAAGTAGCCCCTACAGGGAATGAAATAGTCATAGATGACCTTTCCTATGCTTTAGAGATGCCACAAGGAGAAATTATCGCGGTGAATATCGCAGCCGACAGTAAGCTTTTTCCAAATGAAAACCATACATTAATGCTTCATATCAATCTATCAGATTTCATTCAGGAGACGGCAGAAGGTAAATTTATAATAAATCCTAACCTCCCTGCAGTACTGGATTAAAGCGGCAGGTTACTCACTCCTCGAATCGGGTTTTAGTGGCATTTTAGCGCAGCGGATCACCTCAATGGAAGGGATTCCGTAGTCCAGGACAATTTTGCCTTCAACCAAATAGATACCGACCCGACGGAGTGCAGGTGCAGAATTGGTATTATGTCTCATCCAGCTTGGCATTAAATCGGGGCTACGCTGTTTTTTGTCTTTCCTTATATAACAGCAAGCAAGCAAATTTGGGCTTTGTAAACCAACGATATGAGGTGTAATCCTACAGGAGAAATGCTTCGGAACATCATTTTTTGACTTTCTGATTTAATTTTTATACCCCTTTTAGTAATATTTTTTCAAATCACTAATTCTTTCAATATGGAGTTCTCTGGCCTGAGACCGCCGCATCATTAACGCATAAGCATTATTAAATCCTAAAGGTTTTAACCACTTGATGCCATACAGCTTCTGAAACTCATTGTTTACGTAATTATAGGTATCGGAAGGACTTTTGGATACGCTTCCTAATACCTGCTGATTTGGTTTTAACAACACCAAAAGGCCTGTTCCCGTGTACTCTACATAGCAATCAATGGCATCGCTCATCAAAGCATCAAAACATATTTTGGTCCCACCCAACCCCGTCTTTGTATCTACTTTATAATCGGTATGGCCTTCGATCAGAATTTTGTATATCGCAGCCAAAATATATTGTTCTGCAAAAATTTTTGAACCTACCTTTATCGTACCGGCGCTCCCAGAACCAGTTGGCTTATAAAGATTGTTGTGCAGCAGAAAGTCCTTTGCAATATGTTCTGGCGTCTGCTTCAAAAAATCTGCTTTATAATTGAGCTCCGTCATGACCGAATCATTGAACTTATCTGCCAGCAGGTTCATTGTCTCTTCCAGCTTGGGGAATTTCTGAAGGGTTGCCGTCTTGATGATCGGTGAAGCAAAATAAGGTGGGAAAATCTTCTTGTCATCTGCCAGCACAAACAGGTCGTATGCCTTGATCCGCCCATCGGTGGAGTATCCGCTAATGAGATCAAGATCTTTTTCATAAGCGGCTTTATACATAATTGCATCGCTGACAACAAGTGGGTTGACCTGAAGATCATAGATACTGCGAAGTCCCAGATCACCGTCCTGACGTCCCATAAACTCTGGTGTGAAACCTGCCTTGATGCGACTGTCATTGGACCTCATAGCCATATAAAGCATACTTAAAAAGCACATTGCGGTGAATATGCCCAATATAATATAGGTTTGTCGACTTTTGATATTTACCAGGGAATATTGGATTAGTGCAATGCCTTTGTCCAAGAGGATTGCTAATAATGCTGCAGGAATAGCGCCGGCCAAGATCATGTTGGAGTTGTTAAGGGATATACCGCCAAAAATAAATTCACCCAAGCCCCCGGCGGCAACAAATGATGCCAAGGTTGCTACGCCAACATTGATCACTGCCGCTGTACGTACGCCTGCGATAATCACTGGCATGGCAAGTGGAAGTTCTACTTTGAGGAGCAGTTGCCAATCAGTCATACCCATCGCTTTCGCTGCCTCTACGATACTGGAACCAACTCCTGTAATGCCGGTAAAGGAATTCCGGATAATGGGTAAGAGAGCGTAGATAAATAGTGCAACAATGGCGGGAATGGCTCCGATACCCAGAACCGGAATAAGAAAACCCAACAATGCAATACTCGGTACAGTTTGCAAAACACCTGCAAAACCTAAAATAATAGCAGCAAATTTTCTCTTTCTCGAGATCAGTACCCCTAGAGGCACTCCGATAAGAATGGCAAATACCAAAGATAAAAATGTAAGCCCGAGATGTTGGCCAATCTGGGTCAATAGCTTGTCCTGTTGTTCGAGAATAAATTGCCAAAAACTTTGCGCCGTCATACCACTTGTTGTTTTCGATAGTTGTTAAATGCGCCCACTAGCGTTTCATAGGCTTGCGCCGTATCTGTATGCATACTCAGAACCTGGGTGGCATGCCATAAATCTGTGCTCAATGTAAATCCATAACGCGAGATAAAAGGATCTATCGCCGTAATCCCTTGTAGTTCTTGTAAGGTAGTCACTTTATACTCCAATAGTAGGCGATTTTCGGCGAAGAAATTGGCTACAAATTCATTTGCAGGTCTATATAACAGTTCTTTTGGCGTTCCGATCTGCACGATTTTCCCCTTGTCCATTAAGCAGATCCGCTGTCCAAGTTCGAAAGCCTCAGACACATCGTGCGTAACGAGGATGATCGTCTTACTGCGTATCTCCTCCAAGGATCTGAATTCTGCGTGGATATCTGCTTTGGTTATATTATCCAGTGCTCCGAATGGCTCGTCCATTAATAGAATAGGTGAATCGGCGATCAGTGCCCTAGCAATGCCTACGCGCTGTTGTTGCCCTCCACTCAGTTCATGGGGATAACCTTGTTGGATCTCCTCGCCCAAGTTTAATTTGTGAAGTAGCTCCGCAGTACGCATGCTTATTTTCTTTTTTTCCCATTTCAACAATTCTGGAACTACAGCAATATTGCGTGCAACGGTATAGTGCGGAAAAAGGCCGGCATGCTGCATGACAAAACCAATTTGCCTACGTAAATCATGGATGCCTCTTTCTCTGATATCTTTGCCAGCAATAAAGATCTGGCCTTTATCGGGTTCGATAAGCCTATTGATCATTTTTAGGGTTGTCGTCTTTCCACAACCGCTGGTTCCTAGCAGAACAAGAACTTCGCCTTGATTGGCCTGAAGGGAAATCTGATCGACTGCGGCCTTTCCATTAAAGAATTTTGAAATGGAGACGATATCTATCATATTATCTCGCGAGTCTAATACCTGTAAATTGCCACTGCAGTGCCGTCTGAAAAAAGTTTCGGTACGTTTTGCGGCTATGATCTTTAGGTGTTGCAATGGAGGCTCCACGCAAGACCATCTGGTTAACCATAAATTTTCCGTTATATTCACCCACGGCGCCAGCCTCCTTTTTAAATCCGGGATAAGGAAGATATGCAGAATTGGTCCACTCCCACCGCTGTCCCCAATTGAGATGATCTGCCGCAACCTCCCACTCTGCCTCTGTCGGAAGCCGCATTCCCCTCCAGGCTGCAAATGCGGAAGCTTCATAAAAGTTGACATGGCAAACTGCATCTTCCAAGTCTATTTCCATCAACCCCGCTAAGGTATAATTCATCCATTGTCCATCCATCAAATGCCAATATAAGGGAGCCTGAGCCTGATGCTGTTTTACCCAGTCCCAACCTTCGGAATGCCAATACCGGAAATCGTCGTACCCACCATCTTCCATGAAAGCAATGTATTCCTTATTTGTCACCAAATCACTCGCGATTTCAAAGTCATTCAAATAGACCTTATGTCTTCCTTTCTCATTATCAAAACAGAAACCTGAACCTTCATATCCGATTTCATAAATCCCAGCACCAAATTGGACATACGTTGATTCGGCAGCCGCATAACTGACAGGAGCTTTTGTACTGCCGTAGGCAGGAAAAAGGGGATTGTGCCCCAGTATATATTTGATATCCGTAAGCAGCAATTCTTGATGTTGCTGTTCGTGATTTAATCCTAGCACAAAGATGTCAAGGAGATCATTTGTCAAAAACCCACCATCCAAAAACTCAATCATGGACTTGTCCACACATTTGCGATATCTATAGATGTCTGCAACGGAAGGTCTGCTCAGATTTCCTCGATCTGTACGAATCACCCGAGCTCCTATTGTTTCATAGTAACTATTGAACACAAAATTGTATTCAGCGTCGAATGGCTGATAGTTTGGCAAATGCGGAAGTAAAATAAATGTTTCGAAAAACCAGGTGGTATGTCCAAGATGCCATTTCGGAGGACTAACCTCTCCTATGGGCTGAACAACATAATCCTCAGTTTCCAATGGTTGGCAAATTTCTTCGGAATAAGCCCGTATAGCAAGATAGCTATCGATCCATTTTTGCTTTTCGGACATTTCGATAAGCGCATTTTGTATATTTTTCATAAATAAAACTTATTAGGACACCCTCCATACCGAATCAACAAACCATCCTTTGCTGTCTTCAACATTTGCGATCAGCTGAAATCCTGCTATAGAAGCCATTCGCTGTATTTCCTCAGGAGCATATTTCTGAGAAATTTCCATGTCAATTAATTCATTTTCCTTAAAAAAAATAGACTCGCCTTTGATATGGACATGTTGATTGGTTAGACTGACCAAGAAACTGCGGCAGGCTCCGGAGATTGGATCGTAGGATTGATAATGCTGAAAATATTGGGTATCAAAATCAGCTTCAAGTTCCCGGTTGATGCGATTCAGTAAATTGATGTTGAAGGCCGACGTGATTCCGGTTTTATCGTTATAGGCAGAAAGAACGGTGTGTGGATTTTTTTTGAGATCAAAACCGATTATAATAATATCACCGGGGCTTAGTTTACGGCGGATTTCGGCACAAAAAAAGTGGGCTTCGTCCATATCCATATTGCCGATATTACCACCTAAAAATAAAACTACTTTTCGCCGTTCGGAAATTTTCATCGCCTGGTCAAGCATTTCAAAGTACTCTCCCTCCAACGGTACGATGTCTAAAGTTGGAATGTCACGATGTAATTTTTCGCCTAATACCGCAAGAATATTGCCCGATATATCGATAGGCATGTAGGAGTACGTGTTATGATGTGCACTGAGATGGGTTAACAGATGACTTGATTTAAGGGCATCACCTGCCCCCAGCTCTATCAGGTCGAAATCGGATTCATCAGTTGTGATGAAATCTGCTAACTCAGCAGTTTTTGTGCGAAATATTTCAAGCTCGCAGTTGGTCAGATAATATTCGGGCATATGCATGATATCCTGAAAAAGTCGATCGCCAATGGGATCATAAAAATACTTTGAAGATAATTTCTTCGGATAAGTATTTAAACCTTCTACCACTTCCTTGTGAAAAACCCCTTCATACTTTTCGATCTCAGGTGAAGCACTAATTACTGGTAGAACATTATTTAATTGTAAACTCATAACTCTATGGTATTTGCGGTCTTTGTTACAGAAATATAACAGGAAAAATGAGCGAATAGTTTCGGAATAATCCAATCTGTGAAAATGGTCGAAACAGCAAATGGCCAGCCTGGATTAAGGCGGCGACGTTATGCTGATTTACAATTGAATTTCTCGATTCGGAGGAAATCCTACTATTTAAAAAAGGCTGATCATAAGATCAGCCTCTAAAACACTCATCACAATAAAACATACTAATCGTGCCCTTCAGTCTTAACAATCTTGTTGTAAATACCTAATAATAAAAACGGCGCCGCCCACTGGCCGACAAATAGTGCATTATTGTCGTCTTTTGTTTTGCAACATTTTAATGCTGCTGAAATTCCCATCGCTGCCAGCGAAGCTGCTAAAAATAAAATCGATGGAATTTTAGAAGTTTGGTTTTCTACCTCTCTTGTTACTTTGTCTTCATTTCCTGTTGTAAGTGCCATAATATATATACTTTGGTTTATTATTGAACTATTTTCAAGAGGAAATGGTTTAAATTTAAACAAAAAAAGGTCGAGACTCTGATTCTCGACCTTAACATGATACGTAATATTGATAATGGAGGACTAAAATAACTATTTGGTACATAGCTTTGTTTAGAATAAAGTGCTAAAAGGAGGAAGCTTAATCCCTATTGTTTTATAGGTTTTTACAAGAGTTTGGCATATCAACCTAGATAGCGTCGAAATAGTCAATTCAATAGTAGCTGGTTTTAGGGATCCTAAAAATAATTGTTACTAACGGTGAACGAATTTCACTTGGTGCTGTTCTAATCAGCATGGTTACGTCACGTGCATCACATATACAATCAATATATTATGAAAATAGCAGTGCTAGCTCATTTAAAACATCCCATCCGCAAACCATTTATGGGCGGGTTGGAAGCCTTTACATACGAAGTAACTAAACTTTTACTGCAAAGGGGACACGAGGTTACCTTGTTTGCCAGTGAGCATTCCGATCCTTCTCTAAATGTGCATGCTATCCTTAGCGATGTAGATTACGATATGGAGACATTAAGTAGATTTCGCTCGCATGAATTGAGTGAAGATTTTATATCGACACATCACGCCTATCTGGAGCTGATGCAGGAGATAGACCAATATGATTTTGATGTTATATTTAACAATAGCCTAAATTACGTACCCATTACAATGGCGACCTTAGCGGAAACACCGATGGTAACAGTATTGCATACACCTCCTATTTTTGAGATGAAAAAAGCTATTATGGCAGCAAACAGATACAACAAAATGACTTATGTATCTGTATCGCAAACAAATGCATCAATGTGGGAGCCCTATATACCCAATTGTAAGGTCGTACACAATGGAATTGATTTGAATAAATGGAGCTATATAGCAAATAACTCTGGAGAGTATGCATTATGGTTTGGCAGAATTCATCCCGATAAAGGAACCCATTTCGCAATAGCAGCTGCAAAATTGGCCGGAAGACCTATCAAAATCGCAGGCTCGGTCGCAGACAAACATTATTTCGAAACTTTTGTCAAACCGCTTCTCGATGAAAACGCTGAATGGGTAGAGCATTGCACACACGAACAACTTAATGAACTAATCGGAAATGCGGCAGTAAGTGTGATTACCCCCTGCTGGGAAGAACCTTTCGGTTTGGTTGTTGCTGAAAGCTTAGCATGCGGAACGCCAGTCGCTGGCTTTGCGAGAGGAGCGCTACCAAAAATTGTGACAAAAGAAACTGGATGTCTTACAGCGTCCTGCTCAGTGACAGAATTGGCTAATTGCATAAACGATGCAGCACAGCTTAGTCGCAAAGCATGCCGAGTGCATGCTGAATCATCATTGGATATACAGCATATGGTATCTTCCTACGAAAATATATTTGCTCAAGTAATCAAAAAATGTGCAGATAAATATGTCTTATAAATATGCTTTTTACATTCACCACCATGGGTCTGGTCATCTTACTCGTGCCTTAGCTATAGCTGCGCAACTACCCGCTGATGAAGTGGTTTTCCTCGGTAGTTCATTAGAAACTTATAAAGATTTAATACCAAAAGGTATTCGTTCAATCGAATTGCCATTTGATATTCCCGCCAATAGCGATCGGGATTGGGCTGCTAGTGACCTGAGTTTTTTACATTATGCTCCCGTGAATGTGAAGGGTATAATAAATAGAAATTACCTTATAACAGAATTTTTTGCAAAGCACAACCACTGTTTACTAATCGTTGATGTTTCGGTCGAGATAACTTTACTTGCGCGTCTCTGTGGGATACCAACAGTAGTCGTAAGACAACATGGCAACCGCTCCGACTTAGCACACTTAATGGCTTATGAAAGCGCTTCTTTTGTGTTGGCACCATACGCAAAATCAATGGCTCAAGATATTGAAAGCGATTTTGCGCATAAAACATTTTATTCAGGTGGCTTCTCCAAATATAGCGGCATGTCGGTTGAGAACAATACGAGTGCGGACGATCAAATAGCGATGTTCTTTGGACGAGGTGGCACATGTTTCGATTGGAAGCTCATCGCTCAAATTCGGAAAGATTTACCTGAAACATCCAGCCTACATATACTCGGCACAATACCAGATTATCACGCTATTAGTGGAGTCAGCTATTATGGCAATTCAAAAACTGCATACGATATATTAAAAAATTGCGGCATCGTGATAAGCAATGCGGGACACAACTGCGTGATGGAATTGGGCGACTTAAGAAAAAAAGTTATTTGCGTACCTGCGGAAAGGCCTTTTGAAGAGCAAAAAATAAAAGCCAAGCTACTGCAAAATGCTGGTGTAGCGACGATAATAGAAGAGCAAGCTTTACATCAGGTCAATTGGTCCCACATCATTGAAAACGCAAAAAAATTAAAGGTCGAAGCATGGGAAAAATTGATGAACCCAAAAGCGACCATCGAAATTGCTGCGCGCCTTAAGAAATTGCATTCAAATCTATTTAAAACTTTATATAAATAATATGTACTCTACCGCTTCCATTTCTGTATTGACGATCGTACATAAACGCCATGACGCGCTAATAAACCTGATGAATGGGCTCGCAAAAAATTCTATTCTACCCACAGAGCTGATCATTGTCTATATCAATGAACGTGCCTACCCACTCAAAGACGAATATCCCTTTAAGATAAAGTCCTTGGAAATAGATACAACAGGTGAATTAAATTTGGCCAAAGCAAGAAATACGGCTATAAAAAGTTCGAGTTCTTTATTTAATATCTTTTTAGACGTAGATTGTATTCCGGCAGATGATTTAATAGAACAGTATCTGCCCTATTCAACAAAAAATATTTTAATAAGCGGCCGGGTAAGGTATTTAAAAAAAGGCTTTGCAGATAAACTTGGATGGATGTCGCAGTTGATGCAAAACAGCAGGCCGGATCCTGTCAGGAAAGATGTAGATCAATTTAGTTATGAACTTTTTTGGTCCCTCAATTTTGCGTGTACCAAAGAGACTTTCCATAAAATTGGAGGATTTGATCAAAATTATATTGGATATGGAGCTGAAGATACCGATTTTGGTTTCAGTGCGAGGAATAATGGGGTTGCTCATATCACGATCGACGCATTGGCCTACCACCAATATCATCCAAGTTATAATCCCCCTTTAAACCACTTCAAACCAATTGTCATCAACGCTAATCAATTTTTCCTAAAATGGAGAGTTTGGCCAATGATGGGATGGTTAACTAAATTTAATGAGTGCGGATATATATCCTTCAAAAACAATAAAATAACCATTGTTCGAGAGCCTTCAAAACAAGAAATTGCGGCCAGCCTCATTGAATAGGAAACAGGTCAAGGTTATTCTCGGACATTTAAAGAACCGTCCTTGTCAACTATTATCGGATTATAATTCGCAACAAATTAAAAAAAATATTGATAACATATTTTCAACATATTTAAATTTCCCCAAAATGCATTTAAATCCTACGATATCCACATTTAACCATGTCGTTTTGCATACACTTTTTGGCAAAGTTAAAAAAAGTACTTTGATTAATTTTGACCAAATACTTAGAAATGAAAAACTTTATAAAGTTATTACTGCTTTTAATGGTTATGATGACTACTTTATCAACTCAATCCATGGCACAAAAGAAAGATGTAAATGTCTTGGTCCTTATTTACTCCGATAACGGTGGGACTTTAGAATTAGCAAAAGAATTTGCTAAAGGCTTAGAAAAAAACTCAAATGTTCGATCAGTAATTAAACAAGTAAAGCATTCGGACAATCCAATTTTAAAAACTATCCCAGTTGTTAGTATGGAGGAACTTTCATCATATGATGGTATCGCGTTTGGCTCTCCGGTGTATTTTGGAAATATTAGTACCGGCATGAGCGAATTTTTCTCCAAAACAACAGATCTATGGGCGAAACACGCACTTGAAGGAATGCCTGCCAGCGTATTTATGTCTGCGGGTACCGGAGCAGGACGTGAACTTGCCTTACAGTCGTTTTGGAATACTCTTGCGGTTCATGGAATGATACTTGTTTCAAATGGCATACGCTCAAATGACAAAATTGACAGATCAATTGCTCAGGGCAATTCTGTTTTAGGAACCACGAGCTTGGTAGGTATAAAAAATGTGCCACGTCCGAGCTCCGATGAACGCCTTCTTGCCGAAGATCAGGGGGAAAACTTCGGGAAGGTTGCAAAGGCCTTACAAGGAACATTTCACAAAGAATCCGCTCCTATTGAACAAAAAAACAATAATGATATAAATCAGGAACTGATCAATAAAAAAATTATCCTGCCTGATGTTCCAAAACCTGCTGGAAATTATCAGCCATTTGTACGTACCGGAAACCTGGTATTTATCAATCAATATGCATTAAAGGATGGGAAATTACAATCCCCCGGAAAACTCGGTAAAGACGTGGATGAAAGGCAGGTTAAGGAAGCGACACGTACCACAATGCTCAATGTTTTGGGAGTATTAAAAAATGCTGTGGGAGGCGATCTTAACCGCATAAAAAAATGTGTTCAGTTAACTGGGTACTTTAATGTAACTGATGACTATACCAAACATGCTGACCTCATGAACGCTGCATCAGATTTGGTTGTAGAAGTATTTGGTGAAAAAGGAAAACACGCCAGGGCAACGGTGGGAGCCTTGTCACTCCCAGGAAATACTTCAGTCGAAATACAGGCTATATTCGAAATTGAATAGATTCCATCGGTGTCCCTGAAAAATGCTTTCCGATACGATCTAGTCAAATTAAAATCTCTATCTCCTGTGCTTTGGCGTTAATAGAGATTAATAAAATATACTTCATACGGAGACACTTATCTAATTTGATTTATAAATAAAAACCCGTACATTCAACGGAAATTAACCTCTTTCCATTATGCAAAGTAACAATTGGTTCAACCGGTTTAAATACATCCAGCGAAAAAGGGTATTTTGGTTAATTACGCTATTAACTATTTTTCATCATACAAGCTTCGCGCAAAAAGATCCGCAGCTCAGGGAAGCACTGTCTATCATGACAAAAGCATCTATTTCTGGAGATATCGAAGGTATTATAAGTCAAACATCGCCCCGCATAATTGAAAGCATGGGCGGGATAGATCAGGCAACAAAACTGACCAAGGAACTCTATTCATCTCTTATAAAATATGGGGTTAAAATTGATTCCACGATCAATTATGTCGATATAGATGTCTCAAAAATTGATGGGATAGCCTACTGCTTTATTCCTCAGGTATTGGTAATGTCTATGCCTGAAAAAGGCAAAATGGCTATTACTTCGGCTTACTTATTAGCGTTAAAAGAGGACGAAACCAAAAAATGGACTTTTATTAATTTCAATAAAATGGATCAGGAAAAGATCAATTTGTTTCTTCCTGAATTTAACGGCAAGATTTCTCTTCCTCCGGGTCTAGAAAAAAAAACCTTAGTCGTGAAGAAAGAAGAGGTAGCTAAAACTGTCGATCATCTAATGAAACTTTTAGATTAATCTGTCAAAGAAAATAAATAGTTTTAAGTCATTTCCCGTCAATCTTCGGAAATTCACTAAAACCTGCTATGATTTTTTTGTTTCACCTCAGGTCCCAATTGCTAAGGGAAAAGTACTGTAGACTACTCCAGAAAATTCATCTTATACTCAGCTAAAATCTGCGTATTTTTAGGATTAATAAAATTCCTTTCATCGCACGAAAAGAGGAATCAAAAAGACCTTTCCGCAATTGCGGAAAGGTCTTTTTGATAATCTCAATATCGAAATGGAGGTTAATATTCCTCCATATAATGGAATCCTATGTTGTTTGGCGTTATGTTCCTCCTTCTACTCATACTTTTTGTTGCGATTTTATAGGAATCTAACGTGTTCCTAAATCTTTCGCATGCATACTGCCTACCCCCAAAATACAATTGAAAATAAAGGGCATTCGGATGAAAAGACAATTCAATTAAACTCCAGCTTCTTTATCAGTAAAAATCTGGACTCCTGCTTTCTTTTCAATTAACTGTAGCGGATATAGTTCAGGATTATATACACCATTAAGAACCTCGTTCAAAGCGTTTTTCTTGGATTTACCGAATGTAACAATCAGAATATTTTCAGCTTTATTGATGATAGGTTCAGTCAACGTAATTCTAAACATTTCCTGTGGCTTTAGATAGTAGGCATCAACCCATTTTTCTTTTTCCTGTAAAATCTTTTCACCTGGAAACAGAGAAGCTGTGTGGCCATCATCGCCCATTCCTAAAAGGATGAAATCAAAAACACCGTCAGCTCCCAAAACATTTCTAATTTGCGCTTCGTATTCTTTAGCGTAATTTTCAGGCTCAATTCGCTCTTTATACATTGGGAAAATCTGATTTTTATTGACTGGAACTTTATTCAAAAGTACTTCCAAAGTCATCTTAAAATTACTTTTCTCATCTTCAAGAGAAACCCATCTTTCATCTACCCAAAAAAAATGGATTTTCTCCCAAATTATTTTATCGGCATATTCAGGAGTAGCTAATAAACTAAAAATAGCTTTCGGTGAAGAGCCACCACTTAACGCAACCACAAATTTATCATGCTTCTGGATTGCTTTTTTCGAAAGCTCAACAAATGTATCTGCTGCTTCTTTATATAAAGCATCCAGATTATCAAATATCGTAATATTCATTTTCTTTTAATTATATTTTAAACCCACTGATGTCCCTGCCGCTCTACCAGTGCATCACTGTCATCAGGTCCCCAGTTTCCGGAAGCATAATTTGGGAAAGAGGGGTCTTTGGTTTTTTCCCAGGTTTCCTGAATTGTTTTTATCACATCCCAAGCTTCTTCTACCTGATCGGAGCGCATAAACAGTGTAAGGTCTCCGACAAGTGCTTCCAATAAAAGAGTTTCATAAGCTTCGGGAGTATCGGTCTGACAGGCAAAATTATCGAAAATCATTTCCACAGGTTTAAGCGCTAAGGACAAGCCTGGTTTTTTAGACATAAACTGCAATCTGATGTCCATTTGTGGCTGGATATTAATAATCAATCGGTTAGCCGACAGAAGCGAGGTGCTTTCTGAAAACATAGAATTGGGAAGTGGCTTAAACTGAATCGTTATATAAGAATGCTTTTCTTTCATCTTCTTCCCGGTACGAACATAAAAAGGAACATCCTCCCATCTTTCATTATCCAGATAAAACTTGATAGCGACAAATGTTTCGGTATTGGAATCAGGAGCAATTCCCTCCTCCTGGCGATAGCCATTTACTTTCAGCCCATTTACTTTGCCTCGTCCGTACTGTCCTCTTACCGCATAATGATCTACTTTTTCAGGAGAAATCCTACGGATGGATTTTAAAACATCAACTTTACGATCCCTGATCTCACCCGATCCAAGTGAAGCCGGAGGTTCCATAGCAACCATACAAAGAATTTGCAAAAGATGGTTCTGAATCATATCGCGCAAAGCTCCTGTCTGCTCATAAAAACTGGCTCTTGTTTCCACTCCGACTTCTTCGGCAACCGTAATCTGCACCGATTCTATATGTCTGTGGTTCCAAAGAGGTTCAAAAATTGAATTTCCGAATCTGAACGCCAAAATATTCTGTACTGTTTCTTTACCTAAATAATGATCGATACGATAAATCTGTTCTTCCTGGAAAGTTTGTGAAAGAAGATTATTTAGCTCAATGGCAGATTCTTTATTGTGACCAAAAGGTTTTTCGATAATAATTCGATCTGTTGCAGGATCAGATGCTATTGATGTATTTTTAAGATGATTTGAAATTACAGATACAAAGTTTGGTGCAATCGACAAATAGAAAAGTCTGTTTCCTCTCATTCCGTACACCTTATCAAAATTCTCCAGTTTCTGATATAAATTCTGATAAGAGCTTTCTTCATCAAGCTGATGCTGAAAATAGCTGATGTGAGCCTGAAAACCAGCCCAATCTTCCTTGGTTACGGTCTTCCTGGAAAAACTCTCCAGATTTTCTTTAATATAAGCGCTGAATTTTTCATCCGTATTTTCGGCTCTTCCTAAAGCTAGAATATTAAAACCTTTGGGCATTCTGCCATCGATGTATAAATTGTAGAAGGCTGGAAAAAGCTTTCTTTTTGCCAAATCCCCTGTTGCACCAAAAATAACGATCGTTGTTGGATGCAGGATTGTATTGTCACTCATTGTTAGGATCTAGTTATTTGGGGTTTGCCATGAAGTATGAAAGACTCCTTCTCTGTCCGTTCTTTGGTAAGTGTGCGCACCAAAATAATCACGCTGAGCCTGAAGCAGGTTTACAGGTAAAGATGCTGTGGTGTATGCTTCGAAATACCCTAGAGCCGACTGAATTCCTAAACTTGGAATTCCGTTTGATACAGCAAAAGCAGCCGTTTTTCTTAATGACGGAATTTTATCTTTTACAATTTCTGAAATTTCCTGATCCAATAAAATATTAGATAAGTTCTCGTACTTTGAATAAGCCAGATAAAATTTCTCCAATAAAACCGAACGGATGATACACCCACCTCTCCAGATTTTAACAACATCTTTTAACGGAATTTCAAACTGATATTCCTCAGAAGCTTTTACCAATAATGCCAAACCTTGAGCATAACTGATTAAAGTAGATAAATACAAAGCATCCCCCACCTCTTTTATAAACAATTCTGTATTTTCTGGAGTTTTCACTTCTTCTTTAGCATATATTTGAGAAGCTTTTGCTCGCTCATCTTTGTAAGCGGATAAAATTCTTGATGTTACGGCAATATCGATGGTTGGAATAGAGACCCCAATTTCCATACCCTCCTGGGAGGTCCATTTTCCGGTTCCTTTTGCTCCTGCTTTATCTAAAATCTTGTCGACAAGAAAACCGTCTGTTACATCATCTTTTTGCTGGAAGATATCTCTTGTTATTTCAATAAGGAAAGAATTCATCTCGCCTTCATTCCATCTTTTAAAAACTTCATACAATTGTTCATTCGTAAGATTAGCTCCTTTTCTCAGTAAATCATATGCTTCACTGATTAATTGCATGATGGCATATTCAATACCGTTGTGAACCATTTTAACATAATTCCCAGCAGCTCCTTTCCCCATATAAGCGGTACAGGGCTCCCCATTTACTTTTGCTGAAATAACTTCCAGCATAGGCTTCACCAAATTGAAAACTTCCAAATCTCCCCCTGGCATAATACTCGGTCCTCTTCTGGCGCCCTGCTCTCCTCCAGAAACTCCCATTCCCATAAAATGAAGGTTTTTAGAAGCTAAATCGGCTATACGTCTCTCGGTATCTTTGAAATAAGAATTTCCCGCATCAACGACAATATCTTTTGGACTCAGCAGCGGGGTTATGCTTTCAAGAACAGCATCAACCGGTTTGCCTGCTGGTACCATCAAAATAACTTTTCGCGGACTTTCTAAATTCAATACAAATTCCTCTAGTGAAACAGTTCCAACAACCTGTGTACCTGAAGCCACTCCTTTACGAAGTTCGATTACCTTTTCTTCATCTAAATCGAATCCTACGACAGAAAAACCATTATCGGCAATGTTGTAAAGCAGATTTCTTCCCATTACACCCAGACCAATGACCCCGTAATTATACTTTTCCATTCTTACTTAAAGTTTATGTTATAAATTCAAAATTACTGAAATGCATGCCAGTAAAAAAATTATCTAAAATTTTCTTTCCATTGTGACATTTTTATCATCAACTGGAAAATGTCATTAATCAATACGGTGATAAGGGCATCGTTCAACATATAAACTATCGAGGTCCAAATTCTCTAATTTTAATTTTACTTTTGGCTATATGTAAATACATGCTAATCAGTAAACTCTTTCTTTTTCTTTCGGATGTAGTCAACCAGAATTTTTTGCAAGTTTTTAGCGTCATTAAGTTTGTAGAACTCCTCGTCAAATTTGTTTAGCGGATTGTTTTCATAAGATTTACTAAAACCTTCTACCGTACCATCCTGATCTTCGGTTATTTTCGATTTCTCCTTTTCAAATGTGCTGTTTGCCCGCTCGGTCAGATCAGCAAATTGAGTAGCGCCAACTAATTTCAGCGCTTCTGGCAACGCAGCAGCAAATTGACCGCTTGAATTAAAATAAAACTGGTTATAACCACCATTATTTACTTCTCCTTCTAATTGGCTGATCATATAAATTGCTTGTCTGGACTTGTTCCAGGACAAGACGATTTCATATTCTTTGTCATATGCCGGCGATAACTTACGAAAGAGGTTATCATAAACGACTTCCAATAAGATGTCATCCGAAGTCGTATCAATAATCTGCTCGGTTAATGGATTCTGAATTGATGGCTTATTATTATTTTGCTTAGTATGTCCAGAACAGCCAAATAAATTTAAAATAATTATTATAATTCCAATGGTAATAGTTGGTGTTCGCATTGATTTTATCATCTTTAAATCTTTTTAGTATTCAAATATATACATTGATTTGCAAACAATTTCCTCAGTGGTATAGTTATAAAATGGTTCGACATCCTCTGTATGCACTTTTCAATTGGATTTTCTTTTACAATGAAGTACATTGCAGAAACATTGATGCGACTAAAGAATTATTTTGTAAAATTGGCTAAGTTAATTCTCTTTAAAACAATTTAATATGAAAAATTATATCATTACCGGAATATTTTTGCTTCTGTTCACAAATTTGGCGTTTCCACAATATTTCACCCTAGCTCCAACAGGTTTCGTTTCTAAAGAGAATCTAGATTATACCGTAGTAGAAGTTCCTGGCGTTAAACAGCAAGAACTTTACAATAATGTATTAAAGTCGATCAATAGCTTGTATTCCAATCCCAAAGAAGGCCTGACTTTGGTTCCCGGGCAGGCGATAACTTTAGCAGCTTACCAACAAAGAGGACTTAAAACATCGGGTATTGCTTACTATGATGTCGATTATACCTTGTCTTTTTTGTTTAAAGATGGAAAAATAAGAATCAATAGTCCAACTTTCAGTGCTCAAATTATGAATTACAACGGTACTTGGAATAAAATGAACGTGAAAAAATTTTATTTCAAAGGCAACGGTAGCCCCAAAAATGAGAAAAAACATCAATTCGTAAACGCGTACTTTAATGGGCTGATCAAATCCATTCTTGAAAAATCAACCAATATTGATAATTGGTAATATCGATGTATTTCTTCTCTTCTTGATAATAAACTTGCGAACTTTCATTCCATTTTTCCAGTTTTAATTCTAGAAATAATATTATTCAACGCCTTTAAAAGACATAATAACGCCAGAATATTTATCATGATCTGCACCAATATAAGATAAATCAATACCGGATAAATTTTTATTGTTTACAGCTTCTTTAAATAGCGTATAATTCATTTTTTCGATCCTATTATTCCAGTCTTCATCCGATGTTGGCTTAATTGATTCCAAATCTTTCATTTCAAACATCGCACGATCCGATATTTTTTTAGACCGTTGGACAAAGATTGTATCTCCTTCTATCTTTAGAATCTTAACCCAACCTGCTGGTAAACCTTGGATGTTATTTCCTTCAGCATCGGTAAAGAAACTTGCTCCATATAGTTGTCCTGCCTGTAATTGTTGAGCCGACTTAGCAAGACTTTCTTTTTCATTCCGATATTTCTTGCCATCCATGTTCAGTTTAATACCGTAAATAATAGAGCCGATAATTGCTATCGATGCTATAATCAAATACCCTTTCCAAAGTTTGAAATAGGGAATTTCTAGTGTCTTCTTAAATTTCTTTACCTCTTCTTTTATTTCAGGCGAATAATTTCTTGCGTGGATGACCTGCCCGTACTGATTGACTAAACGAGACATTTTTACCAGACCTCCTCCAACCGGAAACCCTAAAAATTTGGTCGCAGGTGTAATGATACTAAGATTGAAATTCTGCGGTATGGTCTCATTTTTTAATGTTGCAGTGATATTTTTACTTCCTAAAACGTACTCGTAACGTGTATAAATGAACAGCATAAATGGAATGAATTATAAATATTAACGGTTCGAAATTAAGAAAAAATTCCTCCTGTAAGAATCCTGTGTCAATTAACTAATTAGTACAGAAACAGATAAATTTATTTGATATCCTACGCGTACCTTGTTCTAAATACAAAAATGAGGAATTATGCCTTGGTATAATGGAGATTATCCACCATCATATAAAAATCAACCGGTCACCGTCCGGGAGAAAGCAACCGAAATCGCAAATGCTTTGCTTAAAATCCAAAGTATGCATTAGTTTCCATGAAGTTTAAGGATGGTGGAACGCTATCCATTACTGACTTCTCCTTGACATGAAGAATTAAATCTTAACATGATACAGACGCTTACGCATATCAACCAATTGATGCTTCAGCTTAACCTGATCTGGCGCTACCGGAAATAAACTGTGCAAGCAGAGCTCTTCAACTTCCTGAAAGAGCTTTTGCGACCAGACAAAAAGTTCCTCATAGCTATAGGCGCCATTCTTAATGCGCAGGAGCTCTTCCCTATTGGGACGTTGTATCTGTAATTTCTTTTTGGATACAATCTCCTTTGCCTGTTGCAATAAACGTATGGTATGCATCATATTTTTCGCATCATAACCCTGCCCATGATCCATTGTCCCCTCAAAACGTGCCTCATTGCGTGCTGACACCCAGCTGAAATATTCATTATACGCCTTGCAATAAGATGAATAAGATTCGTAATTAACACAGAGGTACGCACAAAGTGTCTGACCCTTTGCGATAGAACTGCACGACACCTCATTGCTATCCAGGTTAGCCACGACGCCTTTATAACCCAAAGTCTGAGTCTGATCATAATATAGGGCATACATTCCCTTTGCATGTTCAATCTTTGCTAAACCACAGTTTTCCTGCTTCCAATGCCGCCTGCTCAGCCACGCGCTTAACGGTAAACTACCATTACCGGCTATGATAAAACAGAACTCCAGCAAATTTTTACGTTCGTGATCCATCGGATTGTTGATTTTCTTATTCAACCCTTTTGCCTTACGCACCTGTACCATAGCATATTGCGCAAAAGTCATAACGGCCTCCCGCGTAATAAATTCCTGCATTTTAAATTGCTCCATTATTGGATCTCGGTATACGATGCAATCGGCAGGACTAGCCAATAGCTCCAATACAGTCGGATTACTCTTTGACAGGAGCTCGACGAAGCGACCTAGCTCATAATACACTTCATCATTGCTCGCATTAGCCACTTGGGCAGTATATTGACCACCCAAGTAATCTTCCAGAGGCAGATAAAATACCCCCTTGATATCCGTATCGGAAGATGCGGTGGCCAAACCATATGCCCGGCTGCCGACAACGGCCTCAAACAGGATCAGCCCGTTCTTTCGAAGTTCGTCTATAGTCATCTTAATATAGTTTTAAAGTAATTCTCTAGTCCTTCCTTATCCAATACGGATACGGGAACCTGTTCTACTTGGCTCTCTAAATGTATTAACTTTGTTTCGATATAACTCCTTATGGTAGCTGAACAGCTGAATACAAAACCTTCATCGACTTGGCTTTTCAACTTCTGTAACTGCATGACTTCGACTTTAACAACATTGGGCAATAATACGGATAGTTCGGCCAATGTCATCGGCGCATAACTGCGATAGGTCATACTCCAGTCTGCCGCTAGTAAAGATCTGAGGATATAAAATAAGCTCTTGAGCTTCATCGTTTCTCGCCGAAGATCTTTCACTTTGCTTCGGACAATCCCAAGATAATGATGGGCGTGCCTATGTGCGTCAAAATAATTTTCGATCATTGTCCTAAAACTTGTTTTGAATCCGTTAAACTCGTGATAGACCACTGGTGACTGAATCCATTCAAATGGGCTCACATTGCTCTAATACATTAAGATGAGTACTTTAAACAGATCCCAGCCTGCGATATCAAGGTCATCGGTTATCGGAAACCGCATTTCGGTAGGAAGCGGAAACAAAAGACTATAGTCCTCTGCTTTTCTTACATAAATAAACCGAACATCGTAATCACTGTCGATTGACGGAAATCCCCAACCTCGACTTCCTGATTCACAGGCGAAAAGTATACGTACTCCTTCGCTCGCTTCTATTTCCATGAGCTTCTTGATGATATGTGCTTTCATTTCTTCATGCTTTTTTAAATTTTCATTAACACAAAGATCGATTGCGCTACTGAAGCCTTTTTGCGCATTTTAAAAAAAGAGCATAAAAACAATGGAAGACCTCTTATTATCAGGTAGATAATTTTCTTGAAAAAATTGAAGCTTACACAGAAATATAGAAGTACGCAGATAGAATGCGTATTACAGTGTTAAACGAAACTATTATCCCCCATCTCATGCCACCGATATAAGCTATTCATAAAGAACAGCTCATAATCTTCTTCGTTGACAAAATAAAGGCTTTGCCTCTTCTGCACCCAGTTGTAGCATTACTGAAGTCTGGGATGGCGCAAAAGATGGAAAGCGGCATTAGACCAAAAACTGAAAATGAAGTTTTTTGGCACAGATCTAGTACGGAAATAGGAACAACTAATTGCATATGAATTATCTATATATTATCTTCTTTTTTTTAGTTTTCCAGGGCTGTACAATGCGTAAAAGTACAATGACACCTGTCCAAAATAATAAATCCAAAATATACAATGACAGCTCAGTGCAAAAAGACTATGTTTCCATTTTAGAAACAATTTTGTCTGACGATTCGGCCGGTATCAAACTGCAACGTGAAGGAGAACGAAGGGCGTTCATTCATAATAAGTTTATGAGAGATTCTATCTCATCATTGCATGACAGGAATTATGTTTTTTACAACGTCGATCCACAGAAGCTGATGAAAATACTGGATAACCAGCTCAAAGACTCGCTGGATATGCTTAATCAGATGAACGAAAGGAAGGCAATCATCCCGATTCCAGCCGCTATCAAAGCAGCGTACAATGTCGATGACGCCGATAAATACAGGATGAACCGTAATCAAAGCATTTATTACCTTCATCTTCCCATTATGGGGTATAACCGCAAAAAAGAATACGTGCCGGTTGACTATGTATGCGGTCCTTTATGTGGAAACGGTGATGCATTTCTTCTTGAAAAAGTGAATGGTAAATGGGTAATCGTACAACGATTCTTTAACCTCTGGATCTCTTAAAAAAACGTAGCCACAATAATCTTTAAACAGAAGATATTCACTCCAAATAACGAAGCGGATTTATAGACTAATAGACCTTATCACTTTCTATAAATACACTTCCTGACAAATAGCACTCGGGAACGTTTGCCAGTACATAATCAATGTCAAGAATATTTGGACGAGCCGTACTTCCCTGCCCACAATACAAGTTCCTAATCCAGGTATCGACGTTCTCTACCCACATCGCCTTCCAAGTAATATTTTGTGGATCCTGAACTTCAACAGGTGAAATCAGCACATTATACCCCATCGCTCGCAGCGCGGTTAATACGACTCGATTTACTTTGACAAATTTCATCTTCAAAAGCTATATACGGTTCTCTTTACTTTGGAACAGTAATGCAGCCCATATAGTTCAAAAAGTCGTTAACTTTGTGCTTAGTCAAAGATCCTACAGCTGACCCCGAACCAAACCGATCGCTTGCAATGGATCACCCCAGCATCAAGGGCTCGCGATCTTATTGAAGAAATGTAATATTTATTTCATAAAATTAGCAAGAAAAAATAAATCACGACTTGTAAACGTTATATTACTGTAAAACTTATAAAAGGGTACCAATGCCATAGCGGTTCTCTTTGTAATATAAATTTCTCACCCTTAAAAAGATAACATCATGAACGGAATCATATTTCAAGGAAAAAGTCTCAATATTGGGTGTACAGCAACATTCCTGTTCGAACCCGAAGTAGGTGTAGAAAATATTCCGGCAATAGCAGAACTTAGCACTGGTGAAAAAGCATATGCTGAAATACTTAGAGATAATACAACACTGATAACAGTACGAGTAGGTGAATATTTAAATGAAAAAGGAAAGAGAGCCAATGAAACGGCTTGGATGCTCACCTATAATCATCATTTAAAATCATGGCAGATAACGAAGAACCTTAACACAAAATAGCGTATTTTATTTCTTAGGAATACCAAAGTAACGACATAAAAGTCTTTAGTGCAATGTCTTGAATGGAAGGTCGAGATGCTGAGTCTCGGTCTTTTTTGTATAAAACTAAACTATTCATCCCTGAAAGTAGTTCATTAATAAACCAAAGTATACATATTATGGCATTTACAACAGGAAATGAAGACAAAGTAACAAAAGAAGTAGAACAGCAAACTTCTAAAATTCCCTCAATTTTATTCTTGGCGGCATCACTTGCAGCGATGGGAATTTCAGCAGCATTAAAATGTTGCAAAACAAAAGATGATAATACAGCTTTGTTCGTCGGTCAATGGGCGGCACCGTTTTTATTATTGGGAATTTACAATAAGATCGTTAAGACTGAAGGACACGATTAATAGGTTTTATTTTTTATGGTTGATTTTAAAGGCTGGTCTTAGGATCAGCCTTTTTTATTTTTTTCAAACTAAAAGTAATTCGACATTGTATTATAAGTACTTTTCAAAAATATAGGTTAATAATAATTAGAGCCTTGGGTTCCCCCCTCAAGGCTTTTTCCATTTTTATCAAACCAAGCTGTTAACAGAATTGTCCATTTAGCGTCAATCGTTATGTATCAGTTCAGTTAGATTGATTTAATTGTATGGTCAGGTTTTAGGCCTGGCCATATTAAAAGTATTTTCCGGTCCTTTATGGATCTGTCTATAATTTAGTTAGGGGCTAATCGAAAGATTAGTCCTTTTTTTGCTAAAAAATGAACTATTATAAATGAATATCGTTATCTGATAGGTTAAGTTAGTTTGTTTTAGTAGTTATAAAGGTCGGTAATTCATGTCGCCGGCCTTTTTAATAAAGTAGTACTTTCCCCTGATTCAATCGATTCTGTTATTATATCCGCTACATGAAATGTTTCCCCGAAAATTAGTCGTTTCCGGGGGGTAGAATTGTATAGTATAAACTGAATTCGTGACTACCAAGGTTTGATATCTGCATCTTAAATTATACAGATGTTCAACATTGTTAAGGAACATCTGTATAAAATTGAAAAATTGATTAGCGTTTCTTTATTCGCTTCGCCTCCTCCCCGATTTTTGAGAAGGATTTATCTCTTTTGCGCCTGTCGTGTTCAGATACGGAGAAATGCCATGATTCCCTTCTCAATTTTAAGTAGCTTTCGTATACACGAGGTTCTAAAAGACCATTGTCTACCGCATTCTTAACTGCACATCCAGGTTCGGAAAGATGAGCACAATTGTCAAAGCGACAGGAGCCAGCAAATCCAGAGAAATCAAATACGTCTTCCAATGTTTCGGGAGTTTCTAACGCTAAACCGAATTCTCTTACACCGGGCGTGTCAATCAAAACGCCGGAACCATCCATCAAGACCATTTCTCTCCGGGTTGAAGTGTGCCTACCTTTCCCTGTGGCGTTACTTGTTTCGGAGGTGAGCAACACTGTGCGTTCGCATAACGCATTGACTAAAGAACTTTTTCCTACACCAGAGGAGCCTATACATACTATTGTTTCCCCAGGCAGGATAGATTCACGTACAAGAACAATTGACTCTGTGGAATGAATGCTTGTGTAAAATACTTGCACGTTGCTGGTAAGGTGTTTTAACGACTCATCTATATCCTGTCGATTAAAATCCAAATCAGATTTAGTGAGTATGAGCACCGGTTGAATATTTTCTTCCAATACCTGGGCCATAAACCGTTCCGTTCGACGGGGATTAAAATTGGCATCCAAGCTCTGAACAATAAAAGCTTTGTCTATATGAGATGCTATTGCCTGTTTATCCGAAGTGGTACCATTCTTTCTTCTGTACAATGTGTGGGTACGTGATAGGATATCGACAATTATTCCTTTGTTGTCGTCAAAAGGTTGAAAGATAACCCAGTCCCCCGTGCAGGGTAGCTCAAACGCTGACTTTCCAAAGAGCAGATTGCCCGCCAGCTCGCAAAATAGCAAGCCGTTCTCGGACATGATCTCGTAGTTAGTTTTGTTCACAGCCGAAACACGACCATGAAAAAGATTAGAATATGTAGATTCTTGTTTAAGCTGAAATAGGTCACTATTCCAACCAAATAATGCGAGGTTATTCATTTATTATTAATTTAGAATGATGAATTAAATTGCTGATTATTGGTCATCCGAATGACTCACAGGTATACCACTGGTAACATGCTTATTACCAGCGAAACGCAAGAAGCAAGACACCCGGAATCAGGCAATCATTCCAATCGCTAAACTATAATATGTGAATAGTTGTTTTTGCATGAACTACAAAGATATGAAAAGTTAAATTGAATAGTAAGAGAAAAATGGACAATGTGTATATGGCTCACGTAGCGGGCTGTTTTTACAAAAAAGCAAACGATGACCGCTCCTCCTGTGTTCAATTATAAAAAACAATTATGCCCGTGATTTCCAATAGAAAAAATACAAAGTTAACCGCCCGCAGGGTTTCTGTGCTGTTGCATCTTATGGGCCTGGTCCTCCTCATACTTTTAGGTAGCTGCCATGAGGATGATAGCCCCGCACCCGAGCAGGCGCACTTAAAAGTAACGGTAAAAACTGAAGGTGATCAGTATGATGCAGTCCATCTCGAGATCCAGAAGTTATGGACCCGCACGTCTGCAGGTGGAGGAAAAATCGAGGCAAATAAAAGGGTAAACATCCTCCGAATTCAAAAGGATAGCATCATCGCGGGTGGACATGTGCCCCATGGCAGCCTACAGGAAGTTATGCTAAAAGTTGCCCCTACAGGAAATGAAATAGTCATAGATGACCTTCCCTATGCTTTAGAGATGCCGCAAGGACAAATTATCGCGGTGAATATCGCTGCCGACAATAAGCTTTCTCCGAATGAAAACCATACGCTAATGCTTCATATCAATCTATCAGATTTCATCCAAGAGACTGCAGAAGGTAAATTTGTGATTAATCCCAACCTCACCGCAGTACTGGATTAAAGCGGCAGGTTACTCGCTTCTAGGGTCTGGCTTTAACGGCATTTTAGCACAGCGGATCACCTCAATGGAAGGGCAACCATATTCTACGACAACTTTGCCTTCAACCAAATAGATTCCCGTCCCATGGAGCGGATATTTGACCAGGCTCTGTGGGAAATGGACGGTATCAAAAAAGCGCCCCTCGGCATCGAGGAAAGTACCGAATTTCATCAGGTCGCCACGCTTGGTCTTCACAAATTTCTCACAGACAAAATCCCCTACAACGCGGACTATTTTTCCTTCAAACAAGTGGAGTTCTCTGGCTGGCATATCGCCCCGGTAATTGCTTTTGGTAAGATCAAAAAGCGTCCCTGTGACACAGAAGCCTATCAGCTCCATTTCGTCGTAATAGTCCTCCAAGATATCTTCTTCCAAGGGTGGCAGTATAGGCTTGCGACTCTCAGTCTCAAAGAGCGCCATACCCGTTGCAACAGGCTTATGCTTGCTCATCATCAGATGCGAAGCCCACAGCAATTGCTTTTTTCCCGTCCCCGTAAAGCGCAAGGCTCCAACACGGATCAAGATAACAACCTGCTCAATACCCGTCTGTGTGCGCTTAACAAAATTTTCCAGACTCGTATAGGTGCCATTCGCTTCGCGCTCTTCGATAATGCGATGGGCCAGTTTACCCTCCAAGTTGAGCAGGCAGTCAAAACCCAGATAAATATCCTTACCCTGAATGGAGGTATTAAAAACGGACTGATTGACACAGGGCAGGCAGATATTGCCGCCTGAAATTCGTGCTTCATTGACATAGACTTTACGATTGTAAAACCCACCATAATTGTTGAGTACCGCAACCATAAACTCCAAAGGATAGTAAGTCTTGAGGAAAAGACTCTGATAACTCTCTACAGCAAAGGATGCGGAATGCGCCTTGTTAAATGAATAGCCCGCAAAGCTTTCCATCTGCCGCCAGATCTCGCGGCTCGTCTTTTCGGGGTATCCCTTGGCCTTGAAGTTGGAAAAGAATTTATCCTCGATTTCGATCAGGTGGTCTTTGCTCCGGTATTTGCCCGACATCATGCGCCGCAGCACATCGGCATCGGCCATATCGAGTCCACCGTAGGCATTGGCGATCTTCATCACATCTTCCTGATAGACCATCACGCCATAGGTCTCTTCGAGCTGTTCCTTAAACACGGGGTGCGGATAGATGACCGTCGTGGGGTCGTGATGCCGGCGGATATATTCGCCCATCATACCCGAACTGGCCACACCAGGCCGAATAATGGAGGACGCTGCCACCAACGTCAGGTAATCATCGCAACGCAGTTTGGTGAGCAACTGCCGCATGGCCGGGCTCTCGATATAAAAACAGCCGATGGTATTGGCTGATTTTAATTGCGTCGCAATATGGGCATCCTGAAAAAAACGCTTGGGGTTGTCGGTATCGATCACCACACCCAAGTTTTCCCGCACAATGGTCCGGCAATCTTTGATATGGCCGATACCTCGCTGGGAAAGGATATCGAACTTTTCAAAACCGATATCTTCGGCCACATACATATCAAACTGCATGGTCGGCAATCCCTTGGGCGGATTGTCCATCGCCGAATAACAGGTGAGCGGTTCCTCCGAAATGAGCACGCCGCTGGCATGGATGGTCCGCTGATTGGGAAAATCGGCCATGCGGTTGTAAACGCTCAGAATTGTATTAGTCACCTCATTTTTGTTGAGCATATGATCGGGCTCATGCACCAGGCGGTCGATCTCGGCCTTGGGCAGTCCATATACCTTACCCAGCTCGCGCAGGATGCTGCGGGAGCGAAAGGTGCTCATGGCGCCCATCAGGGCTGTATGTCCTGTCTGATAACGGTTGAAAATATATTCGTACATCTCGTCGCGTTCATTCCAACTAAAATCTATATCAAAATCAGGCGGACTCTTGCGCTTGGGATTGAGAAAACGCTCAAAGGGAAGCTTAAGTGCAATGGGGTCAACATCGGTGATCCCCAAGCAATAAGCAACAGCAGAATTGGCCCCCGATCCGCGGCCTACGTAGTGAAAATTGCGCCCACGTGCGTAGCGGCAGATATCGTCCGTAATCAGGAAATAACTGGAGAAACGCAGGTTTTCGATAATCTCAAGCTCGCGCTGAATGCGTTCGGTTGCGACCCGATCATTGCGGCCATAGCGCCTGGTAAAGCCATCCATGCAGTACTTGTGCAGGAGCTGCTTATCGTTGTAGCGGTTACCGGTAAAGGTTGCTTTATTTTTAACACTGGTGAAATCGAAACTGAAAGAACACTGGCCCAGTATACGGTTGGTGTTGGCCAGCAATTGGGGCAAGTCGGCAAATAAGCGCATAAGCTTGACCCGAGGGATAAATACCTCGTCCTCGGCAGCGATCTGCCCTTTGTTAAGCTGCGAAATTAACAAGTTGTTATCAATCGCCCTTAATTGCCGATGTAAGGTGTAGTCGGTTTTGCGGAAACTGACGGGTGCGATTATCACACAGCGATCAAGTACCTTGCGGTCCATCAGCTGGGCGCGGGTCCGCTCACTGGGTCGAACGCCGATGTATTCGAAGTCCCGCAATGGAAAGGCATTGAGCCTGCTAAAGGGATAGATGACAAAGACCTCCTCAAATTCGGGCGCACGCTCCGGTATAGCGCGGTTTTCCATATTGAGCTTAGTTCGATACTCATTGATCTCACGGAAGCCACACTCATTTTTGGCGATGGCTACAAAACAAAGCTGATCGTCGTTGCGGAACTCCATCCCTGCGAGTAGGTTCAGTCCGGCTGCGCGCCCCAGTTTGATAAAATCCAGTGATCCCGAACTGTTGTTGATATCGGTAAGCACGGCGGTATCATAACCGCCAGCAAGCATGCCCGACACGAGATCCTGCAGGCTGAGGGTACCAAAACGTAGGCTATAATAGCTATGTAGATTTAAGAGCATGCTCCCCTCCTTTCTCCGGCAGCGGCGCACAGATGGCCTTCATCAGAAATTCGGCCCCATAGCGTTTTCGGATCTTGTCCATGGCTTGCATGAGGTTAACCTCCTCGGCGCTATCGTCAAAGAGATCGGTCTGGTAAGAACCGTATATCAGGCCCGAGAACTTGATCCCAATAAGCCGTATCAGCATCCTGCGGCTATAGAGTTTTTTGAATAGCGAAAGCACCACATCGGTAAGCTTTCGATCCGAATTGGTATAGCCAATCTGCAACTGCTGCGTATGGGTATCGAAGTTGCTGTAACGGATCTTGAGAGTGACGCAGCTGGTTAGTTTCTGCTCTTTGCGCAGATCAAAAGCGAGTGTATCGACCATGCTGATCAGCGTGCGACGGAGTACATCCATATCGATAGTATCCTGCTGAAAGGTATTTTCTTTGGACATGGACTTTTGCTCCCGAAAAGGCAACACCAGGGAATCATCAAGCCCATTGGCTTTGCGCCAGATGTTGATCCCATTTTCCCCGAGGACCTTCTGCATGGTGAACACCTCCATTTGCTGTAGGGTTCCGATCTTGGAAATCCCCATATTTCGGAGCAAGGTAAAGGACTTCTCGCCTACCATGGGAATCTTGCGGATGGATAGCGGTGCGAGGAAACCTTTTTCGGTACCATTTTGTACCTGCTTTTCGCCACAGGGTTTGGCCGTACCGGTGGCGATCTTAGAGACGGTTTTGTTGACCGACAGGCCAAAGCTAATGGGTAACCCAGTCTCTCGGATAATACGCTGGCGGAGCTCCTGGGTCCATTTCCAACAACCAAAAAAGCGGTCCATACCGGAGACATCGAGATAATGTTCGTCTATACTGGCTTTTTCGACAATAGGCGTTTCTTCTTCGATAATCTGTGTAACGATACCGGAATAGTGGCTGTATCGATCGTGATCGCCCCGGACTACAACGGCTTCGGGACACATGCGTAGTGCCAGCCGCATCGGCATAGCGGAATGCACGCCAAACTTACGGGCTTCATAGGAACAAGACGCAACTACCCCGCGGTCACTACTTCCTCCTATGAGCACGGGTACTCCGATGAGCTTACGGTTCTGCAAGCGCTCGACAGATACAAAAAATGTATCGAGATCACAATGTACTATACTCCTCTCCATGTTTTTTCAATTGTATAAAAAAGCCGTCCTTCGGCCTCTCTTAATTTGGTAGTTGCTCAGTTCAAAATTACTAATATTATTAGCAAACAATCAAGAAGGCACAATGGTTTAATTTTTATCACATTCATTGTCAGCGATATAATTTATAGTCGGTCGTTGGCTTAAACAAGATGGCGGCCGTGCTGTTTATTACAAAACGCGACCTATGAACGAAAAGATACTCAGCTATTTAAAGCGTGAAGGATTCATGTACTTATGGCGAAAATTTGGCGAGCACGCCTATAAACCCATGAAAGGAAATCTTGAACAGCTGCTCGCACGAACTTGCCCAACACCACTTTGGGAAGACGATTTATTGTAGATAGACAATGCGCTATTATTGGTCGACACAGAAAGTCTGCAAGATGATTGGAACGCGCTTGTAAAGAAGAAAAGGGGAAAATAAAAAGCCTTGATTCCTACATCGGATCCACCCTCGAATCAACGGACTCGAAGTAGTTATTCTTTTTTATAGCTATTAAAATTGTCCTGTATAAGTTTTGCGACCAATTGCGGATTTTGGTAGTAAATACCATGTGAATATTTCGGGAGCAGGACAAGCATGCTATGGTCATTGTCTTTCAACAATGTTGCATAATGCTGGATTCGCAATTCATCGTATTCTTTCCACCATGCCTTAAAATTGATACCCAGATTTAGTTTACGGTCCAGCTCTTCATCGGGCAGTTCAATATTTTTGTTGTAGGATATGATTACTGTAGCAGCAATTTCTTTTTTCAATGGCGGCAATGTTCGATATTCATGAAAGTATCCTTTTGAAATGGACGTTAGCGCTCGAGCAGCATCAATATGTGCTCCCGCACTGGAATTTTTATTTTTGGACATCTGCTCCATAATAATCTTTGTAATCTGCTGATAGCTCGTTTTACTCTTCGAGACCACCTTAGCATGTTCATCCTCTTGCTCGGTTAACATAAAATCCGTCGGGTCCGAAAATACCAGTCCGCATACTTCATCGGGATATTGGGCCGCAAACAGACGGATGTAGGGGCCTCCCATGGAATGCCCCACCAACAAGTAAGGGGGCTGAATGGCCAAGGTTTGCAAAAGGCCATGTAAGCGCGCCACCACCTGGCTATCTGTCACAATACGGGAGTCGGGTTCGGAACTACCAATACCACTTCTTTCGTACTGAATACTCGCGATATGGTTGGGCAAAAGGGGTAAAATCGGATCAAATGTACCGCCGCCCAATCCGGCTTCGAACACCAAAATAGGTTCCCCCGCTTTGCGGTTGGCAGGATTGCTGGTTTTATAGGCTATTTTTTTTCCCTCAACCATAACCGATTGACTCGTATTAGACTGCGCCGATACAGCTTTCGTAAAAGCTGTGCCTAAAAACAGCAACAGCATTGCTTTGAATAGTTCTTTCATATACAATAAGTATATGGAGGTAAACATCTGTTACACTGGAGCTAATATTTTTTTTACTTCTGCCAAATGAAACGTATACCTTGATGCCGGATATCGATCTGTTGGATTGTATTGAAGAGACGGCAAATTGGAAAATATGTTCCCTCATGTACAAAAAGAAAAAGCCCGCTTGAACAGCGTCCAAGCTACCTTAAAACCTAATATGGTTATTTACTTTAGCGATGAAATATTTTTGAGTACATAAAGCCAAGTTCCTCGTAAAATATTTTGCCCTGATTACAAATATTTTTTAGGCGAAACAGCATGGGTTTTGATATTGTTATCTCTTAAAGATTAATAAATGTGGAAAGTTTGACCTTCGAAGCTTATCAATAGCACCAATGTCGAACCAAAAAAAATATTACTATGTCATTATTTTCAAACGATTTGAGCAAAGAACCCGTATTTGACGGGATTGGTTACGAACCTTCTTTTTTTTCAAGAAAGACAATGGTTACGACCAAGACAAATTACAGCAAAAAAAAGTACAGCGATGTCAACAAGGACACCCGAAAAAAGATTCTTGTGCTTTGCACAGAAGAACGGTATATGACCATGAAAAATGGAAAGAAATTTTCAACAGGCAATCATCCGGTCGAAACACTCGTTCCCATTCTTCATTTCGAACAGGCTGGATTTGAGGTTGACTTCTACACACCAACCGGTGCTCCTGTAAAATTCGAAATGTGGGCTATGCCGTACGAAGATGAAAACATCGGTAACATCCTCGACAAGTATAATACACAATTTTCAAACCCGCACAACCTACGGGATTTTATAGCTGATACGAACAAAGGATACGTTGACTACGTGGCCGTTTTTATTCCAGGTGGACATGGCGCAATGCTCGGGCTACCTGAAAATAATGATGTAAAAGAACTTATCAAATGGGCGGTAACTGAAGATAAATATCTCTTGGCAATCTGCCATGGCCCGGCAGCGCTCTTAAGCGCTGCAGATTGCGGAGACGCTGAATTTCCCTTTAAGGGGTATAAGATCAATTCGTTTCCCGATGAAATGGATAAGGCTTTGCCAGAAAGTGGATACCAGCCGGGCGAGATGCCCTGGTTTTATGGCGAAAAACTCAAACAGCTTGGGATCGAAATTTTGAATAAAAAAATTGCCGGCGATTGTCACGTTGACAGAAAATTGATTACTGGGGATAGCCCATTGGCGGCCGATAAATTCGGAAAACTCTGCGCAGATGAACTTCTCGCCTATGAAAAATCAAAAGTGGAAAATGGATAGGCGATTTTTTTCAAATAAAAGGCTCCCTTATTAACCGATAAGGGAGCCTTTTTGGCTAGATGTCCGCTTGAGCCAAATGTTAAACCGGCTTTGGGCTTTGCTCTAATTTAAAGTTAGGTATATTTCTGAATTTCTGCCTATTCTTTCGTTAATAAAAGGGCTATATCCTGTTTTGCAAGCACATGGCCTTTATCGACAATATTGCTCTTGACATATAGAAAACACTGATTATTATGATCGAGTTTGCCAACTATCACCTCAATAGATTTTATATTCAGTTCTCCCATCTCTGCAGGATCCACTTTATTCGGATCTAAAATTAATTGTCCGTCTTTCTTAAATTCTTCGAGTTGCCAGGAGTAACCTGCCCAAGGTCCAGCAACCAGTGTTGTCCGTTTAGCATCCATAATGATCTGCCCTTTGTATTCCAAGCCCAGGCTATCAACCCTGACCCGCTGGTCTTTTAAATTGATGACCACATATTTTAAGTAATCGCCGAAGTCTTTAGGTTCGAAATGGATGCTATTGTCCTTTCGAACGATCTTGAGCTCCATAGCCCCTATTTTATCTATTTTGATAGCCTGGGAGAACTCCATAAAAGTAGCATACTCCGCTTCGCTAATCCCTAGATTTTTGTGATATGGTATAGGCTCTCCGGGTTTTAATTCCTTCATTGTTTTGAAAAACCAATCTTCATTGGCTTTCAAGGCTTGTTTCATTTTCTCAACAATTGCAAGCTGCGATGCATTAGGTCGAGGAATTCCCAACACCGCTGCGGTATAGTTACCTTCAGGAAGTTGTCCGTCAACAAAGTGAATAGCCAACGCATTGCTGTCCACTCCTGATTGCTTTTGTGCAGAAACATGGAAGGAAAATAGGAATGCCGCTAGCACCCAATACAAGCGAAAATACTGGTATAGAAATGTCATGTTCAACGTGTTTGAACGATAAAATTACGGTTTAATGCTGACAATCCTTCATCTTCATCGCCCACGGTTCACCTTTAGTTACCAAGCTGGACCAGCCCAGGCGGCTAATGAATAGATGTGTATGATAATTCAAAGCTAATTATAATCCCTTTTTACCGGCTAACCAGTAGCCGTGTAAATAAACGGTACCATTGGTGTTTTCTCTAATGATTTTTCTGAAGAGTTGAGCCGATTTTGCATTACCTGTCAACACGAACTTAGCTTCTTGCCAATCTGGAGTATCGATCACCGACAGTTTGCCTACCCACTCCTGCTTGTTGGACAAAAAGTTTTTGGAAAATATCAGGCAGTTTTCCAAACCCAATAATTTTGGAACATCTTTGTTCTCTTCCTCTAATTCAAAAATAAACATAAACTGATGCTTGTTCTTCTTTAACACTGGAAGAAAAGAACAAGCAAGTGCTAACGAAGTTTCATCGCCAAAAATGACAAATCTTTGCGTTGTTTTATCATAGTACCTACTTAACGCTCTTGGCTTATACATCACAATTTGATCGCCCACTTTCAAATCCGCCATAAGACGACTTCCACAACCTTTACCATTCAAATAGACGACGAATTCAAACAAGCCCTTTTCAGTATCTGCATGGGAAACGGTATATCTTCGAGCCTCTGTATCATTAATTCTGAAGTCTATGAACGAACCGACCGTAAATTGTACATTTTTTAAATCCCCTTTAAAACACATCTTCTTCACAGATTTTGATAAAGAGACTGTTTCGACAACTTCGGTCAAAGGCAGCTTGGGCGTTAAGAATTCTAAGGTATCAAATAACCACTTTGGTGCACTTGGCATAGTATTTATATTTTGTTCAAAGCAAAGTACAGCAGAACCGATCGTATAAAATAGAACGGAAAAGAGTAGGTATTGGATTAATCGTGGTTTTTGCCCACGAAATGGCCGAGCGTGGTTTACCTCCGCTCGTTAAACATCGCCAGCAAATTGTCAAGGCCACCTTCCGCGTGTAATATTTCGGTGTTTTCCAACGTATCTTTGGTAACTTCGGCCGCCCTTGCCTGCATTTGTTTTTCATACTGTGAAATTGCCGTCTGAATATCCGGAAAATGATCGCTGGTCAAATTTTCGGCCAGCTCAAAAGCGTCCTGCATTGCCTGGTTTACACCCTCACCGGCATAGGGCGGTATACGATGTGCCGCATCGCCAAGCATGGTCAAGTTGGGTAATGTGGGCCAAGTCTGGTCCAATGGAAAATAATATTGCGGGCGTGGCATAAACCAAATTTTATTACTTGCAAAAAGTTCATGCCATTGTTCGCTCCAGGAGGAGAACGCGACTTTAAACCAATCAAATACCTGTTGCTTGTTATTAAAGTCAATGCCGCTTTCCTGCACCCAATTTTCAGGGACTTTACAACCGGTATAAAACAATAAACTGCCCTCTCCTTTTGCACTTAAAATAATGGATTGTCCGTTTCCAAGCGCAAAGACTTTTCCGCCTTTTGTGATTTCCCAAAGTTTCGGTGCGTTTCTTTCAGCCTCGTAGACATTTCCCTCAACAATCGTCACGCCAGAATAAGTCGGCTTAATATCGGTGAGATAAGGGCGAATTTTTGAGTTTGCACCATCCGCTGCAACGACAAGGTCAGCGTAAAAAGATTTTCCGTTTTTGAAATTCAGAAGCCAGCCATGATCCTGTTCTTCCATTGAAACAAACTGACTGTCCCAGACAATGGTACCCTCATGCAATGCGTTTATTAAAATATCACGCAAAGGGGCACGATCAATTTCAGGACGATCTTCCTGATCCTTATGTGGAAGCTCGTGCTCATCCATTTTGATGATGACCTGGCCGTCCAACACCCTTAAACGTCCAGCCTCGGGTCGAAAGCTAGCTTTAAATTCATTCATCAAATTTGCCCTGCGAAGAGCTTCCAACCCACTTTCTTCGTGCAGGTCCAGTGTGGCTCCCTGCTGGCGAACTTCTTTATTGCTATCACGTTCATATACGGTTACATTTGCTCCTTTTAATTGTAAGAGTTTGGCTAATGTGAGTCCGCCTGGACCACCGCCAACGACTGCCACTTTTTTGTCTTGTAATTTCATATCCAGTACAATTTAATTTTTTTGACTGAACAAAATTAGGTGGATCTGAGCGTTGAAAATTGTATAAAACGCTCATTTTGGTTCTTCAACAGTCCTTTTGGTGAAACACCTGCAAGTTTCTTGACTTCTTTAATAAAATGGGATTGATCGGCAAAGTTTTGTTGTGGAAACAATTTGCCTTCTTTGATGTGCTGAAAGGAAGCACGGAAGCGGATAATATTGCAATATGCTTTTGCCGTAAGTCCGAACTGCTGATCGAAATAACGGTTGATCTGCTGCCGACTCCAAAACGATTGTGCTGCAAGTTCTTTGATTGTAATCGCCCCGTTTGATGTATAAATAAGGTCGAACAGTGTTCGTTTCCTGTTGTCAACTTCACGTGGCAAAAGTGACTGTATTTTTTTTGTCGCTTTCGCACAGAATAAATCAAAGTCATTCAGGTCGTCGGCACTAAAGTTCCAAAAATTAGGAGGCAAGAGGCTTGCCCTGTCCACCAAGTTGGCGATGCTGGTCTGAAAAACAGATTGGATTGCAAGCGGGTTAAAACTGATGGCGTAAGTCTGTCGCAAAGGCGCAATGGTCGCCCGCCCCGGCTTAGTTTGGATGCCCAAAAGCGTCATGTGGAAAGGCTCTGTTGCAGATTGCGTAAAAAATAGATCAACTCGTCCGTCAGGCAGTACCACAACTTCTTTATCACAATCCGATTGATTTTGTAAAAGCCAAAAGCTGTCAACAAAATCCGCTAACGGCCTGTCAGGTTTTACTGCCTGATATATTAATTCATTTTCCATTGCTTTAGTGAGTTTGTGCGCAATAGCCTTCCCCGCTAAATTCACTATGGCACATCCGGTGAAAAGCCCCACACGTTAATCAAAATTACGGATTATTGTATAACCACACACGAAATAGATCAAATACCAAGCCTATTCGGATGACGATAGCGGCGATCCGTGTTTTTCATTTACAAATGCTTTAAGCTCTGCCATTTTTCCATCTTCGAATCGCCAAATGTCGCAATAATCGAAATGCTCATATTTTCCGGCCTTATTTCTCAACCGAATTTCTCCGGTCACCATAACAGAATCGCCTTCCTCAATCGATTTTTCCACATTAAAAACTGGTGGTTCCTGATAGAACTCTTTCATATAAGCAAGGACTTCTTCTTTCCCATGGAGTATACGATCCCCTACAAAGACCCATTTCGTGTCTGCAGTACAATAAGCTAAGAAGCTTTCATAATCTCCCTTTGCTATAAATTCATTGGCTATCTGTAATATTCTTATATTTTTCATTTTTATCAATTTGTTTTGAATCATTAATTTTTGTCGGTCTACAAGCATTAGATCTTGTGATGGATCAGTATGATACGCCGTTAGTTTATAAAACCACACAGAGGAACATGTTGTTTTAAACGATGAAATAAGATATATTCAATGCTACGACGAACTGTAGAGATTAGGATTTAAGTAGGACATTCGATAATTGTGAAGTAGATTTATTCTTTACTCATTGTCGTCGTTTATCAACCATTTTCTCAAAAGCTCCAGCACTGTTTTCTTAACAAAAGGCTTCACTGCAAAATCGTCCATTCCACACGAAATGCATCGTTCTTTTTCTTCCTTAATATTGCTTGCAGTCAATGCTATAATTGGTGTATGCATCCTACCGTCCTCATTTTTCCTAATCAATTCAGTTAACTCATATCCATTCATTTCAGGCATCTGTATATCCATGAATACCAAATCAGGCCTATTGTCCTTAAACAATTCAAATCCCGCGAAACCATCGACAGCCTCTATGATTTCAGCATTGGGAAGAACATTCTGTACAATGGTTCTGGTGAGCAACATACTAAATTTATTATCTTAAATAATTAAAATCTTATATTTGCCTTCCAAAATGAGCGTTTCTTTTTCAGCATATTTGATAGATCCTTCATTCAGCTGTAGCGCAGCAACTAATGTTGAATACAGTTGATCTACTTTAACTGGTTTGTTAATACAATGAATAATATTGCTGCTTTCAGCAATAAGGGCTGGGTTGGTTTCAAGCACTGATAACATTAAAACTACGGGCTGTCCAACTCCTCTGTAGAGTAACTTTTCCCTGATTTTTTTTACAGTATCGATACCGTTCATAATAGGTAGATCATTGTCGATAATAATCGCATCATACCGTTCTCCTTTAGTCAACAATTGAAGAACTTCAAATCCGTTATCGGCCAACGAGACATTAACTTTCTTCATCTGCAACATCAATGCAATATTTGCTCGTTCGGCATCTCGCCGGGCGACTATCATAATATGTAAAGATTCTAAAAGTTTCCATTCATATACATCCCCTTTTAGAGATCTCAATGTTATTTCAAAATAAAATTTGCTACCTTTTCCGTATTCACTTTCCAATTGTAATTTACTGTCCATCATTTTTAGCAATTGGTTGGAAATGCTAAGTCCTAGCCCTGTTCCTCCAAATCTTTTACTTATTGACGCGTCTTCTTGAGAAAATGATTCAAATATCTTTTGCTGTTTATCCGGTTTAATACCGATTCCGCTGTCCGTAACACAGAAGCGAAGCGTCGTGGAATTTTCGTCCGAAGATAGTACATCAACGTGTAGCGCGACACTTCCCTTTTCCGTAAATTTTATTGCATTACTTAAAAGATTCATGAGCACCTGTTTGAGACGAAGTGAGTCAACCCAAACATAATGTGGTAGTGATTCTGATAAATTTACCCGAAAATCTAATTTTTTGGCTTTCCACTGAAAATCAATCAAACTTGCCACCTGAGCAAACATCTCATACAGATCATTTTTTTCAACAGAAAGCTCCAATTTGCCAGCTTCAATTTTAGAGAAATCAAGTATATCGTTTATGATACTCAAAAGAAGATTAGCAGACTGATCAACAATGGAAAGATACTCTTTTTGTGTATCGTCTAGTTTTGTTCGACTCATCAAATCCGTAAACCCTATAATCCCATTAAGAGGTGTACGAATTTCATGACTCATATTGGCGAGAAACTCTGACTTCGCCACGCTACCTTGGTCAGCAAGCTTTTTAGCTTTCTCTAACTCTTCTCTTTGAAGTACAATCTTCGTGATGTCTGTGGCAATGCCAAGATAACCTATAATCTGACCAGAAATATCACGCATTGCAGTAACGGCAAGAGATACATAAAGTTGCGTAAAATCCTTTTTTATATAAATCCACTCTCTTTGCTCGTATCCGTAGCGCTCCGCTATTTCGACGAACACTCTAAATTCACTAATCGGATAGCCAAATTCAATTTCAAGTTCCTTCGCGCGATCTCTAACTTCTCTACTGCTATGAAATAATGTCGGCGTAATTTTACCGATCACTTCTTCATTTTTATACCCCAATAAATTTTCTGCGCCCCGGTTGAAAAGGGTTATCACCCCTTCTGCGTCAGTTGCTATGATAGCAACGGCAGTAGTGGCATTCAAAACATCTTCAAGCATTTTCTTAGAACGTATCGATTCCGCTTCAGAGCGTTTACGCTTATCGATATCCTGAAAAGTGCCATATAGTCGAACACATTTACCCTTTTTAAAAGCTGCTTTGCCTAATGCTCTAACCCACAACCTTGTACCCTGATAGGTATCAATCTCCAATTCAAGATCCCATGATGCTCCCGTAGATATTGCGCAATTTATAGCCTGAACAATTTTCATTTTATGTTGAGGAACCTTGTAAAACTCTATTGCTGTTTCAATAGATGGACGATAATCCTTTGGAACCCCATGAATAATCTTGGTCATTTCAGACCAATCGATATAATCATCAACTAAGTCATACTCCCAGCTCCCTACTCTGGCAACCTGACTGGTCATGTCTAGTGTAGACTTCACATATTCCAACTTACTAGTTAACTGGAGATGCTGGTTTTTCTCTTGAAGTAAATTAAGAACTTCTATACACAATAATGAAAGAAGAGTCCGTTGACTATCCGTAAGCTTGTTGGGGCGTCTATCCATAACGCTTAAAAAACCAATTATTTTTCCGTCGTAACCGATTAACGGTGCCTCATAATAATACAGTATGCCAAAATTTTGGAAAATAACTGAATTGCGCTGCGATTGAGGCTCAGTGCTAACGTCTGGAATTTCTAGCGTGCCGTTGACATCAAACACATAGTCGAAAAATACCTTATCGATACTTACATTGCCATCGACATCATGAAAATAAGTCTGTACAAAATTTTGACTGTTATCAAATAAAGTCAACACTGCAATTTCCGTATTACATATTAATTTAGCTTTAAGGAGCACTCCAAAAAGATCTTTTTTAATCATATCAGCGACCAGCTTATAATTATTATCCATGATAAGAGGATGGCTGTTATCGTTTTTGGGGTATCTTTGATTGTGCATAAAGTTGTAATATGCTATAGAAATTTAGTTTATAACAAAACAACAATTTTATTTGAATAGTTTTTTAATAAAAAAAGAATTAATTCAAATTAAAATATGTTAGATAAACAACCTTGAGCCGAGAACTTAAGGTTGTTACTATCTGTTATTAACCTTATTTATGAAAAGTATTGTTATAACAATGGACGGTTCCCTTTCTTTTGATCTTTAAACAAAAATTGTTTATTCATTCTCTAGTTCGTTGATCAGGCGAAATGTCAAGTTGATCCTTGCCCTCATCTTTTGCGTAGATTTTGCGATTCGATGTTCCCATGTCTCCTGCAAATTGCCTTTCATCAACAACAGAGCACCATGGTTCAGTAGCAACGAATACTTCTTATTATGATCGTCCACTTTCCTGAAATCAAAATAGCGTGCTTGTCCCAGACTCACCGACCCGATCACGGGTCTATTGCCCAATTCGCTCTCGCGATCGCGGTGCCAAGCGACTGAATCGTTGTTGTCGCGATATAGATTGAGCAAGACGGAATTGAATGTACAATGAAACCGCTGTTCAATCCGCTCCTTCAACGCCTTTAATGGGATAAGCCATTCATTCACGGCTATCCTTTTTCCGGCCATTTGATAAGTCGCATTTTCGTCGCCATACCAGGCGGTCAAGCGAGGAGTCAATATCGTTCGGTCGTACATTATTTTGGATGTCTGCTGCCAGGGAACTTCTTTCAGCAGGAAATCAAACAACTGATTAGCTTCCTCCTGCGTAAGGAAGTCCGGTTCAAAGTTCAGGAGATCTTCCGGAAAAATATATCCTTCATGTTGAAATAAGCTAAGCTGATCCATGGAATAATGAGCTAAAATTTATACGATTTTCCGAAGCATCAAAAACCTATGCCTGCAAAGAAAGAACAATCCTCGCTGCAGAGCGTTTGCGATTTTAGGGGAAAAGTTTTGCTGATTATTTCGTTTTATAGCTATTAGAATTGTCCTTTATGAGTTTCCAACCAAATGCGGTTTATGGACGTTATTCAACAATAAAAAAATGGCAAATAACGAGCTATCGCCATTTTTTTAATCCTGACGTTATTTAACCAGTGTTGCTTCCAGTTCTACCTTCAAAGTTTCAAACAATGTCTTGACTTCCAAAACTGTACTTGTTTGCTTCACTTTATTTTTAGTAATCCAATCCTGAATTACATCAAAGTTTTCAAATAGCGCTGTAGAATCGGTCGTGTAGATATTGAGGCGAACGAGATGTCGAGCTTCATATCCACTTGATTGAATAACTTTTCCAAGATTTTCAATAGTATGAAAAATCTGCGTTCTCATATCAGCAGTGCTCGATACGCCATCATCACTAATAGCACATTGTCCCGACACATATAAGGTTGAATTGGCATGTTTAATTTCAACAGCCTGCACATAATTTCTGGCTTCCTGCCAGTTCCAAGGATTGATTATTTTCTTTTCCATTTCTGTAAAATTATTATGGAGCAAAGCTCAAAATACTTTTACATTCATCTGTGTGACAAACCTCACAATTAAATAAAATCAAGAAAACAGACGGCTTAATGTCTCCCTGGATACGCCTAGGTAAGAAGCGAGCAACAATTTTGGAATCCGTTGCAGCAAAGCGGGATTTCTTTTGATCAGCTGCTCATATCTTTCCTTTGCTCCCGAGGTTAAAAATGATAAGATCCGTTGCTGTGACCCGATATGGCCGGCAATTGATTTACGAAGGAAAAAGCGTTCCATCTTTTGAAGCCTATTGCACAACCTTTCAAAATTTTCCAGCGATAGACAAAGTAATTCTGTGTTCTCAAGACATTCCAAAGTAAATGAAGCATTTCCGCGTGTATAAAAGGCCGAAACATCGGTTTCCCACCAGTCTTCCATTGCAAATGAAACAATATGTTGCTTAGCGTCATCGTCTGTATAATAAAATTTAAGAAGACCAGACAATACAAAGTAAATATAGTTTACGGTATCGCCCTCCCTAAAAATACATTCCGACTTTCTATACTGCCGTTGAATAAAACATGCTTTTACCAAGTCAAATTCATCTTCAGTAAGTACAACGACTTTCTCTATATGTTCTTTTAACAGATTATATTTATCTTCCATTAGATTGTAAGTACCATTTACTGCTGATTACAAGTGTTAAAACTTCCATTGTAAAATTGACTAAATGAAGTGTTTTCTCAAAAACGCTGATACAAATCCGCCGCGGAAAAAATAGTGCGGAGAGTTTAAGTATTCGTAAAAATTAGTTGAATTGAGCTCTATATTGTTGTGGACTTTGTTTGGTTTTTAATTTAAACAATCTGCTAAAAGATTGCGGTTGTTCAAAACCTAATTCAAATGCAATTTCAGAAATGCGGAGAGCTGTGGTAGATAACTTATTCTTTGCCCGATAAATCATTTTATCATGAATGATTTGCTGGGTGTTTTGACCGGTAAGATTTCGCAACAGATCGCTTAAATAACTCGCTGACATATGCAGCTGATCAGCCAAATAATTCACAGTAGGAACTCCTCCACTCAGGACCTTATCGCTATTGAAATAATCCTCCAACAATTGATCAATACGCTCGGCAATACTTGGATAGTTTTGTTTTCGGGTCAGAAACTGCCTGTTATAAAATCGTTGGGCATAATTAAGCAACAGTTCAATCTGGGCGATGATCACATTGTGGCTCATCTCGTCTATACGGTTCTCAAGTTCTTCTTCTATATTTCTGAAAAGTGATAGAATGGTTTCTTTTTCTTTGTTCGAAAGGTGCAACGCTTCATTGGTAGCGTAGGAGAAAAAGTGATACTGATGGATCTTTTGGGCTAACGGATAGTGCAATAAAAAATCAGGATCTATGAGCAGCGTGATCTGTGGGCGAAGTATGCTTTGTTCTCCAGTTTCCTTCTGCTTATCCGTTTCTATAGCAGAGAGAATCTGCTGAGGAGCAACAAAAAACAGACCGCCCTCTTTAAAATCAAATTTGGTATGGCCATAGATTAGTTCCCCTCCGGCATCTGGTTTAAAAGCTATTTTATAATAGTTCAACACATGTGATTTAGGAGGAGCATGACCTTCAAGTGGCTTGTCTACCCCATTCAACAAAACAATTAAGGGATGCTGCGGCGGCGGAAAACCTGATGCCTGCATGACATCGGCCAGCGTATTAAATCTTTTTACGGAATGATTCGATTTTTTGGAAACCATATTATAAAAATTCTAGGTTACAAGTTAAACAATATTCGCTTTTCCTCACAAAAAAGAAAAGCGAATAGATCGCAAGATTGTTACCGACGACATAGATCACTAGCCTTGGGCTGCTTGAGAAATCGCTTTCCAGGTTTCCCATTTCTGGAGACGCTCTGAATAAATTTGACGGATAAATGGCAGATCATTTTTACCCAAAAGGAATCGCAACGGTGGGTTTTCAGCATCTACAACAGCAAATAGCGCATCGGCAGTGGCACTAGGATTTCCCCGCTTCATCGTTTGTAAATTTTTCATCACCTGACTTTTCAAATCATCATAATCCGGTAGCTTTTTGCTGGCTATTTTCAGTGATTCGGTGCTGCCAAATTCGGTATTGTAAGCCCCAGGTTCAATCAGCGTTACTTTGATGCCAAATGCCGCAACTTCTTTAGACAAACTATCGTAAATAGCTTCAAACGCAAATTTCGAAGAACAATAGTACCCGATTAGGGGATTGCTATAAATGCCGACAGCGCTGGATGTCCCTAAAATATGGCCATGCCCTTGGGCTCGCAGTATGGGTAATGCTGCCTGAATCACATGGATAGGTCCGATAATATTTGTTTCATACATGGCTTTTACCTCATCAGTGCTACTCTCTTCAATGGTCCCCACTAAAGAATACCCTGCATTATTGAGCACAATATCCAATCTGCCAAAATACTGCTTGGCTTGGTGGATCGCATTTTGCACTTGGGAGCGATTGGTTACATCCACTTCAAGAACCAGAACCTGATCGCCATACGTTTCTTTTAACGCGGCAATATTATTTATATTACGTGCTGTAGCTGCCACCTTGTCGCCACGTTTCAAAGCGGCTGCTGTCCATATTTTTCCAAATCCTCTTGAAGATCCTGTAATGAACCAAACTTTTTCCTTTTGCCTATTTTCCATTTTTAACTAATATTAATATGAATGCAAAGTTGCTTCTAAAATGGATTTACTTACGTTGCCATAATGAGGATAATCCTAACCAAAATAAAGAATTACGGGCTACTGGAATTTAGTATCATGGTATTAGAAAATTTCTCAACATGTTTTCAAGGCTGTGAAACAGCCTTGGGATGATCTAGAAAAAACATTAGTTGTACAGCAAGATGAAGTAGCTAAAGGCAATATCTGCAAAAGGCAACCCGACATATACAATAAATATCCCAGGTTCAAGATTTGCTACCATATAGTAAAAAAGGCCGGAATAGTCCGGCCCTGATATATAGTTATGATCCCAATAATGGGATAGTCGGTTTCAAAAAATGCTGGCTTGACAAAGTGTAAATCAAGCCAGCAAAAGCAATCGTCTCATTTTTCGTATTAGGAACAACCAGAATGCAGTATTCGTTTGATCTTTTATAAAAAAGCCGAGCATCTGACTTAAGCCTCTTCCCTGTTACCCAAGAGCGCACTGGTACGAAACCCTTTTAAAATCATACCCTTATGTCTTTTGAAGAACTTGTTGATATGGCTTTCGTCTGTAAATCCAAATTCATAAGCCAGCAAAGCGGATGAGCTTCAGGCTCAAAAAAAACAGTTACATGCCTGTTATTTCATGTCAGTCTATTCAAGTGGTCGCGATATGCAGAAAATAGCATCCTTATTGGAAAATGGTATTTTAAAACCGCACATTTCGCATGTTTTCGGTTTCGACGAGATGGCAAAAGCTCATCTACAAATCGAAACCGGCCGTACCGTCGGAAAGATAGTGGTTACCTTATAAAACGGTCAGCGATGCAAAAAAATGTATCGAGATCACCATATACTATAATCCCTGCTGGTCTTTAACTGGTGGCTAATACTAAGACTCGTCTTTGGTATTTTTCACCAGACCGATACCGGCAAAAAAGAAAATCAAAGCTAAAACGCCCACTACCCCTAAATTGGTGTACGCAGTGCTTTTATTGATGAGTTCATAGCCTGTATAAATTAAACCGACAATACCAAGAATAGTCAGTATTGTTCCGAAAAAGCGTTTTACGTTCATAAATACTCGTTTAAAGTTATTGATTTTTAAAAATGAAATTTATTTATAATATTTATCCACTATACTTTTTAGGTTAATCCCTTTTCCCAATACAGGTTTAAAAATATCTCCTTCGCTCTGCATTCTTTCAATCGCGTTTAAAATATGAAAATCGCTTATTTTTAACCCTTTTTTCACTTCGTCCCAATGAAGTGGCATAGACACTGTCGCTCCTGGCTTGGGGCGGACAGAATATGCGGCTGCAATGGTCGCATGTGGCCTGTTCTGCAAAAAATCAAGATACATTTTCCCTTTGCGGTCTTTTATGGACCGCTCTAGACTGGTGAATTTAGGAAGCTCATGATGGACTAGCGTGACAATTACCCGGGCAAACTCTTTAGATTGTTCGTAGGTATATTTGCCACCGAGCGGTATATAGATATGAAGCCCTGTAGAGCCACTGGTTTTGCAATAGCTAGTCGCCCCCATATCATCCAATATGCTCTTTGTGACCTGAGCAGCTTCAACAACCTGATCAAACGAATTTTTGTCCGGATCAAGGTCAATTATACAAAACGATGGATTTTCAGGCTTTTTAACCGTACTGCTCCAGGGGTTCATTTCAATGCAGCCAAGATTTGCCATATAGAGCAATGTGGCTTCGTCCTTGCCCACAAGATAATGACGGTCCTTTTCATCTGTTTCACTGTGGTAGAGATAGGTCTCTGCCCATTCCGGTGCCGTATCAGTCACGTTCTTAAAATAAAAACCTTCGCCTTCAATGCCGTTCGGAAAACGGTTCATACTCTGTGGCCTATCCTTAAGATAGGGCAATATAAATGGAGCAGCCTGATAGTAATAATTGATGAGGTCTCTTTTGGTTATTCCCTCTTTCGGCCAAAACACCTTATCTAAATTGGTAAACTTTAGTTCATGGCCATTTACCTTTCTGACCTGGGTTTTATCGGTCGGATTTAATAGTGTTTTCCGCGGCCCTTTTACTCTGGGTGTAACAATTTTATCTTCCATATCGTCTACCATTTTTTCTGTAGGAGTTTCCTCCTCAAGAATTACTTTTTTGGCACTTTTATCTTCCCGCATTCCGTCAAACGAAGGATGCCGCATAATACCGTCGCTGGTTAATTCCGCAAAGCTCACCTCACAGACAAGTTCAGGTTTAAGCCATGTCACGGTAGCATGTGGCGGATTTGGCCTGAAACGCGAGGGCTTATTGACGTCGGGCTCTTCAGAAAAAGGTGCTTTATTAATAACAAGCGGTTTAAATAGCTTCATCATTTCTTTTTGAAGCTTAACATTAAAGCCAGTACCGACTTTTCCGGTGTAGATCAATTTTTTTCCTTCATAGACGCCTACAAGAAGGCTACTAAACTGCTTACTTGAATCATCATTCAGTGTATACCCGCCTATGACAACTTCCTGTCTTTTATTTGCTTTAATTTTAAGCCAGTCCTTTGATCGATTATGGAGATGATAGGTGCTATCTTTACGCTTCGCCATAATCCCTTCTAAACCAAGCTTTTTAGCTTCCTCCAGAAAATGTATTCCGGAAGTTTCAAAATGTTCACTGACCAGGATGCTGTTGCCTTTGGGAATGATTTCTTTTAAAATTGCCTTACGCTCGAGCAATGTTAGGTCTTTCAGGTCCTGTCCCTGATACCAAAGGATATCGAAAAGGTAATAAACCAGATCGCCATCCGCTTCACTCCGCCAATTTTGGAGCGAGCCAAAATTGGCCGTGCCGTTTCCACCTAAAACAACAACTTCCCCATCCAAGATGGCATCTAATTTCAGCTCCTTCAATTGATCATAGATGGGATAGAATTTTTCATTAAAGCTCTTGTCATTACGGGATTTTAGTTCCACCTCACCTTTATTCATAAAAGCTACTGCGCGATATCCATCCCACTTGACTTCATAGATCCAGCCCTCATCATCAAAGGGTTTATCGACCAAGGTAGCGAGCATAGGCTCGATATGGGAATAGAATCTTTGTCTTGGCGCATTTTTTAAAAGTGCCTGAATATTCGTTTTCTTTTTGGAAGTCGCCGTAGGAACAGCTTCAAGCTGATCATTGATTAGCTCAGATGCTTTGTTTTTTGTTGAACGCTTATCTTTTACCGTACTGTCTTTTTTGATAATATGTTTACCATAAACCTGATCGGGTGATTTTTCCATCTGTGGAATTGTCTTGCCTGAGATCACTGATTTATCTTTTGTTGTAATATCTTTCTCACTGGCATATTTATCGTCTAGTTTCATGAGCAGCCACCCGTTATCTCCACGTCCGTGGGCTTTAACAAGAGCGAACTCTCCTTTTAGCTTTTGACCATTGAGCTTAAATTTAAGCTTGCCGGAATAGAGCTGATGCAACAGGTCTTTTTCTTGTTTAGCTACTTCCTTAAGGCCACTTTCAGCTGGCTCATACGTCCCTTCATCCCAGACGATCACGGTACCGCCACCGTATTGACCTTTGGGGATCACCCCTTCAAAGTCTCGGTAATCATAGGGATGATCTTCTACCATCATAGCGAGGCGCTTAATACTAGGATCCATAGAAGGCCCTTTTGGTACTGCCCAACTTTTCAGAACACCATCCATCTCAAGACGAAAGTCGTAATGTAAATGAGAGGCATCATGTTTCTGCACAACAAAGCGTAGTTCAGTCCCACTTGGCTGTCCCCCAAACGGTTCCGGGGTTTTCTCTTCAGAACGCTTTTCACGATATTTCGATAGTCCCATAGCTATTTATTTACTTTACCCCCATTTTCTCTATAACACAATAGTAGCATGAAAAAGGTTTAAAATATTTCCCTCAAAATGTTGTTCAACTGTTTATTACTATTCATCATTTTGCTTCACAATAACATCTGTTGTATTTCTACCTAATTACAGTAAGGAAAAATTTGAGCGAAAAAGAACATAATAATCTTTGGATTTGACAGCCCGGGACCTGTTCAAAGGGATTGTACAGCATCGGTTAATATAGCGTTTACTGTCAAATTCTGTAAACAATGAAGCTAATCTTCATGAATCGAATTAACTTTACAAACGACAGCAATTTATCCATCATGAAGTTAGAATTATATCAAATAGATTCCTTTACAGAAGAAATTTTCCGGGGAAACCCAGCCTGCGTGGTACCGTTAAAAGAGTGGTTACCCGATGAGACACTGTTTAAAATTACACGTGAAAATGCGGTGGCGGAAACGGCCTTTTTCATAGATAACGGTGATACAATCCATTTAAGATGGTTTACACCTGAAATTGAAATGGACCTATGTGGCCATGCAACCTTAGCGACCGTCCATTGCCTGGTTAAGCACCTAGACTATCAAAAAAGCAAAATTGTTTTTGAAACGCAAGTAGGTGAATTAACTGTTGATATAAAAGACGAAGTTTATTATATGAATTTTCCATCCAGAATGCCACAGCCTTCCGCACTGCCCGACGTTATTAAAAACTCGCTTAACATCCAACCCAAAGAGACTTATAAATCAAGAGATTATGTTTTACTATACGAATCTGAGGAAGAGGTCAGAAACATCCACATTAACAGATCCATTTTTGATCTGATTAATCTTGATCCCGGAGGTGTGGTCGTCACAGCAACAGGAAACGACAGTGATTTTGTATCCAGATACTTTACACCGCAATCAACGATCCTCGAAGATCCCGTTACTGGGTCTGCCTATTGTTCCCTTATTCCGTTTTGGGCATCAAGATTGGGCAAGGATACTCTTTTTTCCCGTCAGCTGTCTGAAAGAGAGGGGCAACTTTATTGCGAAAACAAAAACGATAGAGTGATCGTGGCCGGTAAGGCCCGTACCTATTCTCAGGGTTTCATTTGGATCGATTAACGATCATTGCTTTAGAAGTACATCGTTAAAATGCTGTAATAAGAATAAAAAAAAACAACTTTAATCCAAACAGGAAAAAGCGAAGTGATCATAGCTTGTTAACCGATTACATCATTTTAATTCACTAAATTTGTAATATGGACAATAAGGTTATAGATAAGGTCGCATTGATCAGCATTTCGGATAAAAAAGTGTTGACGGCACTTTCCAAATCAAAGTCAAAGCTCTATTTGCCAGGAGGCAAAAGAGAACCTAATGAATCTGACATAGAATGTCTGAAGCGAGAAATTAAGGAAGAACTCAACGTTGAGGTCCAAGAAGATTCGATCCGTTATTTTGAGACCTTCCAAGCCCCGGCCGATGGCAAAGAGGCTGATGTAATCGTGAAGATGACCTGCTATTTTGCGGATTATTCGGGCACACTACAGGCAGCAAGTGAAATCGATCCATTTGAATGGATAACCCTCAGTGATGTTGGCAGAACCTCTGCCGTCGTCCGACTTATATTGGGAAAATTGAAAGAACTAGACCTGATCAACTAGTGCCAACCGGAGCTGCTGCGACTTTAATGGGCTTAGGATGAATACCAAGTTGTTTGAAAGTTTGTGCATGGCTCAGTAAAACAGTGAGATAAAGACAAAAAACCTTGAGGGGGGATCTCAAGGTTTTTACTACCTGTTATTAACCTAATTTATGAAAAGTATTCTTATAACAACGGTTGATTTGCTTTCGTTTTATTTTTTGTAAAAAAAGGCGTAGTTAGCTTCTCGAACATGGTTTTACCTTCAACCCCTATGTCCATTTAACAACGACAAGTAACATAAGCTAAAAATATGTCCTGCGCGAAGTTTTAATCATTCTACCACAATAGTTTCTTGATGAATGATAGCCCCACAATGATCTCGCTTGACATATCTATAGACTCCTTTTGGAAGATCTACCTGTAGCGAATCCTTTTTAGAAAGTGACAAGTAAACTGGAATAGCTGTTTTATCCAATTGATATTCCTTTTCATGATAAATGTAAATGGCCGATGTGCCTGATTTGGTCGAATCAGTATTCGGTATACTATAGCTGCGGTTTAAATCTTTTGCTCCAATCACTATTTTATCGCTATTCAGATTATTTGATAAATACAAGTCATAACCATTCAATATCTTGCTCTCGATAACATATACCAAATCATTAACATCGTTAATAGATAAAAACTTAACTTGATTAATTGTGTAAGGGTCAATTTTGCTTAGTTTCTTAAAATATTGAGCCATACTTTTGATTTCTCCGATATCTCCTTCTTCAATATGTCCTCCGCCAGCTAATACGATAAGTTTAACTTGATTTTTTGTAACGATTTCACTTTTTCTAATCAGATTTTTAGCTTGCTGTAGATCTCTATTGATTGTGTTTTCAAAATCTTCATAGCCTATTATTTTTAAGCCGTAAATTCTTGCTGTTCTGATGAGATTCGCCATATTAGGATCCCTGGTGTAAAATCCGCTCTCAACGTTTGGAAATCCCAGCTTATTAATTCGGTCGTCATCTTCGGATAGACCTTCTAAAGCAAGGACATTAAAGCCTTCTTTGTAAAGTTTTGGCAGTAAAAGATTGATTAACAAACGACAACGTGGTTGTAAATGATTCTCATTAAACATAACCACTCGATGTTCCTTAATTTTCTCTACCATTTGGTCAATGGTAATAGCCGTTTTTTCGACTGACTGTTGTTCTTGTTTAGTTTCGTTATCATATTGAACACTTTCACCAAGAAACGAACGATATGATTTTAATAGCTCGTTGGCAAATTGGCTATCTTCATTTTGCAGAACAAGTTTTTCCAGCGTATCTCTTGTAGACAAATAATTCGCATATCCCTTATCTTTAAAAATTGATTCAGCTAGATTATAATAATCTGGTTCTTGAACGGGCTTCTGCTCGACAAATTTCTCTCCGTAAACCAAAGAATTGTAGGACGTTTTTATGCCATTTAAAACATCTTTAACACTTTCTTGCATATCGGTGATTTCCGTCCTAACTTCACTGACCAAAAGAAATGAATCTCTGTGGTATGGGATCGCTACACGACTTATTATATTATCTCTATTTTTCTGGATACTACGATAATAAACACATTTATACATAGACGTATCTGCAGTGAACTTTGAGACATCTAAAGAAGTTTCCAAACTGCCGACAAAATACATTGGATTTCTTGTCACATCATATGTACCCCAAAAAACAATATTTTTTGATGGAAATTTTATCTTTCTTTTTCGAAAAATAGACCTGACATCTTTTAAATCTAGATACTTAGATCCAAAGTTTGCGTTCCCATAGAAGTCAATCTTTAGTCCTAAAGAATCATTTGTCAATTGATTCATTGCCCCTGGAGAAACCTTATTTAAGTTAGCTATTGGTATATTTACTGTTGTGCAGCTCGAAAGAAAAAAAAAGAATACCAAAATCTTACAGTGTATACTAAGCTTGGTATGGATCATAATGATAAGATTTTGGTTTAAATATCTATTAGCTATGTTTTGAATGAAGCATTACCTCCCTCTTAATCTTTCAAAGAGTTTCACTCTAATATAATAAAACACACTAATAAAGAAAGTATTTTTTTAAAACAGAATAAAAAGACAATGTATTGCTATTATAATAAATGTATTAAAAAAATCTATAAAAATCTGGACGATCGTTTAACCTCTATTTTGTTAAGCGATCGCCATACCATACTTTTTTTTGGAAAGCTATCGAACGATTGAAATTAAATTTTAAACAAGTAATTCAAAATTTAAATTAAATACTTCCCTTTGTTTTTACACAATAATTATTGATCTTAATCATAATATTTTGACGGAAAAAAAGATATGGATTGGATTACACGTGAAAGACCAAAGATCGATAGGATTGCTTGTCCATGGCTGATAAAGCGTTTTATAAATCCGGACGCAAAAATAATATATGCCCCCCTAGATACGGTCTTTGAAATTGCTAAACAAACGAACGCCATTCCGTTTGATATTCCTGGTGTAGAATACAGTCATTATGCAGACGAGTGTACATTTGACTATTTCCTTAAAAAACATGAATTAAACGATCCGGCATTAAAACGAATTGCTGCAATTGTTCGTGGTGCGGACACGGATAGACATGATTTAATGCCACAATCTGCAGGTCTCGAGGCGATTTTTTCAGGTCTAGCTTACAATATCAAGGACGACAATCAGCTTTTGGAGATCGGAATGGTCATTTATGACGGCCTTTATAGCTGGGCTCAACACCTCTACCGACTGAAACATAGCAATGAAGGGCCAACTGAGGTTTTGCTCCTTAAAATCTATCATGAACATTTAAATGATAAGCAAAAAGAAAAATCTCCGGAATGGACTGCATTATTGCGGGAAATGATACAGGATCAAATCGATACAAATACAACATTAAGCTTAAATCAACTTTCCGAAGAACTGGATATTAGTTCAAGCTATTTGTCACGCGAATTCTCAAAATATTTTGAAAACTTAAATTATGGTGAGTACATCCGTAAAAAAAGAATAGAAAAAGCCATTGAACTTATGTCTGACCGCTCAATTTCCCTTACTGACATTGCCTATCTGACAGGTTTTTCTGATCAAAGTCATTTCACGCGCATTTTTAAAAAATTTACAGGAAGTAATCCTTCAGAATATAGGAGGAAATCTTTTAAAAAGTAAGGAATATACAAAATAGTAAAATTTATTCTATTTTGAGATGTTACGTATTAGTTATACTTGCTTTTATAAAGCAGATATTATGAAACTAAACCGATACCACTCCTCTTACAATAAAACTTTTTGTGCAGCGATCATTATTATACTCTTATCATCATTACATTTAAGAGCCCAACAACCGAGCAAACTAGTTGCTTATGTTGGTATAGTAAACCCCATTGTTTCCCTATCATCTGGTACGATAACGCCAAATTTTAAAGATAGCTATCAGGTAGGTATGCCGACAGGTATCAATATACTTAGAGAAGGACACTTGGGATTTTCACTGGAAATGGTTCCCTACATTAAAGTAGCATCCGGGAACAGCAAAATGAGCAATTTCTTGTTCCATCCGGGCGTATTATTTCCCATCGGAAAGGAATTCACATTTATCGCCAGGGCTGCATTTGAAACTTCCGGACGATATGGGCTTACACCGGTATTAAGCAAGGTCATAACACATGGTCAGGCTGGAAAACTTTTTCTAGCAACTCCCTTCCCCGTCCGATTTGGCAATGAACAAAAAATTTCTATTGCTGCTGCTTTTCAATTCGGATATATATTCTAAATCGAATGGTGATCGATTAAAATTCCCAAATGAACAACAATAGTGGTGTTCATTTGTTGCAAGGGATAGTTTACTATTTATACATATCAATATTTTCAAACTATAATAGATCAGGATGAAAAATTTTAGAAATTTAACGTCACGCAGAACGCTATTGAAAATGGGATTGCTCCTAACAGGCAGCGGACTAGTTGGTCTTAAAACAGTTCATGCGTTTTCTACGACCACGTCGAATACGCATGATCTAACCGAGGCTGAAATCCAAGGAATTGAAAAGGCTTTAGGAAAGAAAGGAAAATATAACGCAAAAGAAGTTACACATAATACCAGTTTTCCCCGTAATGATCTAGCTGTGACCGTCAAAGGTAAGGATGTTCCTATATCTTTTGGCTTTGGAGGATGGGCTGCGATAAAGAGGACCATGGATGGAAAGAGTGCTGTGCTTATGAGTGATTGTGTTCTACTTCAGGAAGAAGTAAATCCCCTTATTACTGCTGCCCTTGAATCAGGTCTGGAAGTTGGGGCAATCCATAATCATTTCTTTTATGAAGAACCCCGAATCTTTTATATGCACATCCACGGAATGGGGGAACCAGTCGAATTGGCTCAGAAATACGCAGCAGCTATCTCAAACACTAAAATAGCTGTTGGAAATCAACCAGCACCACTGAATCAAAAACAAGATCCAGGGGATAAGATATTTAATGTTACCGAATTAAATAACATTATCGGTCATGAGGCCGCGATAAACGGCTCAACAATCAAATATACCGTAGGACGATTCGATTTAAAAATTATGGCAATGGGAGCCGAAATGACATCCTCGATCGGTTTAAACAGTTGGGCGTCATTTACCGGATCCGAAAACGAAGCCTATATTGCTGGTGACATCGCAATGTTAGACCATGAGGTCAATCAAGTTATCAGTACTTTAAGGAAACACCATATCGAAATTGTAGCAATCCACAACCATATGCTTGGAGATGATCCACACATGATCTTTCTTCATTACTTTGGAGTCGGTCCTTCTAGGGAGCTAGCACTAGCTTTCAGAGATGCACTTCTTGTACTCGGCAAAAAATCGCATGGCCATAATCATTAATCGAATTAATTGATCTATACGCTCCATTGTACTTTTGATAAGACGTGGTGTAATATGCGCTTATTATATACGGCAACTTTAAATTTGACTATAGGATGTACGCTAATCTATCTTTCTGTAAATAGCGGTAGGTCCATCCATTGCATCGATTGATAGGGTCAATTCTTCTGAACTAACGGAATAGATCTGTGGAACGCCATCTTTGACATCATCATATATGATATAAGATTCTTCCTTCCCTGTTATTTTACTTAGCTTTCTTTCAATGGAATACAGCCCCTTTTTTGTCGTGTTGTTACCCGTCATGAAATAATAATCTTTCACGCCAAATTGTACAATTTTACCATTTCCTTTATCAAAATTTTCCCGCTGCCCGGTAAATCCATTTATGGAAGCTTTTATCTCCCATTTACCAATAATTGATGCCATTGGCAACTTTTCATCTTTACTGCAGGAAAAAATTACTGCAATTCCGCCGACTAATAATGTAACTAATGCCGATCTTCTTTTCATCTCTGTGCCAGATTTATTGATTAGGTTATACTTATTCCAAAGAACGTATTTAGATTATATAATGCTACAGTTAATTCATTGAAAATATTGGCTATTTTTTCTCTTTCTTTCTTTTAATAAAGACCTGGCATCAGGTATATTTGTTGAATACCAATCGTTCAGCTTACCAATTGGCTTCTCCATCAATAATCATATCCAAGCGCTTCAAGCCGCTAACTTTCACGAAGCCGAGCACAGCGGAATAATATTAAGTTACTTGAAACTTCTAAGGCAATAAGATGTTTCCAGCCTTTCTTTGGGACAGTTATGACAGTGGATACGATATCTTGATATGGCTTCAGGCCAATCGATATTGAATCTACGAAGATATCCATTTTCAGGATGTTAATCTTTAGATAATCATCGCAAAAACTGGATTTCAAAAAAGAGTTTTATACTGTCTATTCATTTGTAATTCCCTACTTGACGAGTCTGTACTGGAAGTTTACGAATTAAACCACGATACACATTTGGCCACAAATTGCTCAAACTTTCGATCCGTATTTCGCATGACCGGGCCATGACCAAAGCATATCATAGAAGGATTTAATCCTGCTAACTTTTGGAGCGATCTGATGTTTTGCTGTTGATCCGACGTGAATATTTTTGGAGGGAGCCCTAGGCCAGGCACTGTAGTGAGCAGGTTCATATTTGTAGCAGCATCCCCGATTATCAATACACCATCCCGCTCACGGAATAAAGAAATATGACCGCCTGAATGGCCTGGAGTTTCTATGATCCGAAAGTTTCCAATGCTATCATTTTCAACGAGTGTACCATCGACTTTGTGGCCCTGCCCCGCCCAGTATTTTTGTTGAAGTTTTGCTAACCAATGTTTGGGATTTGGATAGTCATTAGTTACCATACCTGTTTCAGTCCTAAAAATTTCATTTTCATGGCAAAGTAAAGGTATTTCAAATTCATCACATAGTTGATCACTACAGCCCTGATGGTCTGCATGGGCATGGGTAAGCACATGTTGATGGACGGATATTTTCTGAAGGGCTCCCTTCACCGTATTATATGAACTGCGTATCCCACAATCAACCAACACACCCTCTACTATATAGCAGTTGATACTATTTCGTGGCATCAATGGTACATGAAAAACTTCTTGGGCAATTTGATGTAACATAGCTTTTTTTTGCAAAACTATGGCACTCTATAGAAATAAATAAGGACATTTGTCCTATAATACTTTGGCGCGATGTATTTGTCCCTTCGCTCTTGTAAGAGATCGCTGCGTGATGCCCAGATATGAGGCGAGGTCTTGTGTCGCTATGCGCTGAACGAGCTTTGGTTCATTCGAAAGGACATAATGATATTTATCGAGCGCTGACTTATTATTGTAATTCAGGAGGTATTGTTCCTTTTGGATATATTCCTGTTCCATCACAACTTGTATAACCTTGTTCCAAGAAGTCACTCGACCAAGCAGATATTGATAGTCAGCATAGTTTATCCGATGAATTATACTATCTTCTACAGCCCTGATACTCCTTCTGGATTTTTCCTGAGCGACAAACTCTGGAAATGAGGTTACAAACTCATTTTCAAATTTGAAACAAGTTATATTTTCTTTCCCCTCCTTGTCGATGGCATATGCTTTTACCGCACCACTGAATATAAATCCAATATGACGACAGGGTTCGTCCGCACGAATAAAAAAATCACCCTTTTTCAAATCGTGTGGTTTGAAGAACTGAACAGAAAAATTCATTTCCTCAGCTGACATTACCCCTATCGAGAATAGATGTTTTATTAGTGCATCTGTCATATCATCATGTTGTGTTTTCTATTGCTGTTGTTAAAAAGCTCGGGGTCCCATACCAAATCCTGCATACAAAATTAACAATAATTGACTATAGAAAAAAGTTGCTCTCTTTGTTCGGATTTCTCCACCTACCTGTGTCATAGTATGCGTATTTAAACGCCCGGATTCTTTTGGCATGGTTGGAGAATATTTCGCGATGATAATTTCTGAAATATCAATATCTTAATAAGGAACATTTCCCTTTCTTAGTTTCAAAACAACATGTTGAATTTGAGGTAAGAGTACTAAAATAAGAATGACAAAAATTAAACCTGTTAACATTAAATCATAATAATCCCTAATAGCACGAGCCAATATCTGCTGACCTACCATCTGATTCAAGTAGCCCGAGGATACTATTTTAGACGTATATATATCGCTGCCTGCATTTGCGTATTGTGCCTGAATATCCAATAAGGTAACAGGCAACTGAGGGTTCGTCTCCGTGAGTGATTCCCGAACTTTTTCCCTTACGGATGATTTTGCAAATAATTGAAGTTCGTTGTTAAGCGCCAGACTAGCTGTAAATCCTATGAACCTTGAAAATATACCAATCAGAGAGGCATTGATGGCAATTTTGGAAGGTGCTGACGCGGCGGTAAATGAAACAATCGGAACAAACAACACCCCTGTTGCCGCGCCATACATAAACATAGGCAGAAGGAAGTCGGTTGTTTCACCCTGTACAGAAACAAATAGTATCATATAGGTATAATATACCGCCATCAACCCAAAACCAACAATAATCATCCTGATCAGGTTGTACCCCATCAAGACAAATCGAGAAGTGATAAACATACTCAGTATAGTTCCAGCAATCACAGCAATCCATACCGGAATGGTACTCAATGGATGGTTTCCTAAAATTACTTCAAGATAACCATAGGCTAGCCCAGTGCTTCCTTTAAAGATATAAAAGGTAAAAAGAAGCAAAAGTCCAATAACGAAATTCTTTGCCCTAAAAATCTGTAAATTGATTAATGGTCTTTTAAGTTTTAATTCTCTGCTAATAAAAAGAGAAAGAATAATTAAATTAACTAAACAAAGTGTGCTGATTAATGAACTATCAAACCATCCCAGTTGTCGTCCGTACACAAGGATATATCCTACGATCATGATAAAAGACACATAAAGTAAATAGCCGATCCAGTCCACCTGATACAGTGGTATTTTTCTGGTAAACCGGGCCTTACCGTTCATGGTAAGTAAAACAACACTTGTCAGCATAATGACTACAATAACAAATCCGTAGAATATCCAGTTGAAATCAAAGAAATAAAGGATGACACTGATATAGATGGAGTAAAATGGCACCGCTATTTGTATACTGCCATAAAGGAGGCTGTAAGCAATCACACGGGCACGTACAGACTGTAACCTTGGAAAAATAAGCTGTAACACAATGCCCGACATTAATGCACAGGTAATGCCCTGCAAAAACTGACAGAAAACAAATAATATCCAATCTCTGAAATAAAAACAAACCACAGCACATAGCACATTTACCCCAAGTGCCAGCAGTAGATATTCCCTTGGCGCGAAATACTTTATGATTCTAAAATCCAGCGCCAGGAAAGCTACGGTTGAACCATAGATAACGACCATACCATATTGTACATCGGTAGCTTGTATTCCGTAAAAGCCCATCGCGGCACCTGGACTTCCGTAAAAGGCAAAACTAAACAGACTCGTCATGAGAATAGCAAATATGACAGACCTTGCCTTCCATTCGGATACCCAGGATTTAAAAATCGGTATTTTGTGTACTTGCATCGTTAGTTTTTTAAAACGTAAACATTCGCATTCATTCCGGCAGATAGCTTAGTTAATTTTTCGGGTATATCGGTCAGTTTAATTCGAACAGGAATCCGTTGGATAATTTTAACAAAATTACCGGTAGCATTATCTGGCGGAAGCAGCGAATACCGGGATCCTGTGGTTGGCGAAAGGGACTCGATACTGCCGTTGAATTTCTCATTCGGAAAAGCATCGACTTCAATAGATACCGCTTGACCGATTTTGAATTTCCCAATCTGTGTTTCTTTAAAATTTGCCATTACCCACTTTTCCTCGGCTCTGTTCACCAGGAATGCCAATGTCTGTCCGGGCTGTATCAGTTGTCCCGCCTGAATGGTCTTTTTCCCGATTTGTCCATCAAAAGGTGCTGTGATAACGGCATATCGAATATCCAACTCTTGTCTTTTGAGAAGTGCTTCTTTGATCTTTATTTCTGCCTTTATAGCATTGTGCTGTACCCTGAAATCATTTAATTTGGATTCAGCGACCTGCAAAGAAGCTTTTGTCTGGTCATAATCTGATTGGGTGATGAATAAAGTAGCACTGATGTTGTCGAATTTTTGTTGTGTGGTCGATTCGTCCGCGAGTAGATTTTTATAGCGGTCAAATTCTTTTTGCTGCTGGTTCAATCGTGCTTTAGCACCTTCCAATTGGGCCTTAATGACGGCAATGCTTTTAACCTGCGTTTCCTCGCTTGCCGCCAAGATCGGTAATTTGGCCTGCGCGCTCATGAGTTCTGCTGACGCAGCATCTCTCTTTAACCCGTACTCGTCCTGTTCGATCACTACAAGGGTATCGCCTTTTTTTACCTGCTGATTGTCCTTATAATATATTTTACGGATATAGCCCCCTACTTTTGCATTTATCGGGGAAAGATAGGCATCAATCTGAGCGTCGTTGGTCTGTTCATAGCGATATCCTTCGAAGAAATAAACAGCTGCCCAAATAATAATTCCCACGAATAATGTGATACCGAGCCATTTGGTTAGGTCTACAACAATTTTATCTGTTTTATTTTTGTTCATGATATTTGTATTAAAGAATTCCGATAATTGCCAATAGCCTGATATTCTTAAGTTTAACGTTTGTTTGTGCTGTTGTCAGATTAAATTTAGCTTCCAACAAAGCATTTTCGGCTTCCAGAAGATCGGTCAGAAGGGATTCCTGGTTTAAGTAGCTACTTCTGATAACACGAGCAGTTTCGGCGGTTTTAATGATATTTTGCTCTGCTGTTTCCATGCTTTCCAAGGCCTGTTTTTGCTGTAAATAAGCCTCTTTTACCTCAAGGTAGATCTCCTCTTTTTTAATATTTGCTTTTTCTCTTGCCTCATTACTGATCGCTTGAGCATGAGCGACGGAATGCTTGCTTTTGTATAGATTATCAATAGGAAACTGGACTTTGATCCCGGTCTGACCAAATCCCCATAGATCATTCGAATATGGATAAAATGAAATCTGCGGATAGGTGTAATTGTAAGTTGAATACAAGGAGATTTTAGGTAACAGCGTCGCTTTTACCTGCTTGATGTTCATTTCACTCAATTTGACAGCGCTATAGGCTATCTTGTATTCCGGCGATTTGTTAAATGCGATGTCTAGATAATCCTCATAACCACCTTGAGTGATAACCTTTAACTCGATTGTATCTTGGTATTTTATTTCAAGCTCAGCATCATTTTCTTTCCCCATCAGGATATTGAGCCGTTGTTTAGCGATTTCAATCTTCTTCGCGATATCAGAAAGGCTGAGTTCCAGTTGCGCTAATTTCACGGAGGTTCTTAATACATCGCTCTTTAGCACGGTGCCATTTTTATGCAAGCTTGCTACCAGTGTCAATTGTTTTTTTTCGGCTTCAATTTCTGCAGCAAGAAAATCCTGGAAATGCAGAAACTTATACAGATCAAAGTAAGCCGCTGCAACATTGTATTTTACACTGTGTTTTTGCAGATCGACTTCATATTGTGTACGTATCGCCTCTTCCTTTTTCATGGCGATGTTTCTTTTGTCCTTACCACCATTGTAAAGATTGACGTTCAGGTTGTAACCCACGCTGTAACCATAACCTTTTACAGGCACATCCTGCGGAGAAGAAAATAATCCATTGTCATAGATCAGGAATTTGGAATTGAGTTTTGCATCTCCACCAACAAAAAGCTCAGGCAACAAACGATCTTTCGCTTCCAATATTTCCAAATTGCTCTGCTGAAGATGTAGATCGGATAGTTTCAGTTGACGGTTATTTGTTTCGGCTACTTTCCAAATTTCTTCCAAGCTTAATACCAGCTCATTAGCTATATTTTGAGCATAGACTGATTGTACAAATAGGGTTAACAATAAGCTCAAAATCGGGACTATTTTATATTGTTTCATCGGTTTTGTTTATATATTTATTTCTTTTTACTAGCCATGGTTTTACAATCTTTTTCAATTCATCAAAAGCAAAAGTTAAATCTACCATTGGCATAAAAGCATAATTATACCCATAAGCAAACCAGAAAATATGTGCACTGTCAATTCCTTCATCTGAATGATGTAATTTATTAGCAGACTTTTGGTCTTGTGTTTCAAGTTGAAAATCTTTGCGCGATGTTATGATTTTATGTTTCATAATGACTTTACTATTATTACATATCAAAAGTATCCAGCATGGCGAAGTATCATTTTATATAATTAGCCTAATATTTGTTAAATTTGGCCATATGGAAATTCTGAGCCAAATCATACATATTGTTGATCAAAATCCTGATTCTATCCTGGTGATGCGACAGCAGACAGAACAACGTTTGCCTGCCCACCAGCACAAGAAGGCTCAGTTGTTATTGGTTTATGGCGGGATTGCTTACCTGCAGACTGACGAAAAGGATTTCTATATTCCCTCAAATCATTATATCTGGATACCAAAAAATTATCGGCACAACCTGATGTTCAACACCCAGGACCTGTCTATTATCAATATTTATTTTCCGGAGGAAAGTGTTGGTAATTTTTATGAGGAGTTGGGGATTTATCCGGTGAGTAAGCTGCTGGCAGAGATGCTTTCTTTTAGTGAGAAGTGGCAAGGTAATTATTACAAAGGTTCGTGGGAGTTTGAATTTTTAATCACGCTTAAAGGTGTATTATCAAAAGAAAATCTCAAAAAATTCTCCATACAACTTCCTACAACTGACGATCAAAGGCTAAATACCATAATTGAGAGTTTTAGAAATCGACTAAATGAAAATCTAAGCTTAGCTTTTATTGCTCAGCAATCGGGAATGAGTGTTCGTAGTTTGACCAGATTATTCCAAACCAAACTGCACATTACATTTGTTCAGTATTTAAAAATGCTACGGATTATTAAGGCAATGGAATTAATCAACGATACAGATTTGAATATGACCGAGATTGCGTATGATATTGGCTATTCAAATATAGCGGCTTTTAGCAATAACTTTTATCTGCTTACAAACATGAGACCTACGGAGTTTAAAATGAAGTAAGGAATAAAACTTTACAGTCCGCCTGTACTCGCTTTGATCTGCGCATTATGGTCAGAACTCTGTCATAGTTCAATACCGATAGGCCCATATCAACTGCATTCGCCCCCTAATCCCTGAAAACTAATGGAGTAACTTTAGTTAAGCGAAATTCTTGATCCATGTCAATCTTTTTTTTCGAAAAATAAAAGAACTTAGTCTATATATAAAAACAAAAGAAATAATATAAACAGATTTAAAAGGAATAGGATGAAAAAGATAGCAATTAATGGATTTGGTCGCATCGGACGCGCTGCCTTAAAAATAATAACAGAAACTGCCGATCTTGAGGTCGTTGGAATTAATGATCTGATGAGTATTGAAAACGCCGCATATCTGCTTAAATACGATAGTAACTATGGGAAATATGAAAAAGATGTGCGTATCGAAGGAGATACAATTGTGGTCGATGGAAAGGTGGTTAAATATACAAGTATCAGGGAGATTGAAAAGTTACCTTGGAAAGATATCCAAGCGGATATCGTTATAGAGAGTACGGGTATTTTCACAAACAAACCGGACGCTGAAAAACACTTGACTTCTGGAGCAAAATTTGTCGTCATTTCTGGTCCTACTAAAGATACGCCGACAGTGGTCCATGGAGTAAATACCGAAGATGGCAGGGTGTCTGTTTTTTCATGCGCAAGTTGTACCACCAACAATATAAGTCCAGTAATCGAAATATTAGGCAGGAGACTGGGAATAAAAAAGGCCATACTAAATACCACACACGGTTATACAGCTTCACAGGCATTGGTCGACGCTCCATCAAAAAAAGAACCGCGTATGGGACGGGCTGCAGGCATTAACCTTGCCCCCGCGGCCACGGGGGCTGCAATAGCGACGACAAAAGCACTTCCGCAATACGCCGGAAAGTTTGACGGTATAGCTGTTAGGGTACCTGTTCCAGTAGGATCCATCTCCGATATTACGTTTATTGCAGAAAGGTCCACCACAATCGAAGAGATCAACCAAATTTTGATCGAAGAGTCAAAAACTGATCGCTATAAAAAGGTGCTAACGGTAACCGACGAGCCCTTGGTATCTACCGATATTATCAAAAGTCCATTTGCAGCGACAGTAGATCTAGAAATGACTCGAGTTGTCGATGGCGACCTGGTGAAAGTGATGGCTTGGTATGACAATGAATGGGGATTTACCAACCAAATGATCAGACAAATTCAATCGATTTAGTGCGGTAGCAACGAAGAACTTAACGTGCGAGGCGTTATCTAAAGGTTAGATAGCCCCTTCTTAATACAATTTTATACTTCTTGCAGCCCAGTCAAATAAAGTAAGCAGCATGAGTATTCAAATATTCAACTTTTAAACAAATCTTTCATTTTGTTAAAGTCCTGCTTAGGTTTTTTACAGCGATAGATCGTTTGCAGCACCCAATCTTCGCTACTTGCATAGGGACTATATAATTTTCGCACAGGAACAACTTTTTCGAAAAAAGGACAAAAGAAATTGTCACCGGTATCGTTATAACAAATGGCAATCACCGTTTGGGGCATCCGGCCTGTCGGTGCCCAGTTATAGAAGCTACCGTGATAACAAAAGGCGTTCGGAAGCCCATATGTACTCTTCATCAGTTCGACTGCACCCTCCTGCGAGTAATGTTTGCCCCAAATAAGACAACTTGCTTTTTCATTCGGGGGTAAACTGTCGTATACTGAGCGTAATTCATGCATACCCGTTTCCCATTTTTGCAGGTCCAAGTTGTTTTACAATTGTGCCAAAGCGTTTTTTACGCGCTCACGGTTTGGTTTAGATACTGGTATTTTCTCACGGTTTGCCAATAGTAAAGTCCCGCCGTCTTCCTTAAGCCAACTTTGGATATAAAAAGGGTTTATAAGGTGACTTTGGTGTGTTCGAATAAAGTTGTGTGGAATTAGTATTTCGCTGTATTCTCTTAACGGTTTTGAAGAAATTATTTTCTCTTCATTTAGTAAGTGAAAAACGGTATATGTATCGTCTGCTTCGCAACGTATAATATCGCTAATGAGTAAGTATCGAGTTTCGTTTTGAAAAGCAAGAGCTATCTTCTGAGGCACCCTCTGTTTCGATGTCAACTGCTGAATCAGAAATTCTACCCCGGGATTCTGCACTATTGTACTTACTTTTTTGCAAGCCTTTTCAACGGCCAATTTGAGCTCGTCTATATCAATGGGTTTTAGAAGATAATCTAATGCCGCATGTTTTATGGCTTGTATACCATATTGGTTGTATGCTGTAACAAAAATGACCTGAAAGTCTATTGTTTCAAAATCCTTAAGCAGGTCAAAACCTGTCTGACTCCCCATTTCTATATCAAGAAATACCAAATTGGGTCTATTATTTTTAATTAAGCTCGCTGCTTCAGTAATCGTATTTGCGATTGCCACAACTTCAACATGTGGACAATACTTAGCCAATAGCGCCTTTAAATTTTTGGTATTTGAAATTTCATCGTCCACTAAAATAGCACGTATCATAATAACCAGTTTTTAAAAATTAAAGATACGCATGTCCCCGTACTTTTAGATTCTGTATCTATGAAAATATTTGTCTCTGGATGCAATTCATTCCAAAGCTGTATACGCTCATTGGTTAACCTGATTCCTAATCCGAATGGTGTATGTGCTATATCATACCCTCGACCATTATCAAATATAGTTATTACCATATCACTCTCCTTCCTCTCAAAATATAAGCTAACCTTTCCACGTTCCTTCAATTCTGATATCCCATGTTTTATGGCATTTTCAACCAATGGTTGTAGGAGCATTGTTGGTATTTCGATGTTATTAGGATCAAGATCGCTAACATCAATCGCATATTCAAAACCAAATCGTAGCTGTTCCATCTGAAGATAATCGGTTAAAAGATTGCGCTCATCCGTGAGTGTATTTACCGATTCACTATCCAGCACATTTCGGGTGAGACGGGCAAATTTGCTTAAATACCTATTTGCATTGTCCACATCATTGTTATTTATAAAACTCTGAATGCTAGCGAGCGAATTGAAAAGAAAATGAGGATTGAGTTACGCCTGAATCGAGATCAGTTTAGTTTCCGATATTTTTTTATTTAAACTCTCTTCTCGGATTTTTTTTTCTATTTCTTCTACGCAGTACATAAATTAGAAGAAAGCTTATAATGCTAAAGATAATAATTAATGATAGAGACCACATGATCATATCTTGCATAGAGAAAGTTCTATCAATTTGTATTTTGACATTTTGTCTAAAACTAGACGATTCCATCTCTTGCTCCGTCATATTCTCTAATTGTGGTCGAATAATGATTTCATATTCTCCAGAATTTTTGAAATTCTCCCGACCTATTGAAATATTCGGTTGCTCTATTCCATCTACAGTGTAAAAACTGTAATTCCAAGAATTACTTTTAAATACAATGTTGCCAGTTTCCTTTTCTTTTACCAATAACGAGTAAATGGAACTGTAATCATTTTTTCTAACTGCAACCTTCAGACCTGTAACATCATTGTCCAAGATAATTTTCGACGCATCTGTTTTCATTTCAACCGCAGATCGATTTGATCTATCAATTAGCTCCCTTCCAAGAAAGATAATATCAGTTTTTGGGATCGCTGTGTTATATATAATCACGCTTCCCTGTTCTGAAGGATCTTTTTCGTTATATAAGGTTACAGAAATGGTCTTATTTCGGATCTCCGTTATTGGCAATTCTGCTATATAACCAAATAAGCCGTGTTTGTTAAAGGTCAGGTCCTCTAAGCGTCCGGATAACAACGTATTTTTTAAATCATCGACAACAGCAAAGCGATAGTTCTTTATGCCTGAAAGTAGTTTAGTACGAATTTTGAATTGTACCCTATTTCCATTATTGATATAAGTCAGCGCTTGGTTGCTTATGTTGGGAAACCTGTTTGCATAGCTCCTAATTTTACTTAGGCTATCGAAGGAGGCACCGATGCTTATTCCTGCAATATCTATACTCCCTAAATAATATTCTACCTTTTTGTCTATTGAATATTGTTCGCCCTTGCTGCTAACCTGAGCAACAATGGGTATCCAAAAGAATATAGCGATTAGTAAAAACGTGTTTTTTTTCATGATCTGCCGTTTATACTTACAAAACTCTATAATTATTAATTTAAAAAAAATGCAAAAACAGTATTGCTCTCCGCTCACTTGGTAAACTATACGCCAGGATCAGGATTTAATCATTTGAGCGCTCATCACAATTACGCTCTTATATAGAAAGGTATAAACACAAAGTCGACATAGCCGGACTCTATCTTATTGTATCCGACCGCATTCGCTTTCGAGAGTCGCTTTGCGATTACGTTGATCCTTATTCGCGCCATAAATGAACCTATTAGTTGAAGCTCAGACGTACCTGTCTTGATTCGTAGTAGCCATAACTTGACGAAAGCAATCCTGCTAGATTTTGCGAGTATTTAACTCGGTTACCTTTATATTCGGAGCGCCTATGCTGTTCTGGACATAATCATAAAGACCTCCCCTCCATAAGAAGAATTTTCCAATCAATAAGAGCTTCGGTAAAGAAGTCATTTAGGTTACAATAAGATCTGATTTTTTCACTTGGGTTACTGAGATATCACGGAGATAAGCGCCTTATACAAGTAATAAAAATAGGTATAAAAGCTTAAATATTCAAAGGGGGGGAAACTACTCAGTATCAAATTGAAGGATCCCCTTCCCCTCGCGAATTGATTTATAAATACTATCCCGCAGTTTTGGATCTATGTTTTTTTGTTTAATGTATTTTAAAAAACCTGTAATGGTGTCATTATGATGATATATTCTTTCAGCACTACTCTTTTTCAATAATAATCTGTGATTACCAAGCAGATCCATTTCAGTTAATTCAATAGTTGAATGTATAGGTATTGGATCAGATAAGTTCACCTTGAAAGTTGGAACCTTTGATTTTAATAATACCCGATCCACCGTTCCTATTTTTTGATCGTTGAAATAAATATCATTGGGCATGGATGCTATTGTCTTTTCTTCTCTGAATTCCAGAAAATACTGTTTTTCCCTATCGAAATTACACCCCATCAAAAGTACGACCTCAATTAGTATTATTTTTACAGGTGAATATCTCATAATGCGTCTATAAATTATCAGGGATTAAATCTCAAATACTTAAGATTCATTAAAGTCCCCATTTTTAAATTCTCCCAATCTTCTGCTTTCGTATGTTCAAATACAATTTGACAGCTAATCTTTTCTGTGGCAGCTGGCTTAGGAGTGCCGTCGGGGCACCTCCTTTTCATGTTATTGCTCCATACGATTGGTCGGTTACTGGGATGCAGTAACAGGACTGGGTTTACGATCAAACATAACCGGTTTTTCACTACCGTCCAACAGAATTCCTATACCTTGAATCTGACCGTCCACATCGCTAAAGAAGTTAAAGAGAAGATTACTTGGTTCAGGATCCGCTGCGCCATCTTTATCGACAGACCGTGGGTCAAAAACATCATAATGTCGGTGGATAAGGACAACCTTCTCATAACCGAGTTCACTGTATAGCTTGTTATCCTTAAGCCTTACCTCAATAATTCCATATGCAGGATTCTCAAAAGAACCAGTGTACTGTTTTAAGGAATGGGAAGGGTTCGTCGCTGGAATGGGCAACTTTTCTTCTTCTTTTTTAACATGACGCAGCGAATCGATTTCAGCCTTTTTTTCACCATTCCAGTCGATTGGATTCAAACCAAGAAGTATATCCGCTATAGAATTTCTGACCACCGTAGGAACTTTAGATACGTTTTGATTGGTTAATACGACAATTCCGAGTGTATCTGTTGGAAAAAATGCCACATTCGCAGAAAATCCGTTAATATTTCCACCATGTTCTACTTGATAATGTCCTCTATAGGAGCCAATCATCCAGCCTAATCCATAATTGGAAAGGAAAACATCTTTGTGTTTGTCCGGTAAAGCGGCATCCATCACCATTTGGGAGCTCGCAGCCTCCTTTATGTAATTTGCAGGGAGTATTTCTTTCCCATTGAAATAACCTCGGTTGAGCCAAACCTTGAGCCAATTAGACATGTCATTAGCACTGCTATTTATGCTTCCTGCCGGCCCCATGCCACTAATATTATAATAATCAATTAGTTTTATCGTGTTATCTTTGGAAAGTGTATAAGGCAAAGATGCATCGCTATCCCGTTGGAAGGCTAAGAGATTGGTGTTAGAACGGGTCATTTGTAGAGGGGTAAAAAACTTTTCCTGTATATTTTGTTCCCATGTCTTACCACTCAATCGCTCCACAATCATTCCTTGAGCAAGGTACATAAAGTTATTATAGAACCATTTCATGCGCAGGCCTGAACTGGGTTTCATAAATCTGACCCGTGAAATCAGACTATCTCTATTTTTACTATTGAACAGAAACCAAGATAAATCATAGCGGGACAAGCCTGTCCTATGCGCCATTAGGTCTTTAACCACGATTTGATTATCCATCTCATCATTGTAAAACCGTAACGCAGGCAGTAAAGATACCGCTCTGTCCTCAAATGTCAGTTTGCCATCCGCTCTCAACAAACCTAACAATGAAGCGGTAAAAGCTTTGGAGCTCGAACCGATTGCAAAAAGCGTATTCGGTGTAACAGGTTTTTTATTCGCGAAATCACGATAGCCAAATCCCTTATTATAAATTATTTTATCGCCTTTTACAACAGCAACGGCAAAACCCGCCACATGATGATCTTTTAAAACTTGGCCGAGAACAGAATCAATTGCTTTAAATTGATCTTTCTGCCCACCTACTTTCCCAACCTGAGAAAATAGTGAAAAAGAAAACCAGGAACAAAAAATAAAGGTTAAAAGGAATTTCATATCAAATTGGAATATATACGAAAATACTTATTCAACATGATTCCCGCAAACTACTGGAGACATTGCCTTTAATTTTTTTATTCCTGGTTGTTCTTAGGAGGTTGCTGAATTTTACGATAATAATTGGTCTATCAATCCGTAAAATCTCCTAAATTATTCTTTCGTATAATTCGACTTTCCGTTTACATCCACCTGCTTACCTAAATACTTTGGTTTTCTATTTCTCATTACATCCAAAACCGCTTTCGTTACCGATAGTTTTTCTCTAAATGCATAATATTTATATCCAGGGTAAACTCCTCGATCGGCACTATAACCGAATGATTTTATGCCTAATTTATCACCCAGATAAACACATCTATTTAGATGATATTTTTGAGATACCAAAATTGCCGTATCAACATTAAATATATATTTTGCCCGGTACATGGTCGAGTAGCTATCGAACCCAGCATAGTCAATGTAAATTTTAGCGGTATCGATGCCATTTTTCTGACAGTACAACTTCATTACGCTAAGCTCATCGTACTCGTCTCTTCCGTTGTCTCCCGACAACAATATTTTATCCACTTTGTGGTTTTTGTACAACGAAATCCCGGCATCGAGTCTATCTTTCAGATACCTACTTGGCTGATCACCATTGATGCCAGCGCCAAAAATGATGGCTACCTTGGTTCTTGGCACATCCTTAAGTTCAGTGAAAATCACCGAATCTGTTTTAGCCGTTACATTGCTATTGGTTATCACCACAACAACCAGGGCTACTACGCATAGAACGACAACCACTAAAACGAACCTTTTAATCTTTTTCATTAGCTTGATTTGTTCATGATAAACTTATCATTTTAAACACAAATTTAATAGTACAACCAATTGAAAATCGAACCAATTATAATTCGCTGCAGATAAATTATCATTCGTAGGCACTTACAGTCTTTTCGGTATATTTCATTTGGCTATTAATGCTCTAGAATTTAAACATAACCAACATCGCTTTATGATCGGTTGGCCACACGCCTTCGGGCAGCAGGAAGTTATCTTCACTATCTTTTTCCTGCTTCTGTCCATACTTTACGGTTTCTACAGGACCGACAATGTTAGCTTTTACTGGTTTCAACGGTTTTTTGCTGCGGTAATAAACATAATCGATCCGATCTCGATCATCCGCTGTGGGTGCCCATGCCAATTTCCCAATGGGAACATCCTTGTTAAAAGCAGGATAGGTAAAACCAGGATGACTGACCGGGTTGGGATATAATTGACGGAAACTATCTATAAATCCGGCTTTTTCTAATAAAACCGAACAGTCCCAAGGAACCACTGCCCCACGATGGTCGAAAAGATCTCTTGTAGCCAATGTCCAATCCAAATGTGAAGGCTCATTAAAATCACCTGCAATAATAAACGATTGTGATTGATCCTCTTTTTCTACGTCGCTCAGGATATCTTGGATAGCTTCATCACGTTTGCTTTTCCGATTAGCCTCAATAATGGTACCTACATCTGAAACAGGACGATCTAACTTCTCCCAGGTCAAACCATCGTAACCACGCGGCGAGTAGCATGCGTAATTTGTGTAGTCCAAGTGTAAAGAATAGCATACAAAAGAACGCTTTCCAATCTTGATCTTACTTTTTAAAACACCGCCCATGGTACTATCTTTTTCATAAAGCGCATGCTGTGATTCGATCGGATATTTGGAAATAAAACCGACATCCAGTTTTGCATCACTGGACTGGCCAAAATAGATAGCCCCTTTAGATTTGAGTTCCATTAGTATACGCTGAATAAAATCTGTTCCCTTGTAATTGCGGACTTCACTAAAGAGAACGACATCTGCATGCTTGGCAATAATTTCGTCTGCAATCGCAGGAAACCCATTGGGCACAACAGTCCCCTCCTGCCAAATGTTGATCTGCAGTACTTTTACCTCATTTTTTGCCTGAGCGAAGAGTGTATGCCCCAAAAGGGCTATCACTAAAAGCAATATCATCTTTCTTAATTTCATTGGAGTTGTCTATTTCTACTGGAAAGTATTACCGCAACGTTCTTGCCGAGAGCGGTTTCTACCATTATCATATGAGCGAGTTTCTTACTTATTTCTGTAATAACCAAATAATTTTATCCACATTATCAACTCCAACACATTGTCGTTGACTTGCTTCATCAACTTTTTCGCGATTTGTATCGAATTCAGCAGTAGGATACATCCAACGCAACGGCATTTTTGTATTTGTAACATTTTGATCAGCTTCAATTGAATAGCATCATATTAATCAGCATTCCACGATTTATTAAATAGCGAATTATTTAATACCTTAGCCACACAAAGTTTTAGCACAACCGGTTTATGAACATAAAAATCAAGTATCATGAGTTTGAAACAAACGTTTTATAAAGTACGAAGTTCTAAAACAGTTCAAGGAATTCTAATCGCCAACATTTTTGCATTTCTAATTATTGGTATGCAATCTTCATTGCTGCCCAAGGATGCAGGGGTACTTGTTTTTTCTGAGTTTGTGATTATTCCACTGTTGATGGGTATTATCATGGCTTGGTGTTGGAAAGATACTGACATGAGAGGTAAACAAATAACCGCATGTTCTATCTTGGGTGGCCTTATGGCTATCTTACTCAGCTTTATATTCCTAGGTGAGGGCATTATTTGCCTCTTAATTGTTTCACCTCTTATCTTTGGCTTTGTTATCGCAGGTGCCTTTATTGGAAGGTCAATGTTTAAAAAGAGTAATCAAAAATTGAATATAAGCATTGTTAGCCTCTTACTTGGAATTTTTATTGTCGACTCCCTGACTGATCACCATCATGAAAATATGGTCTCCGATGAGATCTTAATTCATGCGAGTCCAACGCAAGTATGGCAACACGTGGTCGCCTTCGATCCCATATCTCAGAAGGAAAACTATTGGCTTTTTAGTATAGGAATGCCGAGCCCCATGGCTACAACGGTAAGTGAACATAAACTGGGCGCAAACCGAAAATGTATTTTTAGCAACGGGTATATTTTCGATGAGAAGATTGTAAAATTTGACGTCAATGAAAACTTAATTTTTGATATCATTGATCAACCCAAAGACCCTGAAATCATGGGACATATCGATATCAAAAGAGGTCAATTTATATTGAAAGATAATGGAAATGGTACCACTACTCTTATTGGGAACAGTTGGTATAATCTCCATGTTTTCCCAACCTGGTACTATGATCTTTGGGCAGAAAGTATCACTAGGAATGTCCATTTCCGAGTCATGGAGCATATTAAACTTTTAAGCGAGCGATAATCTATGTTTTCTTTTGTGGTAAAAAGAGTTGGCTTTTTAAAGGATATCCCCTTATTAGCCATTCTATTTGATAGTCTCATGAGATTTTGGATGTTCATTGCCAAGCCTGAACTGCTAAATTGGATCGATGACCTGGAAGAAAATGTAAAAGGAATGCCCGGGACGACGATTGGGATACATAAATATGGTGGGACTGCGTTCAATTATTTGGGAAAGGAATTTGCACATGTCCATAGCAATGGTTTAGTGGACATTTTATTAAATAAAGAGCTAAAAAAATCATTGATGATGGAGGGAAAAATTAAGGACCACCATGTGTTTAAAAATTCAGGCTGGATCAGTTTTTATCTTCACAATAAGCAAGATGTTGCCTATGCCTGTTATCTCTTGAAAAAGGCTTACGATCGTGCTAGATAAAAACAGCAGGCTATATTCTTTTAGACAGGCTTTGTCTTCATAAAATGTTCATTCACTGCAATAATTAGCTATCGGCTCTTTATTTTGGCTATCTATGTACTCATTATTAAGACACCATCTAGGTATAAAAAAGGAAGGTCTTTATCTTTTAGATTTAATATCTTTGCTGTATGAATATTGAACAGATCAAACAACCTTTCCTCAAAAAATTCCCTGGAGATTTTTCCAATAACCCTACACAGCGAGGCACGCCAAAAGTGCTATTTGCTACGATTGAACCTGCAGGGTTTGAACAGCCTCAACGGATTGCTTTTAACGAAGCTCTTGCTGAGGAAATAGGGCTGGGTAAATTTGAAGAAAAGGATCTTAACTTTCTGGTAGGCTCTCACCTACCCGACAATATTCAGACCTACGCTACAGCTTATGCCGGACATCAATTTGGTAATTGGGCCGGGCAACTGGGCGACGGCAGGGCCATTCTGGCGGGAGAAATTACTAATGCTGCTGGTAAGAAGACCGAAATACAATGGAAAGGAGCCGGTGCAACACCCTATTCAAGGCGTGCAGACGGAAGAGCCGTATTGCGGTCTTCTGTACGTGAATACCTTATGAGTGAAGCCATGTATCACTTAGGCATACCTACCACCAGGGCCTTAAGCCTGGCCTTTACAGGAGAAGATGTTCTTCGGGATATCATGTATAACGGCAATCCACAATACGAAAAAGGAGCCGTAGTGATCAGAACTGCCGAAAGCTTCCTTCGCTTTGGGCATTTTGAACTGATGTTTGCTCAGGGTGAACATACGTTATTACAGGATCTGCTTGATTTTACAATTGAAAATTACTTCCCTGAAATTGTTTCATCCGATCAGCAGAAATACAAAGATTTTTTTGAGAATGTATGTATCCGCACAGCAGACTTAATGGTAGAATGGTTCAGAGTAGGTTTTGTACATGGGGTAATGAATACAGACAACATGTCCATCTTAGGCCTAACGATCGATTATGGTCCCTATTCAATGCTGGATGAATATAATTTAAATTTCACCCCGAATACTACGGATCTACCGGGAAGAAGATATGCATTTGGAAAGCAGGCACAGATTGCCCAATGGAATCTATGGAAACTCGCAAATACCCTCCAGCCCATCATCAACGATGAAAAGTTTCTTGAAAACACCCTAAATAATTTTGGCGTTTATTTTTGGGAAACTCATGACAGAATGCTCTGCAAAAAATTCGGATTTGATGAACTAAAAGAAGAGGATGAGGTGTTTTTTAATAACTGGCAGAGCTTAATGCAGGACCTCGCATTGGATCATACCTTATTCTTCAATCAACTGGAGAAAACAACACCAGAAACTGATTTACAGGAACATTTCAGCCCGGTAGCTTACGGCGCTTTAAATGAAGAAAAGCTCAGCAGACTGAAAGACTTCATGGAAAACTATCGATCCCGTCTGAATTCAAATGCTATTTCAAAAGCTGAGTCCGTGGAATTAATGAAAAAAACAAACCCCAAATTTATATTGCGGAACTATCTTCTTTACCAATGTATTGAAGAAATTAGTGCCGGAAAAACAGCACTGTTAATGAAGCTAACGCAAGCATTAGAAAATCCTTACCAGGAATTATTTCCGGAATTTTCCGTCAAGCGTCCTTCAAGCTATGACGACACCGCAGGATGTTCTACACTTTCATGCAGTTCGTAGTATGAAATGCCCCGTTCGTTAAACATTCAGGGTGGGTTTAAAAGCTAAAGTTTAGGATATGTAGATTTTCTAAAAATAATCATACACAATAGCCAGCCAACAAGTAAACCTGCCAAGAGATAAGACTCCAGGTGCATATCCTGAAAACTAACACTAGGTATATCACTATCCGAAGAAAACTCGGCCCTTTTTAATAGGTCACGTATCTGAGCAACTTTAAATTTTAAATAAATCACGCGTATTCCACAAAATATAGATCCTGACGTACAGATCAATAGTATAGTAAACAATTGATTTCTTACCGAAGATATTTTACAATAATTTTTGACTGACAGATACAGAAAAGGAAGAATCCCAAAAGAGAAAATAAAAATCAGTGCAGGCAAAACCTGACCGGGTAGGCGCCAACTATTATTAAGCAAAGGGCTTTCACCTATTATTTCGGTGGTAAAAAACACCAAAAACCGATCTCTAATAAAAAAGGCAATTAGACACAATACGATTGACAGTCCAATAGCAATGCTGTATTCCTTCATCATTTTCTTTTTCGCAAAGTTTTTTATAGGTTATCGACTTAAACCATTTTCGATATTGCTTTTACATCATACAATTTGTTTTTTCATTAGCTTAAGTTCCTTTATCTTAGTGTCTATCTGTTGCAATTTAAGATCAAGCACTTCCATTTTACTTGCCTGAGTCAGCTCTTTTTGATACCATGCATCAATAACCTGTTTAATTTCAGCTAAGGTAAAGCCTACAGCTTTCGCCATCTTTATGAACCTCAGTTTTTCGGTTACTTCATCGTCATAATACACGTACTTGTTGGAAGTTACATCCTTTTTTGTCATGCCAGAAATGAGTCCGCTCTTTTCATAAAAGCGTATAGTTCCAATAGGCATGTTCGCTTCCTTCGCTAGTTGACTAATTAATTTCACTTGATAATCAATAGTTTAAAAAAATAATAAAAGTATATAGTATACTTCATACTTGTGGGTTGTAAAAATACAGTTTAAATTTGTCTATTGAAAATCAATGGTAACTATCAATTATCTTTTATCATGAAAATAGGATATTCCGACAAAGAACTTATTAAACTTGTACCCGGCTTCACAAACAATTTTATTGTAATAAATGGCCTTTCAATCCATTATGTTCAAGGGGGCAAAGGAGACCCCATAATTCTTATTCCGGGTTATCCAGAAACATGGTGGGCTTACCATCATGTCATGCCAATATTAGCAGAAGACAACCAAGTATTTGTTGTTGAAATTAGAGGGATGGGTAGCTCGGATAAACCGGAAAATGGTTACGATAAAAAGAACATGGCCAAGGATATCTACGAATTAGTCAAGCATTTAGGCTTCGACAGCGTTTGTATTGCAGGTCATGATATCGGTGCACATGTCGCTTTTAGTTTTGCTTGTAATTATCCACAAGCAACAAGCAAATTGATACTGCTGGATACACCACATCCAGACCCAAGCATGTATCAGCTTCCGATGTTACCTATTTTAGGGAGCAGTTATTTATATCCCTGGTGGCTAGCTTTCAACCAAGTCAAAGAATTGCCAGAAAAGTTGCTTGAGGGACGCATGTCAATCGTCATCTCTTGGTTATTCGACAACCTGCTGATTAATAAAGATAGCATAAGCCAATTTGATATATCGGTGTATAGTAAAGCGTATGACAACCAGGATGCCATTCGTAGTTCCAATGCATGGTATCAGGCCTTTCCACAAGATATTAAAGATTACGGGAGCTATGATAAATTAGAAATGCCAGTCCTAGCGATTGGTGCGAGTGGTTATGACCTATTGCATCATTCTTTACCGGAAATCACCTGTAATCTAACACTTAAAAAAATTGAAAACTGTGGCCATTTTATTCTTGCCGAAAAACCTATCGAAACTGCCGAATTGATCAAAGAGTTTTTATTGACGATCTAATTTCAGACGAAATCAACTTGTAATCAACCAGCAACGATTGTGTTGGCTATCCGCGTAGGATTTTCAGCTTTGGGGATAGTACTGTCCTAGTTTCAAAATAAAAACTTAAAAGCTATAATCTACCCCAAAACTGATATAACCAGGCAAAAGCTTATATTCGGTGCTGGTATTATAAAGGTCTGTCAATTCAGCATTTCTGAAAAAGCGAGTATTGAAAATATTTTTTGCTGTCATGGTAAATCTTGTCCTATGCTGCCGCAGTTCATAAGCTAAGGAGAAATCCGAGAAATAATAGGTCTTAGAATCCTGGCCAAGGAAACTGCCAAAGCGATAGGATTCATTCTTTAGATTACACTGTATGTTTTTTCCCATATTCAAAAATACATTCAGAAACCCGCGGCTATTATGTAGTGTAGTTTTGCTATCTGAGCGATAAGTGACCGACTGCAGGGCGTAACCTGTGTAAATATTCAACCTGGATTTCCATGCACTTCTAAACGATAGTCCATAATCGTATGTATCTGTATGGATGCGACGATTGCCCACGCCCACCACCAATGTTTCGTAATCTGCTGTATTTGCACCTAAGTCCAAACGAAAATTTCCTCCTACAGCCTTCAGGTAGTAATTAAGATCCGCCTTATAATTGCTGCTCTTTTTGTTTTTGAGCAATACCTGTTGCACAAGGCTAAAATTGGGGTCTAAACTGCTTTCTGTACCCACATAATCAAACAAAATCTGATGTCCGACCGAGAGGTTCGCAAAAAAACGATCTGTCATACTGCCATAGGTATACATCAGCGTGCCACCAGAACTGCTTAGCGTCGCTAGCTTATCCATTCCTCGAATAAAGTTTCGAACTCCTGTCGTATAATAATGGGGAATGAGCTCGGTAAGCGAGGTATTCTGTTGCTGAAAATAGAGGTCGGTTTCCAGGCGCCCTTTTGGGTGGATAACCCATTTCCCCGATAATCCAGGCGAAAGCAAGAGGTTATTTTTAGGCATGGTTTTCCCAAAATCTGTTAACCTATTCTGTACGAGACCTACCTGCAAACGAGGTGTTAATTCCCATTTATTTCGTTTAAAAGTGTACTTGGAAGTAAAGTTTGTCTGGAATACGTTTAAGTCCATCGCATTAGAAAATCCCGAGGGAGAGACTGCTTTTCCCCCTAACTCATCTGGATTTGACAGCAAATCTAATTCGGTATTAAGCTGTTGCTGCTGATAGGCCATATTGAAAGCCAACTCAAAGAAGTCACCATTTTTTTTCCGGCTTACATAATGCGTAGTGGCACCCAAATACTGTAGATTATTTTCAATATGTTGTTTTACCGCACGGATATCTTCCCCCCCAAACAAGTCTTTATAATAATATTGATCGATACTGTAATCTACTGGCGATTGCTGGTTTATCCAACGTAGTGAGCTGACCAGTACATCCCGCTCCGAAAATTTGTAGCTATAACTCAGATTGTGGTTGGTCAAATACCCCTTGCTTTTGGTCAGTTCCTCACTTTGTACACCATTGAACAATAATGCGCCCAAATCATTTTTCCTCAAAGAACCTAGTGTACCTGAATAGCTCAACAATGTACGCTTATTGGGCTCCAACTGCAGCTCCAATTTCGTGAAGTAGTTATCGATGTTTCTGGTAAACTGATAATCTTCGGTGTTGGTAAATTGGATATCCTCCAAATGATAGTTCTGCACGGTATTTCGGTAAAATGATTTTTTAGTAGGATTTGCAAAACCCAGCCATTTGATTTTTAACTGTGGGGTCGGATTTAAAATGGTATTCAATGACAACAACTTGTCGTTATTGAAATTGGTTCTTTTATAATCAAAACCAGGCAGATTTGGTGTATTATCTATCAAAGTGGGTGTTGTTACCCCCACACCAATCTGACCTGGTTCATCTGGAGAACCAGACTGAATGAGGTGGTTGATGCTGCTTACGGCATCCACTCCGTTATTGTTAGCAGCACCCAAGAGATAATATTTGTTCTTCTTCCCAAAATTCATCAGGTTAGCACTCGCCTGAGAATATTTGGGGCCTATGGGAACCACCTGCGCATCAACAGAGCCAAGCCACTGTGCCCTACTTTCCTCCTTAAGTTGCAGATTTAGTGCAATCTTGTCCGAATTTTCGATACCTTTCAGCTGCTTATTATTGGAATACCGCTGCAATATCTGAATTTTTTCCAAGGGACGAACAGACATGCTTTGCGTCAGCAAGCGGTAGCCCTTTTCGAAAAAATCATCCCCTTCCACCATCACTTTTTCCACTTCTTTATTACCTATTTTGATACTGCCGTCGGTACCCACCTGAATACCTGGGATCTTTCGAAGTAGATCTTCTACCGTACGCTCGTCGCCCTGCAAAAAGGATTTCACAGCAAGCTCAATGGTATCTCTGCCCCGACGATAAGCCCCTTTGGAGTGGACAATCACTTCCTGCAATTGTTCCACTCCCCCAGCTGATAACTGCACATCAATTAGCGTATCAACCTGCATTGGTGTGATGGAAAGGGAAACAGACTTAAAGCTCAGCGCCTTGAATAGCAACGTAAATGATCCACTTTGGGCCGTTTGCACATGATATTTCCCCTGACCGTCGCTAAACGTATAAGCCAGCATTTTGTTATCGCCATCACGCCGTAAATCAATACGCACCCCTCCTAAAGGTTTTCCTTCAGTACTGACGCTTCCATGAATAGCAACTTGTCCATATACGGCCATACACAACAGACAAAAGCTGAGTAAGACCGCTATCCGCTTATTGATGTTCCCATTCATACACTTGCTCTACACTGCCCCTAACTTTTTGCTTCTCAACGCTTACGCCTTCCATCATTGGCATTTTGCTGTACATAATGCGCATTTGCTCTTCATTGAATTGGTCGTCTTTCTTGACAAACTCTTCCAGGCTCAATTTGGGTAAAGACTGAATATATTTATCATTTACGGGAATATCGCCAGTATAGGGATAATTTACCTCCTTCAAGTACCAATAGTTCGGATTAGCACTTTCGTTATAGAGCATCACGATAAGGCCTGGCAAGCCGCCAAATTTTGATGGTCCAACAGGCACGGGAATATCATTCGTATAATAAGCTACCAACGTAGTCCCTCGATAAGAGGCCGTTGCCTTATGGCATACATGTTTGCCCAATGTATCCACATCGGTGTAATCCGTATTCCAGACCAGCGCCGGAAATTTGTCCGTCACCAAATAGTTAACACCTTGAATGGAACGGGTTTCTAACTGTTGGTCAGTCTTATTTTGATGGATCACGACCCTGTTATACCTCTTGCCAGAACCGATTGTTATCGAAAATGAAGATGCTACTTCTTCATCGTCGGCATCTTTGTTAAGCTCTTGCTTACGAATTGGCATCGAATCACGAACAGCAATCTTCACTGTTCCATCATAATAGACCGCTTCTTTAAAAGTAGCCATTGCCGATGGAATGTATTCATATGCGGCATGAAGCCGCTGTGCAGAAGATAATCTGGAAAGGAACAGAAATAAAAAGAATATATAATATTTACACATGATAATTTAGTTTAGAAAGACGGGGTCAAAGCCCCGCTTTTGTTTTTTGTGATAATGAATAAAAAGTTAGTTGTTTGCAACCCAGTCATGCATTGCAGCAAAGAAACCCGCACAACCGCCAGCTGAAGAAGCATAATCTGTATAGACTGCGCTGCCTAGCAAAACGCCGTCGCTGCTATATATGCTTACCTTAAAATTACAGCGTACAAAGGCTGCATTCGTTTCCGTGGTTTCCTCGGTTACCCGGAGCGTATTGTTGGCCAGGCGCTGGGAAGTTGTTTTCATAGATGCATTTCCGTTGACCGGTGTTGTCGCTGTCTTAGCCGAAGCAACAGATGATAGCATAACCACTGCTACCAAACTCATCATTAATCTTTTCATTGTTTTTAAATTTACTTGTTAAACCATGGTATGATTTGATGGCATACCCTTGTATATGACGGTAAAAATAAAGACACATTTAATTATTTAAATGATGATTAAATATTTGTAAATGGTCACTTAGAATTCGTAGCTGATCCGTTACTATTCGCAATGGGCTTGTTCACTGAATAACTAAAATTATGGGGAAAATCGCTATGAGATAAAAACGTACAAAGCCTTACTGTAAAGTAGCCTATCTGAAAAAAAATCGATAGAAACAACATATGAAAGATTCCGAAAAACCAAGATGTTCACACAGAAAACCTTCTGTTATATCATATTTATATTAAATTACAGTAAACTATCACTAAAAACAGCATTTAATAGTAGCTTTATAAAGCTTCAAAATTTTAAGACGTTTTACCTACATAAAATCTCTAATATTTTTCTTTATTTCACTTTTGAAATTTATATTTTAAAAAAAAGCAAACGAAATGTTATCCACAGAATATTATTTTAACAAATATTTTCTGCAACTCAGTGTATTTGCATTTCCATGGGTTGGTTCCGAAGAAATTGCAAAAGACATCGTGCAGGACGCATTTATCGTTCTAATGGGTAGACAGGACTTACTGCAAAAGGGAGAGCCCGTCATTAAGAGCTTCCTTTATAGCGCTGTAAAAAATATAGCGATGAATATCAAACGGAGAAATGTGGTATTTGATCGTGTACGGAGCCAATTTAACCCTGACCAACCGGATGACAATGATATCCTGGATAATTTAATAAACGCCGAACTGATTGGAGCTCTACATCGGGAACTCAATGAATTGCCCGAAGGTTGTCAACGAATCTGCCGTTTAATCTATCTGGACGGAATGAAGTATGACGAGGTCGCACAGGAACTCAATGTTTCAGTAAACACGGTTAAAACACAACGGATGCGTGCGATAAACCTGCTTAAAAGAAAATTTCTAAGCCTACTTCTTACATTTTTTACACTCTAACAATCAGCACCTTATAACTAAACCTCCACTTATTTCCATAAACGGATCACCCATTTCAACCGTTCAAGTTATTTAGCTTCTGAATTATGATAGAAACCGACAAAATACTATTAGCAGAACTGATTGCTCTTCTTTTGAAGGATGGTGAGTTACCATCCGACAAAGAAAACCAATTAAAAAATCTCTTACAAAAATATCCAAGCGCAAGGGATAGCTTATCTCGTCGGTTATCACAGACCGACATATATGTTCCTTTTGATCTTCGCAGTACTGATGTAAAACAAGAATGGCTCATCACACAACGTAAATTTACGGCGAAGGAAACGATTTTACAATCAAGAAAGAAGTATCTCTTCTTAAATAAACCATGGTACAAGGCTATTGGGATTGCTGCCGCCCTATTACTTGTCCTAACGCTGTTATGGCAAAGACAACAGCCAGAAAACCCTATAAACTATTTAATTCCGGACAAGATATACGGACATAAAAATGATGTTCTTCCAGGAGGAGCAGGTGCCGTTTTAAAAATTGAGGGCAAAGAAGAAATACGATTAACCGAAAAAAAGGCAATCCAATATTTTGCGCAAGGTATCGAATTAAAAGAAGGACGGCTTATATACCCCGCTAGCTTAGCAGAAAACCTAAAAAATACTTTAATAGTTCCTAAACGATCTACCATGGTATTAACCCTTAGCGATGGGACTAAAGTGTGGGTAAATGCTGCCTCTGAGCTCAGCTATAAAGCAAATTTTGATAAAAAAGAGCGAAGAGTGACACTAAAAGGTGAAGCCTATTTTGAAGTTGCAAAAGATGCACATAGGCCCTTTATTGTTGAAACAAATCATATCAATATACAGGCGATCGGAACAGCTTTCAATGTAAATTCCTATCATGCAAATACGAGAGTATCATTGACAGAAGGAAAACTTAAAGTTAGCAACTATGAAAACGAAATCTATATGAATGCTGGCAGCGAAACGGAGATTGTCGATAAAAAGCTAAAGACTTTTCCATTAGCCAGTAAGGCTGAAGCCACAGCCTTCAAAGACGGATATTTCTATTTTAAAAATAAAGATATGCAACAGATACTTGATGAATTAAGCCGTTGGTACGGAATTCAGGTCGATTGTAAGATCCCATTAAATAATGAACGGTATGAAGGTAGCATGAAAAGAGATGTAACGCTGGCGGAACTTTGTAATGTACTAAAAGATTTGACAGGTTATAAATTGACCATTGACAATGATAAACTAATTGTAAACAGATACTAATTATAAACAGATAAACTTATTGAGGAGGACTTTGTATGTAAAAAAGCGAAAAACCTAAATTAAGATGATAAAAATGCAGAAGTACGGCAAATACTCCTGCATCAAAATTGAATTAACACTGATCATAAACCATTAATTCTATACCAATTTATGAATAATTTATTTTATTCAAAAGGGACCTTATGTCCCGTTGACAAAGGGAAAACTCTGAACCATTTATTAAAAATGAAACTGACAGGAATCTTATTGGCGACATCCATGATGGGCGCCTACGCTTCAAGCTCCGCTCAGATAACTTTACATGCCCAAAATACCAAGATTGAGACTGTCCTGGAAAGCATTACCAAACAGACTGGTATACATTTTATCTTTAAAGAAGGATTACTAAAAAACGAAAAAGCAACGGTTGAAATCACAGATGTATCACTCGATAAGGCTTTAGATAAAATTTTCAAAAGCAGCGCTTTCTATTACATGTTACATCGTGGTACTGTTGTTATCAAGCGTAAAAATGAAGATATTTCTTTGCCAGAACAAAGTACCTCCGGCATATCCAATCTGCAGCAACAAGTCATAAAAGGAAAAGTACATGATACCAAGGGAAATCTATTGTCTGCTGTCAGCATCCTGCTAAAAGGTTCCAATACAGGAACTTCGTCAAATACGAAAGGAGAGTTCCAACTGACACTGCCCGATGGCAAAAAAGGAACCCTGATTTTTAGTGCAGTCGGATTCAAACAGCTTGAAATCCCGATTAACAATAAATCGGAGCTAAATGTTATTATGGATGCAGATGAAGTGGGGCTTGATGAAGTGGTGGTCGTCGGCTTCTCCGAAGTAGACAAAAAGCACGTTGCATCTTCCGTATCACAAATGGATATGGAGAAAATAAAAAATCGTCCAATTTTTAAAATGCAGGATGCTTTTTCAGGAACGATTCCAGGAGTCACAATGATGCGCGGAAACAGTATGCCAGGAAGTGTTCCGGGCACCATCTCTATTCGCGGAATCAGTACCTTACAAAATGCAGATCCTTTGGTCATCGTAGACGGTATGGAACAGAGCATACATGATATTGACCCGAATCAGGTTAAAAGCATTACCGTCTTAAAAGATGCCGCCTCCGCTTCTATGTATGGTTCCCGTGGCGCAAATGGCGTTATCATCATCGAAACAGAACGCGGACAGACAGGACAGTTTAAAGTCGTTACCAACAACTGGTTTGCAGTCAATAAACCCATTGATCTTCCAAAATTTGTCGGAGCCGTTGATTTTATGAAATTGCGGAACGAAACCTTAATCCAACAGGGACAATCTGCGATCTACCCCGAAGAAACAATCAACAAATATGCTTCCGGAGAATTAAAAGAAGTCAATTGGCTCGATCAAGTCATGGAACGAACGTCGACAGCAATGAATAATAACGCAAGTATATCTGGCGGTGGTGGGGTTGGTACTTTTAATTTAATGCTTGGCCATATAAAAGAAAATGGCCTCAATAAGATTGAAGGTACTCAAAAGTTTTCGGCACGTTTCAATACAAATATCAACATTGCCGATAAATTTGTATTAATGGCCGATTTCTATGCGCACCGTCTACAGGTAGATCGTCTTTTGGCAAACGATGATGGGCACGGTCTTTATAAACAGGCCTGGCGCCTGAACCCAACGCAACAAATTTTTTATGATTCTGACCTCCCCGAACACTATATCCTGCATAATAACATCAACCCAATTGCTTCAATAAAACACGGTGGCACAAAAAACAATATGTACGATCGTAGTACCATCAACTTACGTCCCAAATATAACATCAACAGCAATTTCAATATTGAGGGAAATGTCTCCTACATGATTAACAAATCGGCCAATAAACAAAAAAGGTTGACCTATAAGTTCTTTGATGAAAATGGTGCTCCGGCAGCAATTTGGGGAAATGATGTCAATGCCTCGCAAGGTGTTAGTGAAAGCCAGCTCACCGCTCGGATGCTGATTAACTTTAACAAAGAGCTCCGCCAGCACAAAGACAAGATCTATCTAACCGCAGGTTCAGAAGTCATGAATTACACCTTCACCGATTTTAGAGAAATCAGCAAAGCTTCTTTTTTCGGTAAATTAAATTATTCCTTTAACAACCGCTATATTTTAGAGTTGACTGGACGTTCAGACGGGAGTAGCAAGTTTGCCCCCGGTCATCGTTGGGGATTTTTTCCCTCGGGAGCTTTCGCCTGGAACTTACATAACGAACATTTTTTTAAACCTATTCTCGAATCGGGAACAGTTAATAACATTAAGATACGAGCTTCCTATGGACTTATCGGAAACGAAAATGTAGCGCCATACCTCTGGCAGGAATCTGTTAATACCTGGGGCTGGACAATACGTGTTCCCAATCCAAATTTCTCCTGGGAGAAACAGAAGCAATGGAACCTGGGCCTAGACGTCAATGCATTTAAAAATAGACTATCCTTTACGGCAGAGCTTTATCATAAAAATTCATACGATCTTATTTATGACCAATTTGCCGTCCCTCCGCTCACGGGATCAAATAGTCTGGAATCTGCGGTCAACATCGGTGCCGTGGAAAATAACGGTTGGGAGCTGTCAGCAAGCTGGTCCGACAAAAAGGACGATTTTTCGTATACGATTGGTGGAATGATTTTTGATAACCGCAACCGAATGCTCAAAGCGGGCTACAATGAAAACGATAGATTGATCTTTAAAGGCGATAATAACCGAATCTGGTACAAAGGTGTCCCAATCAACAATTATTATGGCTTCCAGTCTGATGGCTATTTCCAAACGCAGGCGGAAGTTGACGCAACGCCCGCTAAAATGCCAAATTCAAAACCTGGCGACATCCGCTACGTGGATAAAAATCAGGATGGTATAATCAACGATGAGGACCGCAGCTATCTGGCAGACCCTCTTCCCCATTATAACTATGCTATAAATCTGGACTTTCGCTATAAAGGCTGGGATTTCTCAGCATTGGGTCAGGGGATCGGAAAGCGCACGGGCCGCTTGATCGGACAAGAGGCCTATCCGGTGTATGTTGATGGAAACAGTAACGATCTCGGCGCACCGCGTGTCGAATATGTAGCAAACCATTGGAGCCCCGACAATCCGAATAGCCGTTTTCCACGTCTTTGGACGGGGCCAAGCCCCAATACCCTACTTAGTGATGTTTGGCTTAGCAATGCTGCCTTTTTCCGTATCAAGTCTCTTCAGCTTGGTTATACATTTCCTAAAATCGGCAAAAGCATCAAAAATTTTAGAATATATGTTAATGCGCAGGATGTATTCACGTTCACGAAATGGGAAGGTCTTGACCCCGAACGTATTGATGTCGATAGTCCTGGAACAAATGATGGGAACGGAAATTATCCACGTATGGCAACCTACAGTGTTGGACTGAGTGCGAGTATTTTTTAAAACTATGCTAATGAAAAAGAAAATTTTAACCTTGATAATTGCGCTAGCAACGTTAAGTAGCTGCGAAAAATTTCTTGATAAACGAGATCCTACCGCAACATCCTTCGACGAGTTCTTCAATACCGAAGAAGATTTACGTCGGGTAGTCTACAGTAGTTATTTGGATGTTTTTATGGGACCAGGAGAACGTCGCCTGCTCTTCTATATGTTAGATGGTCGTAGCGATAACGCCTATGCTAGAATAGAGACAGACCACCATATGATCATTGCCAATGGCAATATGACAAGCAACGCACGTTTGGCTGAGTACTATTGGACATTATATAATAAACACGTGGGGCGGATCAATACTTACCTCGCGAATATTGACATTCCCTATGTGGAAAATGAGTCGATAAGACAAAAATATAAAGCAATCTTAGAAGCACTACGTATCTGGCATTATTTCAGGATCACTGAAGTTTGGGGTGACGTACCTTTTGTCCTAGTCCCGGTTACACTTGAAGAAGCAATACCTCCAGTAACGCCGAAAGCTGAAATACTGAACAAACTATTTGAAATGAGCCAAGATGTGGCAAACAGGCTCCCTGAAAATGAAGGTACCACAAACGCCTATATGTTCAACAAATACTCCTTCAAAACGTTGGTCATGCGATATGCTCTTTACAATGGACGCTATGAGCTTGCCGCAACCCTTGCGAAGGAAATAATGGACAGTGGCAAATATCAACTTCACCCCCAATATGCTAGCCTATTCAATTATCAAGCAGACAAGACCAATAAGGAGTTTATCATCAAATTTGACATGGAAAGCCACAATAATTCTGCTACAAATTCCTTTCAGCATCTTGCCCCACAATATAAGACCGGAAATGGGCAATCTTATGTCGTTCCTTTGAAGTCTTTGGTTGATAGTTATTGGACACTACAAGGACGTTCGATTGACAAATGCCCCTTACACAGCAAGCAGGAATATGAGCTCAACCCCAAATTAAATCGCGATCCACGTTACACAGCAAGTATTTTTGGGCAGGGCGACCTATTCAACAAAGAAAAAATAGATATTTATGATTCAAAGAGTCTATTCTATTATCAAAACTTACGAAGCAGCCGATCGGGCTATTGGTTTAAGAAATTTGTCGATGAAGCTGATGCATTTCGGACGGGAGGCAATATGTATTTTCCTTTGGCACGCTACGCAGAAGTGTTATTGACCTATGCCGAAGCCAAAATTATGTTGAATAACGTAGATGAATTAGCGAAAAGCTGTATCAATCAGATTCGACAACGTGCAGGACTCGATATGAATGTAGCAGATGTCAATCTCACGGTGAGATCTCAACAAGAATGGATTGACTTAATTCGCAATGAGCGAAGGGTCGAATTTGCCGGTGAGGGGCTGCGCTATAGTGATATTCTTCGATGGAAAACAGCAGAAGTAGTTCTTAATCAACCTGCATTGGGTCACATGCGACAAAGTGCGGATGGGAAATCTGAGGTGCTTAAAATTGAAGATAGAAAATTTTTGAAACATCAATACCTCTGGCCTTTCCACGAAAGTAGCTTTCAAGTCGAACCCAATCTGATCCAAAACCCGGGATACTAATGGAACGATAAAACAAGGGTAGCGCTTATATCACGCTACCCTTGTTTGATTCCTGCCGACTGCTATCTTTAGGAATTTCAGGCAATTGCGCACTAGTATGCCCATCAATTTTTTGTGCTGCAGCCATTGAAACTACCAAATCATTCAGCAAAGTGCTTGCTGCTGTTGGTGAATTTGGAAGCAAGACCAAATTGCTTCTGCTATTTGCTCCAATGGCATTCAGCGTATCATAATGTTGCGTCACGACAATTAAGGCAGAAGCTTCCTGTGCATTGATATTGGCCGCATTCAGCATTTTTACCGATTCTTCCAGCCCCTTCGCAATCTCTCTTCGCTGGTCTGCAATCCCCTGCCCCTGTAATTTTTTAGATTCTGCTTCAGCTTTTGCAACGGCAACAATTCGTATTCTTTGTGCCTCAGACTCATATTCTGCGGCAGTTTTCTCGCGTTCAGCAGCGTTGATTCTGTTCATAGCATGTTTCACCTGTTCATCAGGATCAATATCTGTCACCAATGCTTTGATAATATCGTAACCGTAGCTTTGCATCGCATCCTGCAATTCACTTTTTACAGCAATGGCAATATCGTCTTTTCTTACAAAAACATCATCTAATTTTGTTTTTGGAACTTCAGCACGCACAACATCAAAAACATACGATGTAATCTGATTTTCGGGATTCTCCAGACGATAATACGCGTCTTTTACATTATCTCTGATTACCTGATACTGAACAGAAACTTTCATCTTAATGAAAACATTATCCAATGTTTTGGTATCAATTATGACATCCAATTGCTTTATCCTAAGATTCAGCCGCTTAGCGATCTGATCCAAAAATGGAATTTTTAAATGCAAACCGGCATGACTTACTTTTAAAAATTTACCCAGCCTTTCTATCACGGCCGCAGACTCTTGCTTTACCGTATAAAATGAAGCAAATAATGTAATAAGTCCAAAAAAGACCAAAATTCCTAAATATAGCATAACCTTAAATTTAATATTGGTGATCTACAAACTTACACGTTTACATTGTCATTCTTCTACTACTGACAAAATTTTTCGACAAAGTTCCGAAACTCGGTTATCCATCCTAAAGATAGCCCAACGCTACATTTTACTGTGCTAGCCAACGCTGTGTTCTTTGCAATCTTGGCATAAGCCCCCCGCGATGTCCTTTCAAAAGCTCACTTTCAAAACGAAGCAGCTGCTATTAAAATAGCTATCAAGGTTAATTGGCGTTTAATATTTATTCTGGTTGGATAATGACATAATGGATAAATTGAAATTCGGTTTTAATGCGTGTACGGATGCGGGTAATTGCTTCGGTAATATCTTCTGTATCAATATCATCCTTAAAATCAATGATAAGCATCAATATAACGTCTTCAGGAGACCATGAAATATTATACTTAAAATTATTCGATATTATTATTTTCAAACTGCCGTCACCCAATTTTTGTTTGCTTTAAATACCTTCAAACATAGTTTAGTGCGATTTTTGTTATTTATCATTAAGATGACCCGTACTTTTACCTTTTTTAAAGTAGTTTTATATCCATATAATTGTCTTTATAACACCATACGACATCTTTATGAACAGCTCCGAACAAATAGAACAATTACGAATTGAAAATCTCGAGCTCAACAACCGGATTACTGAACTAACTGACTTTATCGACAGTGCATCTCTAGCACTACATTGGGTTAACCGGGAAGGGGTTATTATTTGGGCCAATCAAGCTGAACTTGACCTTCTTGGTTATCGTAAGGAAGAATATATTGGTTTCCCCATTGCAGACTTTCACACAGATCAGGATACCATTTCGAAAATCCTACACATGCTTTTAAATAATCAACGTGTGGAGGATTATCCAGCAAGTCCGAGGTGCAAAAATGGAGATATAAAGCATGTTGTTATAAATTCCAGTGCTTTGATGAAGGATGACGAATTTGTCCATTCGATGTGTTTTACCAAAGATGTTACGGAAGCCGTACTTGCAGAAAAAAGAAGAGATAAACTCACAGCAATCCTACAGGAGAAGGAAGAGCGACTTCGCCTTGCCATCGCCTCTACCGGACTTGGGACCTGGGATTGGGACGCTGCGAAAGGAATAGTTCAACTTTCCCCACAGGCTCAAGAAATTTTAGAACTTTCTGCCCCAATCCAAAAGAAAGAAGCGATGATAACGCTCATCCATCCGGAGGATCAACCCGCTATTTTCCAGCAAATGAAAGGGCTGAGCGAAAATAAAATGGACGGCCATTTTGAGTTTACCTGCCGCATTATAAGACCTATCACACATGGGATTGCCTTTGTAAAAATCACGGGATCGGCTTTCTTTAGCGGCAGCAAAGAATCGCGCAGGATTATCGGAGCGCTTATGGATGTGACAGATCAGAAAAAAGCGACAGAAAAAAGTGCCGAACTCGCAGCCATTGTTAACTCATCCTATGATGCGATTATCGGAAAGACACTAGACGGTATTATAACCAGCTGGAACGACGCTGCGACGAATCTTTTTGGCTATTCAAACGCGGAAATGATCGGTCAGTCCATCCTAAAATTAATTCCACGAGATAGGCATTCTGAAGAACATTATATCCTGGGGCGAATGCGCATGGGACATTCCATCAAGCATTTTGAAACTGTTCGGCAGACAAAATCAGGCAAATTGGTCGATTTGTCGCTGACGATATCCCCCATAAAAAACGATCTCGGCGAGATCATTGGTGTATCAAAAATTGCACGGGATATCAGCGAAAAAAAGCAGGAAGAGAAGCGAAAAAATACGTTTATATCCGTAGCAAGCCACGAACTCAAAACACCGCTCACCACAGTCTTGATGAGTGCGCAGATGATGCAACAGCATGCAACTATATTTGGTGAAAAAAGTGCCCAGATAGGAACTAAGATCGAATCCCAAGTAAGAAAAATGATGCTCATGATTGCGGATTTTCTAAGTATAACGGAGGTAGACGAAGGAAAATTGCAACTTCATTAAACCATTTTTCAGCTTGACAAATTAATGCGGGACTGTATTAATGATTTGGAAACGAATCGGCACAGCATTGAACTGCGTTGCGATCCTACCGTTCATATTTTAGCTGACTGGCCCAAAATGGATCAGGTTTTTGCCAACTTACTTAACAATGCCATAAAATACTCTCCCCACGGCGGAACGATTATTATTGGCACGCAGATAATAGGCGAAAAAGTACGTATATATGTTCAGGATGAAGGGATTGGAATCGAGCCCAAACATCAAAAAAATATTTTTAAATCATTTTATCGGGTCGATAACTTAAATACTTCTAACATATCTGGATTTGGCATCGGCCTATATTTGGTCGCAGAAATCCTGCGAAAACATGGTTCACAGATACACGTTCAAAGCGCCAAGGATAAGGGATCTATTTTCTATTTTGATTTTCCGTTCACCTACGCTTCAAACTAAATAAATCTATAAGCCTACTAGATCTACATTCCAGCAGATCTACAGTATTAATATACCGACTAGAGCAGCCCGACTTCACTTTGTCTAATAACTAACTCTTTCTGGGCAAATTGTAATTCAAGTTTTTTCTTGAATTGTTTCCAGTAGGCATGGTCGATTTCAGCAACCATGATTTCATAAACCACATTCTCGTCTTTAATTGGCTGTTTTTTAGGATCGATCCATATACCAATGGCAGGGGCACGCGTATAAGCTGTTATCCCGCCAAAGTCTTTAATGAGCTGCTTACTAATATCCTGAAATAGTTGAGCGGAGAAGGGTGTTCCCGACGCATCGTAGAGTGGAAGAAAAAGTTCAATTTTTTTGATGGGCTGACTGTTACTTTTTGCTTTTTCTATTGCCTTACATGCATCTTTAGCACTTAGAATTTTCAAAGGCTGGAAATTTTTGCCTTCCTGTTTATTATAATTTATGAAGAACTGTTGCAGTTCATCGAGCACGGTTTCAGGCAATTGGGCGACACGATGAATGTGACCAAAGACGGCTGAAGCCTCTGGCACAACCAAAAACCGGTCATTTTCTACAGTTTCGCCATTTTTATTCTGCTGTATCGCCTTTATTGCACCAATTATTCTGCATTTCAATATACAGCCAGGAAACGTCCCTTGTTCCGAAATAACGATAATATCCAAAGGGTCACCATCCTCTCCTACCGTGCCCGGGATAAAACCGAAATCATAGGGGAAAACTGAGCCCAAAGGAAGGTATTTTGCTAGAACAAATCCGCCACATTTTGGCTCATAGTTGTATTTAGCATTTGAATTTTTGGGTGTTTCAACCGTGCAGAATATGTATTTCATCGTCATTTCTAAAATGGGTTTCGGCTCAATATCGACTTATTAAAACTAATGAGTTTTATAGTGAACAGTAGCATCTACAATTTCGTTTACGATTTTATAACAAATTTAAAGCGTCTAGGTCTTTACACCTTTTGCCTTTTTGATAGATTGCTCTATCTTTCCCAAACGCTTTCTCCAGGCCATGACTTGCGGTTCTTCATATCTTGGAAGGCCATCCTCCTGCATTAATCCCAGTACTTTGGCCAAACGCTGACTTAAGTCCGCTGACCCACCGTTCAGCTTCTTCCATTTGCGCTGATCTTTCAACAGATCATTTTCATAGGCAGCGAGTGCCTTCTTTATGGTACTTAGCTCTTTCTTGTACATTTTCTGCCTATGATATACAATCATGAGCCGATTATACGCAGCGGTATGCAGCTTATCCTTTGCGATAACTGTATGATAGTTTTTGACAGCATCCTCCAATTTGCCTTCGGATTCTAACAATTTAGCCTGTTTCATTAATTCGTTGATAGACAGACGTGCTGTGGATCTTTGATCAGCCATTTCAATACGATTGTTCGAGACCATAAAACGCGGGTATGAGCCCGGATCATAAAGCGATTGCCTTTCCTAGGGAATCTCGATAGAAGGACAAGATTCAGCAAATAATAGTTTGTCTACTGATTACATCCTAACTAGAACCTTTTCACTCCGCAACTATTCCAGCGTTGCTAGCTGAAATTCTTCAGTACGAGGTTAGCATTTTAAACGAATACACAATTGGTTAAAACTAATTCCTGTATAGTTCGGTTTACTTTCTAAAATCTCAAACTTAATCATTTTAAAACTAAGTCATTATGAGCACTATTCTGATAAAAGATATCATTCAGCAATTAAAGGATGTGGAGCACGCCGATCTATGGATCGATGAAAATTTTGAAAAAAAATTAGCTACGGTGACCGAATCATCTGTTTATGAGCGTCCTATCCCAGAAATGCACAGTGTAGCGGAACTGATGTCGCATCTCATTGAATGGCGTAAGGAGGTTCTGAGCCGTTTGAAGGGAAATCCACGGGGACTCGAAATGAACGAAGCTAGGAATTGGCGAACGAATGACGAACTGAAGACAACAGGCTGGAAAAAGCTGTTGGAAGATTTCTGGGATAGTCAGCGACACGTTATTCACTTTCTCAACGGCAAAGACGATTCCTTCCTCGAACAACCCTATAAACATGCGAATCCTGATTTCCAGCATAACCTCAAATACCTCCTGACAGGCCTTATCCATCACGATTTTTACCACCTGGGTCAGCTGGGTATCACTATTAAATTTTTGAAGCTAAAAAACACGTGAATGTAATATGAGATAGTTGCGTTGGTCATTTTTTTGAAACGATACTGTTTTGACCACTGTTTATCTAGAAATCAAAACTCATAAGATCATGAAAAGAATATTTTTGACCCTAGCAATTGCATTTTCTATTGTTGCTGTCCAAAGTTGCGGCAATGCAAATAACGACAGCAAAAAAACAGCAGACAGTATCAACGAAACAAAAGCACCAGAAAACATAGACGATAATAATACGGCAACGACGCCTGTTGCTGTCAGTGAAGACGATGCAAAATTCGTTACTGAAGCAGCGAACGGTGGCATGGCTGAGGTAGAACTTGGAAAACTGGCAAAGGAAAAAGGCCAGCATCTGGATGTAAAAGCCTTCGGCGAAATGATGGTTAAAGATCATTCCAAAGCAAATGATGAACTTGCAACACTTGCACAAGCAAAAAATATCACGCTACCAGCCACCTTGGGTACAGATGAGCAAAATTTGAAGGATGAATTGTCCAAAAAGGCGCCCGGAGACTTCGATAAATCGTATATCGAAGATATGGTTAAAGATCATGAAAAGGATATCAAGCTGTTTGAGGACGCTAGTAAAAACCTCAAAGATACCGAGCTGAAAGCGTTTGTAGATAAAACTCTACCAACACTTAGAAACCACTTAGATCATGCTAAAAGTGTAAAAGATAAGTTGAAATAATAGCAAAACACAGGGGCTGGTATAGGATATTGGTCCCTGTCTTTTTTAATTACACCTCAACTGCCCCAGCGATACGAAATCCTTTCCTCGGGTATTATCGCGCTCCGATCTTTTTTTAACGAACTGTCTGCTTGCGTTTCTGACGCAATCGCCCCTATATTTGTCGTATTTCCACAGTATTTTCCTGGGAAATCGTAATGATATTTGTCATGTACATTTTAAATAAATTCGTTATGAACACACGTATCAAAACCAATACTATTTTTAAATCATTACTTTATATCATTATGATGATTACTGTTATGCAATCTTATGCCCAAATTAAACCCTCGGCTCAAGGTCTAGTACACCTTAAGGACAGCAAGGTATATTATGAAGTTTATGGTACTGGAAAACCGATTGTATTATTACACGGCGCTTTTATGACCATCAGCACAAACTGGAATCAGCTCATACCCGAACTGTCAAAAAACAGGAAAGTCATCGCCATTGAGTTGCAGGGCCATGGCCATTCACCCTATTCTGATAGAAAATTTGACCACGCCATACTTGCAGCTGATGTTGCCGAAGTGATGGATTATCTGAAAATTGAACATGCTGCAGTGCTTGGCTACAGCTTTGGAGGGGCAGTAGCCTACCAATTTGCCATTCAGTATCCGAAGCGCTTAGATGAATTAGTCATTATTTCTGCTACCTATAAAAGTAAGGGATGGATGCCGGAAATTAACAAAGCCTTCCAGAAAATGAAACCAGCACTATTTGAAAATAGTCCGATACAGCAAGCCTATGAAGCCGTTGCTCCCGACAAAACAAAGTGGACAAAATTTTTGGAACAGATGATCTCATTGGCACAGCAACCATATGATCTGGGAGACGCAAATATTGCCAAAATATCTTCACCTGTACTCTTGATTGCTGGAGACAACGACGGTCTAGACAAGATCGAGCTGGTAAAAACATATCAATTATTGGGCGGTGAAGTAGTTGGTGACTTTGGACAAATGCCGAAATCCCAATTAGCTATTATCCCAGGACAAAGCCACGTCAGCCTGATAGGCCAAACTGGAAGCATTTTAAGTTATCTGAATAGCTTTTTAAAATAAGTCCTGTAGAGGGAGAAGAACTTATGCATATTATTGAAGAAAACCATTCTGATTTTATTTAACTTAGTGTATAGATAATATAAAACCTAGATTAAACCTAATTGAAATCAATAGCGATTGTATATTCACCATGTATGAAACGTCAGCCAAACTTCCTCTGGATAATGCTGTCTATTTTACTATTAACATTTAACCAATTCGCTCAAGGAGCAATCTCAACAAATAAAAATAAACTGCTTCATACTGTTAAGGTTGTTTATTTTTATCCTGCTGACGCAAAACTGTCTTCCGATTGGAAAAATCGTCTCGACCGAACATTGAAGGACATCTCCTCCTATTACAAAACTGAGCTTGGAAATTCGGGGTTTAAAAGTGATGGTATCCCTTTTGAGGCAGACGATTCGGGTTATCGGTACCACTTGGTTCAAGGGTCGAAACCCTCAAATGATTATACAATAAATTCAGGGCGTGAAATAGAAAATGAAATCTTCGAGAAACTGACGCCTGCTATCAATCCAAATACCGAACATATCCTTATTATTACTGCCTTAAGCCATAAAGATGAAAATGGGACCTACGTCTTTCATTCGCCATACTATGGCAGGGGCTCTGCTTCCTCGGGCTTGTGCATGGTTGCCGACTGCGAATTGCTAGATCCGGCATTACTCACGGATGCAAGCACCAAAATAACTTTTACAGAGATGTTTGCCACAAATAAAGAATCTACTGTAGGAGAGTTCAACAGTTGGTACCTCGGTGGGATAGCACATGAAATGGGCCACCTATTTGGATTACCACACGATCATGGTTTTCCAAATGAGTTCAATCCAAACACGATTTCCTTAATGGGAGAACATGGTAGCAGGCACTACAAAGTCGAAAAATGGGGTGGTTTAAAATCAGCTAAATTTTCCAAAGCCTCAGTTTTTCAACTAAGTAGTCATCCCATATTTACACAGCGACCAAAACCTATCCTACAAAAAAACGAATTCCTATTACAATCATTTACGCTATTTCAAGCTGAAAATACGACAAAATTAAAGGTTCAGTACCGTGCAGGTACAGTACCATGTGGCGTTGTAGCACTGATCCGCCCTTATAATATCTCAGAGTATTTGAGCAACAGCTTTACCGCTGTAGTCAATCAGAGCAATTCTGTAGAAATTGATATTGCTCCTTTTGAAGGCAATATACCCTATGAAATAAGAATGCTATTTTTATTCGACAACGGATCAGTTAAAGAATACCGAAAAATGGTTAGCCATAGTAAAGAAGGAGATTTCCTAACCCTTAACAATTTTGGTAAGGCTACCGTCAATGACCTGATTAGAGTAGTAGAAAATGACAGCCTGGATAATCAAAAACAAGCCAAGTTGAGTGTCTTAAATCAATTGTTGCAGGACGACCACCCTATCAACCTTAGAACCATAAAAAAGGACAGTATCTTTCTTTCTGAGGCAGCATGGGAAGAAGCTTATGTAGGTTGGGAAAACCCAGCGAGAAATTATTACACAGCAGAATCTAATGCTTTATTTTTTCTAGAAAACAACGCTAAAGTATATCGCAAAGGATTATATGCCCATGCACCATCCCTGTATAAGTACAAGCTTGCAAAAAAGTGGCGACAATTAAAGATCATCGCAGCTTTACGCGACGGCTCACAAAAACCAGAAGGCATTCAATTTATCATTCGTGGTAATGGGAAAATCCTTTCTTCCCATAACGTCAAACCCAACGAACAGTATCTTTTTGATCTTGATATCACAGGTGTCGATCATCTTGAGCTTCTTACGCAAGATCAAAGCGGCAACAACTTTAATGCCTGGTCAATTTGGTGCAACCCATGTCTTATAAAATAAACAACGACGACCACTATTTATCAAGTTCGCAAAGGTATTTCCAGAAGGTTATATATTCCCGGAGCTGGCCAAACAATTTGATCTCACTGCTATATCTACCGATTGCGGCTGTTAGGCCTCATGAAAATTAGGATAAACAGGCTTTTCATCTGCTCCTGAATATAAGCCCTGAAATCATTTGATTTGCTAATGAATAGCGAATCAAATGATTTTCCCTATATTTAATCACCGTTATGCGACGAACATAATCGTTGACAGTTTGAAGGATAAAAAATGGTTAAACTACCTCAATCTTATTATACTAATACAAATACCATATTCCTGGCGGAAGATCTGTTAGGAAAAGTTCTCTATACGCAAAAAGATGGCCTGGTAACAGCGGGTAGAATTGTCGAGACCGAAGCTTACTTTGGCATTATGGATAAAGCATCCCATGCATTTAACGGAAAGAGAACATCGAGAACCGAGCCGATGTACAAGGAAGGTGGCGTCGCCTATGTATACCTCTGTTATGGTATTCACCATCTGTTGAATATTGTGACTTCTGGAGCAGACGATCCCCAATGCGTTCTAATTAGAGGGATTGAACCGTTGGTTGGCATTGACGTAATGGCATTGCGGAGACCTGTGCGGCCCGAAAAACCCTCCTTCTCCAACGGACCGGGATCTACGGCTAAAGCTTTGGGAATTGACGCCTCATTTAATGGCGTATTATTGACCGGTGATAGCATATGGATTGAAGATCAGGGAATAAAATACAGTTCAGCACAAATCGGAAAAGCAGCACGAATTGGTATCGCTTATGCTCAGGAGCACGCAGTCCTACCCCTGCGTTTTTTTGTAAAGGACAGTAGATACGCCAGGAACGGATAACATAACAATGCGGTTTATTACTGAACTTTTGGGTCAGCCTGCTGTTTTTTGATTATTTTCCGGAACAAGATAAATTCTAAGATGGTGCTGGCTAGATAAATAACGGAGAACAGAAGCAGCATTTTTAACGGGTCAAGAACCATATGATATTTATAAAATCCAACCAAAATATAAATAATCAGTAAGATCAGGCAAACAGCCGGTATTCCCGAAAATGTCAAAAACGATAATCCTTTATTACGGCGAATTTTTTCGATATGATTTAGAAAAAATAGTAAGGAACATAAAATCACCGCGAAAAGATAAATTGTTGAAAAACCCAAATTGACAATAATATCCAGAATAACGATGATTGTCTCGAGAAATCCCGTAGCAGCCGTATCCGTCTCTGCGATAACAAGTCGGTACAGTACAAATAGCGCGACACTTATCAATACATTAACCAACCAAAATCTGAATATAATTTTTCCCATATTACTTCGTATTTTACAATTGCTGTTGCTGATTTCTTGGTTTTATGAATAATATAACCGAGATAACGTTTTGTTTATGCATTGACAACTCCTTCAAGTAAGCTTACAAAGATATCAAGTTATTTTCTGGGACTGATACACGAATATAAAGTCAATCTCGGCGAATAGTAATTATTATGCCATCCAATAAGCCTAACAGCAGACAAAACGGAGCCAAAATCCACCCTGCTTATTTTTAACTTTTAATTAACCACCTGCTGAAATTCAGGGCTTAAAAAGAGCCCATTTTTGGAGACTGTACAGATCAAGCACAGATGAAGCACATGCTAAGCACAGATAAAGCATGGATATAGCACTGTTCGGGTACAAGGGGTTAGTGCCTTGAAAGTGCTTTAAACGCACTATGAAAGTATCTCTATCGTGGATAAAATGGTTGTTTTTTTCCCTCGGCAAGCATATACAATATTTAACTTAAAGAAAACATAGTCTCCATATCGTCGCCTAAATTCGAGGTCAATAGAGGTAATTTCACAAGCCTCTCCAACAAATCGTAATTTCAACTAAATTGGTATATTGCGCTGCAATATGGTGTAAATTTTAAATTATCCGAATCTATTGACTGAGTACCCTAAAGCAATTAAATTCAAATATCCATGGCGTAAATACCAATTACGGGTACTTGAAGAATTACAGGAGCATCTTAAAGATGGTCATTTACATGTGGTGGCACCTCCCGGCTCAGGTAAGACGGTCCTGGGGCTTGAAGTTGCTATACGCATCAATAAACCAACGCTAATTCTCGCACCTTCACGTGCAATCCGTAACCAATGGATACAACGGTTTTGTGAACTTTTTCTTCCATCGGACACCGTGCCTGACTGGATCTCTAGGGATATCCGAAATCCTAAATTTATCACTGTAGCGACTTATCAGGGAATGCATGCTGCCTGCAGTGATCAAGATCCAAAGGGAGCAGATTCAAACCTTGACTTTATCCTAAAAGGATTGAAATCCCAAAAAATTGGTACAATTGTCGTCGACGAAGCACACCATCTTAAAAATGAGTGGTGGCATACATTAATTAATATCAAGAAAAAGCTGAACCCGACGATCGTTGGCCTAACAGCGACTCCCCCTTACGATGTCTCTCCAACAGAATGGCAGCGCTATATGGACCTCAACGGCCCCATAGATGCGGAAATTTCGGTCCCCGAACTTGTCATTGAAGGTGATCTATGTCCGCATCAGGATTATATCTATTTCACCAATCCCAGCGAAAGGGAAAGACAGTTTATTGCCGATTACAGGGATAGTATGCTTAAGCTATTTAAGGAATTAGGCACGGACGAAATCGTACTTCAGGGGATCCAAAATCATCCGATATGGCTAAACCCGATGGATGATCTCGACTGGGTCTATAATAACTTGAAATATTACTCGGCATGCTTAATTTTTCTCCATGCCAACCAAATCCCAATTCCCGAGCTCCATATGGAAATCATCGGTGGCAAAGATTTTAAAATACCTCACCTGGATTATGAATGGCTCGAAATTCTACTTGAATTTTACCTACATCAGGAAAAAGTGCATTTCAATGCATTTGCAGAACATCGAAGCGCGCTGGAAAATAAATTACAACGACACGGTGCCATGGAAAGAAAACAGGTAAACTTTTCCCAAAATAGCCGTGTCCGACAATATTTAACATCCAGTATCAGTAAAATGGACGCTATTACCGCGATTGTGGATTTTGAATATGAAAAATTGGGGAAAGACCTGCGGCTGGTCGTCCTCTCGGATTTCATCCGAAAAGAATTCTATGTAAACACCGACCACAATACGCTTGAATTGAACAAAATAGGTGTCATCCCTATTTTCGAAAAATTAAGACGGGAAAATAAGAATAATAAGAAAATCGCTGTGCTTACAGGATCCATGATCATTATTCCGGCCAGTGCTTACTCAGCATTTCAAACTACTGCTGCTAGATATGGTATATTTGACAGCTCTACGAGCCCTGTTCCTTTTGATGCAAATTACCTTTTAATAAACCAGACGGAGGGTCTTAAACACGATATTGTTCACATTGTCACACAGCTATTCCAGGTTGGAGAAATTGAAGTCCTACTGGGGACCAAATCATTGCTAGGTGAAGGCTGGGATGCTCCGGCAATCAATGCGTTGATTTTAGCGAGTTTTGTCGGCTCATTTGTACTTTCCAATCAGATGCGCGGTCGGGCTATTAGAGCGCAACAGGGCAATAAGGATAAAACGGCAAATATCTGGCATTTGGTATGTGCTGACTCTACCTCGGCAACGGGTGGTGATGACCTTAAATTACTAAAACGACGGTTCAAAAGTTTTGTCGGCGTCTCGCTGCGACAAGAACCTGAAATTGAAAATGGTATAGGCCGTTTTGATCTACCTGAAAACATAAACAACGTTGGGGAAATTTCACGGAAAAATGCGGAAATGCTACTATTTGCTGCCAATCGGGTAAACCTCAGGCAGCGGTGGAATGATGCGCTTACCAAAGGAGTGAATCTCGTCGAGGAGATCAAGATACCTTTTGCGGAAGAACAAGATTATCAACGGGTAAAATCGTTGTATCTCAACAAAACAATTAGAAATGTACTGGCGACAGTGGGCGCTGCCTGGCTAAGTTTTGGACTTGACAACGTTCAAGGATTTTTTAGGGCATTAAAAAATATGCAAAGCCTAAAAGATTTTTATATTTACATCGCCAGCTTGAGTGCAGTAGGAATGCTGCTTTTCGGAAGAAATACGATCAAGTCACTCAGACTATATTTGAAATATCGCGATATTTCCAAAGATCTGAACCAAGTGAGTTCTGCGCTCTTAAATAGCTTGTTAAAAGCACATATCATACGGGCTGATCAAAACGAAGTGCGCGTGGAAACGCAAGTTGACCGCTCCGGTGCCGTTTATTGCCATTTAGAAGGGGGTACAACATTCGACAAATCCATATTTATCAATGCATTACAAGAGATTATTGCACCGATCAATAATCCGCGTTATGTGATTGTCAGGAAGAATAAATTTGCTTTTTTTGTCAAGCAGGAAGATTATCATGCTGTTCCGGAACTGCTGGCACGCAAAAAAGAATTCGCCGAATATTTTAGCAATCAGTGGGAAGCACATGTAGGGAATTGTGAATTAATTTTTACCCGAACAATTGCTGGTAGAAAATTGATCTTAAAAGCGCGGGTGAAATCATTGGCTGCGCAGCTGGATGAAAAAGTACTGCAGGTAAGCAAGTGGCGGTGAAGAAATAAGTTAAAAAAGAATTTCTCCCATTCTGCAGCCAGCCACTACCGCGGACTTTCAACTGTTTAAAGAAAGTTGAATGAACGCTGTCTAACTAATCGATCAGCGCTACAATTGCTGGATCTTCGGGATCTGTTTTTGGAGGAAAATGCTTGATAAGCCTGCCGTTTTCATCGATCAGATATTTCTGAAAATTCCACAGGACAGCAGAACTTTCTACGCCGTTCAAGCTTCTATTTGTTAACCACTGATAAATAGGCGCTTGCCGCTTTCCTTTAACATCAATCTTTGCTGCCATCGGAAAAGTTACGCCGTAATTCCGTTGACAAAAAGCAGCTATTTCGGCATCTTTACCAGGTTCTTGGTCTAAAAAATCATTTGATGGAAAACCTACAATGACCAACTTATCACTAAATCTTTTATACAAGCGTTCGAGTCCCTCGTACTGTGGTGTAAATCCACATTTAGAAGCGGTGTTTACAACAAGTATCTTTTTACCTTTAAACTGCGCAAAATCGATGGACGAGCCATCCAACCCCTTCACTTTAAAATCATATAGCGTAGCTGACTTCAAGGCCATATCTACTTTAACATTACCATTGGTGAATAAATAATAGGCTACACCTGCTGCGATTACCGCCACGATGAATAAAATTATAAAGAGCATTTTTTTTATTTTTTTTTGAAACATGACAATCTATAGCTACACGAAACCACCCCAACATCGTCTGAATTTAGGTCGATGAATACCCTTGGACCTAGGACCAAGGATGGTACATGACAACCTTGCCGACCAACGCTGTACAAGACAAAACGTATGCTGCGAAGTTTTATAAACGGTAAGCGCAACGTTCATCATAGATTAAAGTTACTAAAGAAAGTCTGAATTGAAAATGAAAAGTGCTTTTCTGATCGGATAATAAAACCCTATAAAAAACCGAATCTTCATAACGAAGATTCGGCCGCACTATTAAACTATATAAACCAATTGTGTTCGTTAAAAGTTGACTTATTGTGGGGAGGTTGGTCTATTTGGGTTCAGCGGTATCTGTCCCTTTAGCATCTTTCCACCGTCCATTGTGATCCGGAGATAGTAATCCGAAGAACAAGCAGTCCCATCTTCATCCATGGATTTAATCCCCAGCCCAACCGGAACATCCTGTTGGGTTGCAGCAGTCTTCGCGATCTGATTGGATTCGTTGTACTCATCAAACATAGACACATACATACTCTTGACACCGAGCGAAGTCAGATTATAGAATTGTCGCCACATAAAATCACCATGTTTTCTTTGCCCCTCCTGCAGTGAGCCCGGCAATACACAGGGCTGATAGTCTATGTTATTTAAATTACAAAACTGTAGATCAGCATTTTGGATATGCTGTGCATAATGATCCACGTCTGCAATGGTTCCGATACGTCCTACCATCCAAGGCGACAACATATCAAATGCTTTGTAAACGTCGATGTAGCCCTGCCTCGAATCTCCCCCTGCTTGTGCCAGCCTCCAATGTGTTGGCGTGCCGCCCATGACATAACAGCCTTGGTCGCGAAACCACTGGATCACATCCAGACAGACGGCCGCCGACCAGGGGTGGTTGTTGTCATTAAAACCAAATCCCCAAATACCGACCACAGGCTTGCCATTCTGTTTGGCATAGGCTGGAGACTGAGTATATTGTTTCATTAGATTTAGCCAATCATTTTTTATCTCAGCCTGCATATTAACCCAGGCCGACACATCATACATGATATAAAATTTGACACCGTGTTGCTCGGCGGCAGTTTTAACTTTAGCGGTAATGGCATTGCGAATGGGATCTTCTATCCCTGTGGGATCAAATCGCTGCAATGCCGCCGTGTGGATACCATAATCCTTCATCCATTTAACCTGGACATTGACTGTCTGATCGTCAAATGAAGAAAACAAAGACGCAGGTGAACCATTGCCCAACGCCGGTAAATTGCTGTTGTATTTTTTTTGGTATTCACTGTTGTCGGGCCAAGAAGGAATATGGAAATTACCCTGGGACGGCGTCTGTTGCCAGGCCTCGGTCCAGTGCCACCAATGTGTTCCCATGGGAGAATTGTCGCCAGCGCAGGAAAACCAGCCCTGGTATCCCACAGTAATCTGGCCAACAACATCGCCTGTCGCGGAAACTCCATTATTGCCATTTGCCTTTTTGGCCTCCTCTTTCGGGAGCGGTTGCTCCATCATCTTTTCGCTCTTCGAACAGGACGCCAGCAAAGTTGCCAACAAGAAGACCGCACATAATTTTGTTTGCTTTTTAATACTCATAATCAAGTGATTTTTTTTATAAATGGTTGAAACTGGTTTATACATATTGGTTTATTTCAATGCTGGTGCCCATACTGCTTCGCTGTTTTGAAAGGCCAAAATTTTATTGGGCTTATTCTCGAAATCAAAGTTATGAGGTACCATTAATGAACTATTAACAAGAAATTAATAGCTTCTATAAATCGGTATGAAACGAAAAATTATTTATAAATATATTGGTGGGCCTAAAGCAATTTTGCCGTATATTGAAAAGAAATATTACAGCAATTTATCTATAAAGAAGTATTGATCTAAGCGATCTGATGGGGTTTTCTTTCGAAAAAAGAAAACAATACGATCTAAATGCTGTATATTAAAGGAGCTCAATGGTCGGTTTTTTTGACTACAACTATTTATTCTTTAACAGAAGACCAAAAGTTCATTTGAGTAGTCGTTTTTTAACTCGAATAAATTAAACTAATATAAACACCAATCCGATTTTCTATGAAAATTACGTTAACATTAACCCTTATCATGTTTGTACAAGTCCTGTTTGGACAGAAGTCTTTAACGCCTCAATGGCAATCGGACACTACCCTAAGATCTCCAGAGTCCGTTTGGGTAGATGCCAAAAACAAAGTACTCTATGTTTCAAATACGATTGCCTTCGAACCTAACACAACGGCATTCATCAGTAAACTGGATATGGACGGAAAATTTATCAAAAAAGATTGGGTGACAGGATTAAATGCTGTTTTGGGCATAGGAATCTACAAAAACCGGCTCTATGCAGCGGAAGCATTCGCTAAATCGATTGCCGTCATCGATATAGATAAAGCAAGCATCGTTAAAAGAATTACCATCGATGGTGCTGAGCTGCTCAATGACATTACAGTTGACTCAAAGGGTATTGTTTATGTGAGTGATACGCGACTTGGAAAAGTATATCGCATTGAAAATGACGCCCCTATGCTATATGCCGAAAATCTCAAAGGTGCAAACGGACTGCTGGCTGTCGGCAAAGACTTGTATGTGTTATCGGATGGTGCTCTTGTTAAGATAGATCAGGATAAAAAAACCACTGTAATATCGAAAGGTATGGAAGGTGGATTGGACGGTGTCGTACAAATTAAACCCAACGAATTTGTAATTTCGGGCTGGCAAGGACTGATCTATCATGTCAAACCTGACGGCTCCAATACGGTATTGCTTGATACACGGGACAAGAAGATAAATGCTGCCGATATCGGTTACGACAAATCTTCGGGTATGCTTTATGTGCCTACCGTTAGGAGTAACAGCGTTCAGGCATACAAACTGGACTAAATGATTTAATGGATATACAAGTAGATGAAGCTTTCCACGTTTACCCCTTATACCAAGTCATTTAGAAAGGCTTTTTTGATTATTCCCTTTTTCGTTGTAATTGATGTGTTTTGCGAAATTGTACAACCTCGTCTAATGTCTATTATTGTCGATGACGGAATCTTGCATAAAGATATCAACTACATTTTGAAAATTGGATTGGCCATGATCGGGTTAGCCATCGTTGCCATCGTTGCCAATTTGTGCAACATCTATTACTCTGCACATGCATCTGTGGGTTTTGCGACGAATCTCCGGACTGCCCTGTTTCGAAAAATACAATCTTTTGCTTTTGCGGATACCGATTATTTCAGTTCGGCGTCGCTTACTACGCGGCTCACCAACGACACCAATATGATGCAGCAAGTCATGATGATGTGCTTGCGTATGCTCCTAAGGGCACCCCTTATGATGGTTTTTGCCATTATCTTTGCGGTTTCTATAAATAAGGATCTGTCGATCGTAATGGCCATTGCGTTGCCTATATTAGCCTTAAGCATTTTCATATTATTACGCAAAGGGCTCCCCTTTTTTATCAAGATGCAGCAGGCGGTCGATCGTGTCAATAGTGTTGTGCAGGAAAATCTACTCAATGTGCGGGTGGTAAAAGCTTTTGTCCGCCAGGATTTTGAGAAAAAGAAATTCGACAAAGTCAATTTCGACCTGATGGATGTTGCGACCAAAGCTTCAAGCATCGTTGTCCTTATTATGCCTGTTATGCAATTGGTGATGGGCTTGTCGCTTGTTGCCGTGACCTGGTTTGGCGGACAGAAAGTAATGACCGGAACGCTTGCGCTTGGTGGACTGATGTCCTTTCTAAGTTATATCACGCAGATCCTTATTTCTTTGATGTTGCTCTCATTGACTTTCATGATGATTTCAAGGGCAATCGCTTCGGGTGATAGAATTGAAGAAGTTTTAGAGAAACAGCCTTCCTTATCGGATACGGTGGAAGGTCTCCAAAACAGATACGCTATCACAGCAGGACGGATCGCCTTTCAGCAAGTCACTTTTCGGTACAACAAACAAAGTGCGAAACCCAACCTCGACAACATTAGCTTCGACGTGAAGCCTGCGAGTACCTTAGCTATCATAGGTGGCACAGGTTCCGGAAAGAGCACGTTGGTACAATTAATCCCACGACTGTATGATGTGTCTGAAGGTAGCGTGTTGGTCGATGGCATCGATGTCAGAAATTACCAACTACAGGAACTGCGCAGCGAGATTGCGATTGTCTTGCAGCAAAATCAACTTTTTTCAGGAACTATTTTAGAAAATCTCAAATGGGGAAATGAGCAGGCAACGGATGAGGATATTTATGCTGCTGCCAGGACTGCCTGTGCAGACGATTTTATACGCTCCTTCCCCGCCGGATATCACACGCTACTAGGACAAGGAGGCGTCAATGTTTCGGGAGGACAAAAACAACGCATATGTATTGCCAGGGCTTTATTGAAGAAACCTAAAATCTTAATTATGGACGACAGTACAAGTGCTGTGGACATCGACACCGACCGGAAAATACGTGAAGGTTTAAAAAATTATCTGCAGGATACCACACAATTGATTATTGCACAGCGTATTTCAAGCGTCATGCACGCCGACCAGATATTGGTCATGGAAGAAGGCCGCATTGTCGGTTCCGGATCACACGAGGTACTTCTGCAAACAAATACCATCTATCAGGAAATTTATCAGTCCCAACACCTGCAAAAAGAAGAAGCCTAATGAGTACCTCAAACAAATCCATCCCCGTGAGTTTACCCGGTCCCGGAAGTTCAAGACGCATTAAAAATGAAAAGCCTCAACAGGGATTTAGGGCTCTATGGCGATTGATGCGCTACCTGTCTTCGCAACGGCTGATGCTCCTGCTGATTTTAATTTCACTTTTGCTGGGAACTGCGGGAACACTAGCGGGCAACTACCTTTTACGGCCTGCAATCAACAATTATGTACTTAAAAAAGATATTGTTGGTCTAGGACATATCGCCCTCGTCATGATCGGAATTTATATCGCTACAGGAATTTTCAACATGTTGCAATACCGGCTGACCATAAAAGTTGCACAGAAAACGATTTCCAACCTCCGAAATGAGCTGTTCGACCGCATGCAGTACCTACCTTTGCAGTTTTACGATACCCATCAACATGGTGATCTGATGAGTCGCTTCACCAATGACATGGATACCGTAAGCGACGCCCTAAATAATAGCATTACACAGCTTTTAATCAGCTCAATTACCTTGCTGGGAACACTCGCGCTCATGGTATATATCAGCCCTATCCTATCTATTATTGCATTGATCATGATCCCACTGATGTTATATCTAGCGAAACTGATCATCAACAAAAGCAAGCGTTTTTTTGCCGCCAACCAAGCTGCACTCGGCAATGCCAATGGCTATGTAGAGGAAATGATCAGCGGACAAAAAGTGGTGAAGGTCTTCGGGCACGAAAACGCCGCCATCGAACAATTTGAACAGCTTAATCAAGTGCTCCGGGAAAAAGCAACAAAGGCACAGTTTTATTCTGGCATGATGATGCCTTTGATGGCGAATATGAGCACCATTAACTACGCGCTGACTACCATCGCAGGTGGTATTCTAGTGATCACACGTGGATTCGATTTAGGGGGATTAACTGCATTTTTACAGTATGCACGGCAATTTGGACGGCCTGTCAATGAGATTTCTAGCCAATACAATAGCCTACAGGCAGCGTTGGCGGGCGCAGAACGTATTTTTGCCGTTATTGACACGGCTCCTGAAAGTGAAACGGTCGATCCGCAGGCAATGCCGGCCCCGGTGCAGGGCCAAGTGACACTATCGCATGTAAATTTTGGTTATGTACCGGAAAAACAGGTTTTATTTGATATCGACATCGACGTAAAACCAGGTCAAAAGATCGCTTTTGTGGGTGAAACTGGTGCCGGTAAGTCGACAATTATCAATTTGCTGCCTCGCTTCTACCCTTTGCTATCCGGGGATATTCTGCTAGATAAGACATCGATTTTTAAGCTGGATCGCAATGAACTGCGTAAAAAACTATCTATTGTATTTCAGGACACCCATTTGTTTACCGATACGGTTATGGAAAACATCCGGTATGGCCGGCTCAGCGCAACAGATGATGAAGTGATAGCGGCAGCGAAGCTTGCCGCAGCGGATAGCTTTATCATGCAATTGCCACAAGGGTATAAAACCGAATTGACCAATGATGGAGCCAATCTGAGTCAGGGACAACGGCAGTTAATTAACATCGCCCGGGCAACTATTGCCAATACGCCAATCTTAATATTGGATGAAGCGACCAGCTCGATCGATACACGAACTGAAATCGCTATTCAGGAAGGTATTGACCGGTTAATGCAAAACAAAACAAGCTTCGTCATTGCCCATAGACTCTCGACCATCAAGAATGCCGACGTCATCTGTCTGATCGAAAAAGGGAGAATCGCCGAGTTCGGTTCGCATACAGAATTGCTAAAGCAAAAAGGTAAATACTATCGTTTGTATATGGGACAGTTCGACTGATCATCCCGAAGCTTTAACACCCTGCTTATTTCGTGAATACTGTATTTATTTCTTGGCAGAAGATCTTTTTTGAAAAGTACGGCGGCTTGCAAAATGCGAGATCATCGATTTTCTGAAAGATGGCTACAACACTCTGACATTTGGATACATCTGCCGTCAACTTTACACAGAACTTTGTCTCAAGAAAAAAAAGATTATGAAAGTATTTATAACTGGAGCTTCGGGCTTCATAGGTTCAGCAGTTGTTCAAGAAATGATCGATGCGGGACATCAAGTATCTGGTTTAGCACGCTCAGAAAAATCAGCAGAAATAATCACCAATTTAGGTGCTCAGGTAATCCGTGGCGATCTTGTTTAAAACAAAAACCAAACTTTCGCCCCTGGAATTTCGAGCGGGCTTTCACTAAGTTAGTGAAAGCTAACCGTGACCATCGAATGGCCGTTGGATTCAGTAAAACGGTCCATCTAGGTATGGACATTATAATTTTAGGGGCGGAGATCAAAAAATAAACAGCAGACCAAGCAATAGCTATTATCCGGTCTGCTGTTTGAAACAACAAAGATTATTTTCCTTTTTGATCTTTAATTGTATCTTTAATCGCTTTAGTTTCTTCGGCGGTCTTTTCACTTATTTGATCTTTATACTTATCAAATTCATTTGAGACCTTATCAGCCACATGGCCTGCTGTTTCGCTAATCGAGGATGACACATGATCATACTCTTCTTTCACTTTATCGGCTACTTCTTCGAATGTGTGTTTTGCCTGTTCATTGAGGTCTCTTGTTTTTTCCTTGATTTTTTTCCGCGTTTTTTTTCCACTATTCGGTGCCACTAATAGACCGACCAATGTACCAACTGCTGCTCCCGCCACCATTGCGAGAAGTAATCCCGTTGAATTATTTTTTCCATTGCACATCTTTAAATTCTTTAGACAATCGTAATTAAGCATATATTTCAAAATGATTATGTTGTTAAACTTCTACAAGACCAAACAAAAAAAGCAAAAGATTAGTTTGTCATATTTTAAATAGTGTACAACTAGATTACAGCATCACATGAATCGAAAAGCGCTAAAGATGATCGTTCGGGAACGGCCCGGATCAAATAGATCTACTGGATTCGATTTTTTAGTTCTGACCCCAATTCAGTGTTAATTTTCTTTTGTTTGAAGTATTGAAAAATGACCGCAATAATAAAAAGCACAAAGAGGACAAGAAGGGTCTGTCCAATAATTGGATCATTTATATCCTTTGCCAGGGATGTCCGACCGGAACTCTGGTAAAGGTCTCATTAACAGTAGGCACCAGCGACAAGAAGAAACTAAATGACCATAGAAAATTCTCAAAATACTGAGACTTCGTACTACTTTTCTTCGTTGCGTGCAGCCAATAGGCTACCGTGACAAGAACCAAGATGAAGAGTGAAAAAACATGTCCAGCATTGAAGCCGCCCTGTTTCGAAATTCCTAATGCCGTAAGAGAAGTGATGGCTGTCGCATAAAAATATAACTTCCCCGATAATACTGTAAGATTGATCTTACCATAGCTGATAAATCCTAATACAGCGCCTAAAAGTGCTGTAAGACCAATAACTGTGTGGAAAACTCCTAAACCTGATAAATTCATTTTTTCTATTTTTAACGTTGATAATTTCAAATAAATGTTCCTGTAATGTAAGGTCGTTGTCACGCTTTCACGGTACAGTCCATGGAATAACTACCCTTTAATGAAACACTACAAAGTTGCAATAGAATAAGGAAAATGGTTTTTTGATTTCGTTCAAAGATTTGATGTTTTAGTTCAAAAAACAGGACTACAATCTTATTGGAGAAAACTTGGTCCCCTCGATCAAAATGGAATACTATATACAAGTCACCATTGATTTTTAGTTGCTTTTAAGCTGTCGACGATAATTTGTTGGCGATATGTGGTATTTGTCACTAAAACTCTTTGTAAATGTTGCGAGGTCGTTAAATCCACAGTTAAAGGCAATTTCGGAAACACGCTGATCGGAAACTAAAAGGAGCTCTGCCGCCTTTTCGAGCTTCTTATTTTTGATATAACTGGCAGGTGTATCCTGATATAATTTGGCAAACTCTCTTTTAAATGAAGAAACACTCAGATTATTCTGTTCCGCAAGCTGCTCAATGGTCAATTGGGAAAAGAGATTGGCTTCAATGATCTGTTTAAAAGAATAGGTACTTGAAGAAAAAAGCTGTGATAATATCACCCGTATGACCGACGCGTTTCTCGTTTGGGACAGGAGCAATATAATTTCTTTTAATTTGAGCACCAGTATATCTTCATTGATCAATGAAGGATTTTCAAAATAAAACAGCAAGCCTTCCACATATTTCTGGATCAGAAAATTATTGTCAATTTTTTCTTTTGATTGGTTTGAAATGGTATTTTCGGGTTCAAGCAGCAACGAGGGCAACTCTCTATCGTAAACTTTCTTCAAGGTATCTGGATAAAAAGTGACGATTAACAGCTGACAATCACGCGTTGGATTCACATCGTGGATTCGTTTTCCAGAATTAATACAATTCAGCAATAAGGAATAATGCTTCGCAATAGTTAGCTCTTCGTCATTTGCCTGGTATTGCATCTCCCCTTCCAGCACATAGAGGAAGCAAGCCTGTTCCGCTACTGGAAATTCAAACGTAAATGGTGCCTTCAATGCAATTTTTTGCATCATCGGTCTTCCAAATAGCTCATATTTTTTGTAATCATTTACCATTGCCGCTCAATTTCTCAAATTTAACGATTGAGTTCCGTATAATTAAAATGACAGTTGTGCAATCGAGTCTTATTTTTTAAAATTCCGTTAAAATAGATTCTTCCAATCGATGTATTTTAAATTCGTTAAACACCTGTTAATATTAGTCTAAATTTACGTCTATTTTAACACCAAGATCTTTGCTGCTTGCCTTTAAAACATGATCTACCCAAACACATAACATAGACTGTTTTCCAGGTTTGTTTTGATCCCAGTCTTCTTTCCAGACAATGTCTATTGTTTTCCCGTGATAGGCTAAGTTTCCGAGGTAAAAATAATCCATTTTGCCAGCAGGTATCAGCGGCTGAACCTGAAAGCTGTTGTAATGGGATGCCTTAAATCCAATGAGATCTGCTATGATCATGTCTGGATAGGTTGAATGAAAATAATCATTCTGCCCGCCAAATTGCTGACCATCACTTGGTATATACCATTCACCGATATTTGGGTGGGCATAACCGTGGAGCCGTGTAAGCTTCATAATTTGTTCGTACAGGGTCTCTTTGTCCTGCGCAGTGATTTGATTTTTATAATTTCTTAAATAGTTGCTGTATGCTTTATAGACGACTGAGTTTTGAAAAGGCCATCCTCTGCCGTTCCAGGCATAAGCCTGCTCATTATAATAGGGATGTTGTCTTTCGGCCGTGGTCATTCCTTTATGGTTATTGAAACCTTTTTCGGAAGTAAACATCGCCCAAGCTACCTCATACTTTTTATTATCCTCACGCGGTATCATATTGAAATACCACGGGGTATAACCAATGGATTCCCGCACCCGCGCTTCGTAATCCCGTACACCATAGGCATTGTCTCCGGCTGTCAAGGTATAAAAAAAACCATCATCTGCATTCCAAAGTGTCCTGAGAAATTTCCGCTGTATTTCCTGGCTTCTGAATTTATAGTAATCTGCTTTCGCCTTATTCTTAATCGAAGGATGATGTTGCTCTTCCTGTCTATAGAGATTGTACAATGCGTTGGTATTCCCAAAGGAATAGCTTCCAACGGATGGGCGCACCAGATAAAAATCAGGATAACCTTTGGTAAAGGCCAATGGAAAGTCTTTCGCCGCAGTCGTATTTGCAGCCTTTTCTGTCGTCCCCCAACCTAAATAAAGATCCCTCCATGTACTATCGGTATAAATAGCATAGGGCCCTTTACTCTCAATCAAGCCAAGCACCGCCGAAAGGCTGAATTCCATACCATCGTACAGATCCAGAATTTTGTACATGCCGTTGGTCTTCGCATCGGGATTTTTCACAGTGAATAGGCTATCCAAAAGGTGCTGATGGTTCTCCATTGCGGGAAGCATCTTTTGCGTCCAGGCCTGATCGGGATGAATTTTTAAAAATGATTCAATACCATCGACCATCCAGCTGGAAAAATGAACACTTTCGGGCCTGCTCAAATGGGTCAAAAAATTACCGTTTTCCCGTTGATTTAATTTGGAAGCTGATCCAAGCATAAAATATTCGGCATAAGATCGAAGGTATTTTGGATCACGAAGCCAACGTACATCGTAAAACTGATGCGCTGTTGGGCAGGTAATCGCTCCACTCAAGGATCCCCAGGCGGGATACCCGAAAAATTCTGTTATAACCCAATATTTCTTTGAATCATGTGGATCGTAATAATCCCGAAGGTGCTTGCTGATCATCCACCAACGATAATTATACACGCGATTTAGGGTATCATTGGAACTCTCAAAATACGGAATATTATTGACCAAAAAGTCTTTGTTGTTGGATTCGTCAAAAGCTCCGTCCGATTTTGGCCGGTGCTCGAAAGCATTAAACTCCTTTATATTATCTGTTAGATTATTTTTCGCCACTTCCTTTAAACGATCAAGTTCAAGCTGATATATCGACTCCTGCTTCCCAGAAAATCCCCGGTTACTCGAACAGGAAAAAAGAGCACCTAGAACCAAAAAGGCTGTGCTGCTTAAAACAATAGAATTTAAAAAAACGGAACGATGTTGTCTTTTCATATGGTTGTATGGAATAGAACTGGAACAAAGACCTAATCAACAGAATTTTTATGACAATTAAGCATGGTGGAACAAATCGACGTAAAATTGATACAATGTATGATATTGCAACAACCGTATTTATATAAAACTCAAATATTCCCATTTTCACATAAAAAAGTATCTTTTTCATATTCTTTCTACTGCTGTTCTAAGCTACATTTGTTCCATAAGTAAACTTGACTCAAGAGAAGTAATTGCCGAAATGAATGGAGATGCCTATCTCATCATTTTAAATTTCTGAATTGATTCGATAAGAATACTGTAAAAAGAATCCTACAATACTACACTGAAAAACATTTTGTGGAACGACGCTGTCGTTCCACATTTTTAATTTATTAAACCGGTCTTTACCCCACCTTCTACGGCAGCCACTTTAACTTGCTCGCCGGCTTTTTCATGCTTAGTCTCCGGTAGGTCCTTCCGTTGTCATTTTAATTTTATGGATTGTACCATCTGGACGGTAATTTAGGGTGTCTATGCATATCGAACGGCTAAAACTGCCTCCATCTGGATTAATTCCCCCATTATGGTAAATGAAATACCATTGGTTTTTAAAAGGGACAATTGCTTGATGGTTCGTATTGCTGTTGCCTGCTATTTCATTCAGAATTCCTTTATAGATATAGGGACCTTCGATCTTATCGGCCATGGCATAAGCGATCTTCTCCGGAAATTCCGTGGCATAACTCAAATAGTATTTTCCATTGCGCTTGTGAACCCATGGTGCTTCCGTAAAAGCTAGTCCTTCAAAATTCACCTGTTTTATTTCGCCATCAATCTCAACCATATTTTCTTTGAGCTTTGCATAGTAACACTCGCGGTTGCCCCAGAAAATCCAGGCTTGACCATCATCATCAATAAAAACAGCTGGATCGATACAGGCCCAGGAATGGGAAGAAGCAAAACAGTCTTTGTTGGTCAATAAGGGTTTTCCCAATGCATCGCTAAAGGGACCTTCGGGTCTGTCTGCTACAGCGACACCTATTCCGGACCAATTGGAACTGATGTACCAGTAATATTTTCCATTACGTTCGGTAACATGTCCCGCAAATGCATCGCCGCTTTTTGCCCAGGTAAAATCACTTATGCGCAAAGACACGGGATATTCCGTCCAATTTTTTAAATCCGTTGTAGAATAAACGATCCAGTCTTTCATCTTATAGCCTTTCTGACCTCCTGCAAAGTCATGACCTGCATACAACCAAAGTGTATCCCCCTTAACTAATGCTGCCGGATCGGCCGTAAAATGATGCTTAATAATCGGATTTCCCTTTGCGGTAAAATGATACCGGTCATCCGCAGCCACAGGAGCTAGCAATTCACCAGGTGCACCGCCCCATTTATTGTTCAGAAGACGAGACTCTTCCTTGCTGATTGAAATCACACTTCCATGTCGCGGATTAAAATTCTTATGAAAAGGTTCAGGTTTTGAAGAGAAATTAAAGAGATCATCTGTGCGCTGAAATTCGTATCTTCCATTCGCATACAAATCGTACATCAAGATATAATCGTTTGTTCCATTCAACTTAAAAAGGCTAGATCCTTCGACAACAACAGACGTGTCTGCGTAGGCATCGAGATACCGAAAGTCTTCTCTCCATGGTCCTTTTAAGGATTTACTTGTCGCCTGCTGAATTCCATTTTTTACTTCTTTTCCGGCACCATCTTTTGTATTACCCTTAAAGAAAAAATGATATAGCCCATCTTTATAGACAATGTCGCCATCAATACCGCCAAATTTTGGACTGAACAATAAAGTAGGTTCCTTTTCAAAGCCACTAAAATCTTTATTCGCATAGGCCCCGTAAAAATCAAGTTTATCATTCTCATGCGATTTCACCGTAAAATACACCAGGTATTTTTTTTCAGCCGGATCGTAGATCGTCTGTGGTGCCCATACCCATTTTACGTTCTTAAATTTTTTAGGGTATAACTTTGCCAGGTCAACAGTATTGTGTTTCCAGTCCGTCAGATTATCAGATCGCATCAAAATAATACCCGGATTACTTCCCCACCCATTCTTTATCGTAAACATATCAGTTGCGACCATATAAAATGACTTTTTGTCCTCTCCCCTAAGGATGTGCGGATCACGAATCCCTCCCGTTTGGGATATATCCGCCGATGACAAAATAGGTTTATTGTTATTTAATGCAACCCAGTTTTGCGCATCCTGACTGACTGCAAATCGCAATTGCTCTTGTGTATTTTTATCCCCCGAACCTTCAAAATATGCAAAAAGATAACCCGCCGCCTTATCTGCATTGTATATTTTTTGCGCTATGACATTGGTAAAACTCATTAATGCAATACTCAATACCCCTATTTGTTTTAGTTTCATGTTTGATCAATTTTTAGGTTTTTCTAAATGCTCATTTGCCAAGTAAACCTTCTTTATTACACCTTAACAATGGATTATTTAATGCACAAATTCCAAATTATCTTGATCGAAGGGATATTCAACACAAATTTAAATTTGCTCAAAAACACTTTTCCACGAAGCTGTAGAAGAATACGATACGAGGTTTACTTTTATTAATGTCAAATATACATTTATTATTTAAATAGGCGATATTTTTATGGTAAGTACCGTTTAAAACGGGACATTTTCCAGAGGTAAAAGTCTTGAATCCAAGATTGCTGCAGTACGATGCCCTATAATCTTCATATACGCTGGATTTTGTTCAAATGAAAAAAAATCGGACACACTTCGCTGTTTGATCAGCAGACAAATATCCCACTGCTCCTGATCGGGGCCTATCAGAAACTGGTCACCATGCCCAACAAAAAGTAGCTCACCGCCGCTTTCTTCCACAAAAGGTTTGGCTAGCTTTATATAATTCATGAAAGCATCGTATCCCGAAATTTCTTTGATTGGCGCAATCTCCGGAAAATTAGTATAGTCCGCGATTTTCCTCAACTGAATTAAATTGAGATTGACAATGGGGCCTTGGATATTTTTCAATGCCAGATTCCTTCCGGCTTCATAACTCGGATACAAATACGTCTTTCTTGCCATATCAATAGATACTTGTTGTTTCACTCACTTTACTCTTCAACTCAGTTGCAGCATGATGTACGACTCTTTTATAATCAATGATTTTGTCGTTTTCAAATGGAATAATAACTGCATTTTCAAACAGGAAATTTCCCTCGCCCAATTGGTTCCAATCCGCCTGTAAATTTTTATTGTCAAATTGCCCCATGTTTAACATAAATCTGATTCTGTTGGAAAGAGCCGTTAAATTCAGGCTATCTGCGATATATGTTTTATTTTCGGCCCTATTGTAAATTGTTAACACTCCCATCAATGGTTTACTGTCCAAGAATTCGGCTTTCAATTGCTTTTTATCTATTTTGTTCATGTGTTTTTAAATTAAAATTATAAATCTCCGCCCAATGACTTCAATTGCGCAGCAAAAATAAGGAGATCTGTTACGGCCATTCCGTCCAATAGCTTATTGGCGATGTGCTCAGCTGTAACAGTCGCCTCCTTTAAAATTCGATCACCAGCCGCCGTAAGCTTCACATAACTGACCCGGGCATCTCTATCATTGTGCTCTTTTACAACAAGCCCCATCTTTTCCATGGGGGAAATAATCCGTGTAATTCCTGAGGCTGTTAAACCGGTACTTTCAGCCAGATCAATTCGCCGTAGCCGGTTACCGGGAACCTGGCTTAAAATATGTAGGATCATAAAGTCTGTCAGACTTAGTCCATGCAAGCTCAACCCATCAAACTTTTTGGTGATGACAGATTGAACTTTTACAATGTTCAGAATCGTATTAATCGCGTTCATAATATTATTGTTCTTGTTATTTGCATAATACTTGAGTAGTCAAGTATTATGCAAATATAACAGTTTTATTTAAATGGCCGAATAGAATAAAAGATTCTGCCAACAGCGCGCACGACAGCGCAATAAATCTATTTTCCTTACGAGAGAAGTTGGTTGGTATAAAACTACACTTAGGTGTAGCCTTGATTGACATAATCTATAATATTTTTGGACAAATTCTAATCGACAGGGGGCTAAAGCCAACGATTTTCAGAACATGGAAAGGAAAGAATCCTCAAATATTAACAAATTTATTACCTATAGCATAGTATAAATATGACAAATTGCAAAAACTGTGGGACAGATATAACGCTGAATTTCTGTCCGAAATGCGGACAGCCAGCGGTCCTTAAAAGAATTGATGCGCATTATATCGTCCACGAGATTGAGCATGTCCTTCATTTCGAGCGCGGCATCTTGTACACGATTCGTGAACTCATTACTACACCCGGAAAAAATGTAAAAAAATATATTGCCGAGAACAGGAGTCGCCTGGTAAAACCCATTATTTTTATCATCATCACCTCGCTGATATACTCTGTAGTAAGCCATTTTTTTCATGTAAACGACAAATATGTGAGCTATTACGAATCCCAACATTCTACTACGGGTTCGATATACCTCTGGATCCAGGATCACTATGGTTACGCCAATATCATGATAGGATTGTTTATCGCTTTTTGGGCGAAACTATTTTTTAATAAATACGGTTTTAATTTTTTTGAAATTGTTATCCTGCTGTGTTTTATTTTGGGAATCACGATGTTGATCTATACTATTTTTGCATTAGTTGAAGGTGTAACACATACAGGTGTTATGGTACAGGCTAGCATCGTCGCTATGGTATATAGCGTTTGGGCTATTGGACAATTTTTCGACCCCTACAAAATACCCAGTTATTTAAAAGCGCTCGCTGTTTATATTTTAGGTTATCTGTCATTTACTGTTGTCGTCGTTATTATTGGTCTATCGATAGACTTAATTTTAATGAAAAGATAGGTTATCCTCCTTTTTCCGTCCTTGTGAAACCTTTTAAAATAACATGATGGGTAAGTTTGCGCTGTAAACTTACCCATCCTATTACTCGTTGCCTGTTACAGATTATTTCTCAGATATCCCTGAAAATTATCTTGAAACTGAAGGCCGGACCCCAGTCTATATTTACTTAATTTATTGTTGAGGGTAAGTCCCCATAAAACGAATTCAGTCAGAAAATGGAGATCTTCGGGTTTCGTTTCCGGTTGGTATTGCTGAATTAAAGCATGGATAGGCTTCACTTGATCCAAAACCTGCCCGTACGCCAAATCGTTGAGTTCATCAGATAATTCGATTCCTTCTGATTCCGAAAACCAACGAACAATATCATCGTAGGGATAACGCTCGTTTTCTCTTTCCAGTTTCTCAATTTTTGGGAATAAAATCGGGAAAAGGCTTTTAATCGCGTTTTCTATCAGCTGCACTGCAACGACACCCGCTCCTTCTTGCTCGCCTTCATAAACGAGCTCAACTTTGCCGGTTATCGCAGGCACAATACCCATAAAATCACTCAGCCGTACTGCTGTTGCTTGTTCCCCACTTCGGAGCATGCGTAATTCAGCGGTACTTAATAAGTTTTGAAATGCTGTAATGCTCATACGCGCACTCACGCCGCTCTTTCCATCAACATATTCACTATTTCGTGCTTCAAAGCTTATCTGCTCAATCAATTCCCTAGCCAGCTCCGGGACATATATCTGCTCCTTCTGGGCCACTTCCAAGTTCGCCTCCTGCGCAGTAATTGCCTTTGCTATCTCAACCGATGCGGGGTAATGTGTAAGTATCTGCGATCCAATGCGATCTTTCAGCGGCGTCACAATACTTCCTCTATTGGTATAATCCTCCGGATTCGCTGTGAATATAAATTGTACATCTAACGGCAAGCGTAACTTAAAACCGCGGATCTGAATATCTCCCTCCTGTAATATATTGAAGAGGGCTACCTGGATTCTAGCTTGAAGATCAGGTAGCTCATTAATGACAAATATAGAACGGTTTGCCCGAGGAATCATACCAAAATGAATCACCCGATCGTCTGCATAGCTCAGTTTTAAATTTGCGGCTTTGATGGGATCTACATCACCGATCAAATCAGCTACTGTCACATCAGGCGTAGCCAGTTTCTCCACAAAACGATCACCTCTACCAAGCCATCTTATCGGTGTATCGTCGCCTTTCTCCTTCAGCAACTCTATCGCATAACGCGATATGGGGTCAAACGGATCATCATTAATCTCTGAACCTTGAACCACAGGCACATATTCATCCAATAAGTTGACCATGAGCCTAGCGAGACGTGTTTTCGCCTGACCGCGAAGGCCCAAGAAATTAATGTTGTGTTTGGAAAGTATTGCTCTTTCAAGTTCTGGAATTACGGTATCTTCATAACCATGTACCCCATTGAACACGGTTTCACCCGTCTTTATTTTTGTAATCAGATTCTGACGCAATTCTTCTTTTATTGTTTTAGGTTTATAACCCGAAGTTTTTAATGCACCAAATGTTGTAATCTTCGTGTAATCCATATATTCTTATCGTATTCTTTTTTTTCGATTTTCTTCGTAATCCTCAAAGATCATTTCACCTAGATCCCCAAGTCCCGTGTAATAAGCCTTCCCTTGATTTGAAGCTGTAAACTCGTCGACAAATTGCTGTAGATAAGGATCCGAAGCAATCATAAAGGTTGTAATTGGTATTCCCAACTTTCGAGCCTGCGCAGCCATACTATAGCATTTGCTGGTGATAAAAGGATCCAAACCCATAGGATTCTTATAGTAAGTGCCGTCCGGCATATTTAAACAGCTCGGTTTCCCGTCGGTTATCATAAAAATTTGCTTATTCGCATGCCGTTTTCGCCTTAGCAAGTCCATCGCTAGCTTTAAGCCCGCGACGGTATTGGTATGAAATGGTCCAACTTGCAAATAAGGAAGGTCTTTTATCGCGATAGGCCATGCATCGTTTCCGAAAACAATGACGTCAAGTGAGTCTTTCGGGTAACGAGTCAAAATAAGTTCTGATAAAGCCATCGCCACTTTTTTTGCAGGAGTGATCCGATCCTCGCCGTATAAAATCATACTGTGGCTGATATCGATCATCAACACTGTACTCATCTGTGACTTAAACTGTGTATCTTCTACGACGAGATCATTTTCGGATAAGACAAACTCACCTATCCCATGATTGATCTGTGCGTTTTTCAAGCTCTCTGTCAAAACTATTTTCTCCAGGCTATCTCCGTACTGATAGTTTCTGAAATCGCCCATATTTTCGTCACTCCGTCCCTGGTGATTGGTTTTATGATTGCCTGATTTCCCTTTCCTCATTTTCCCAAATATCTGGTCCAAGGCATGCTGACGCAAAGCTTTCTCCAGCTTTGAGGTAATATCTACGCCACCTTCACCACCAAACTCCACTTTTTCCCTGATATAACCTTTATTCTTCAGATCCGCAATGAAATCGTCTATCGTATAGGCTGGCGTCGTCAGTTTGAACTCTTTATCCAATTGCCTAAGCCAGTCAATGGCTTCATCAAAATCACCAGAGGTATGGGTAATCAGTTCTTTGAAAATGTCAAATAATTTATCAAAAGGCGTTTGAAACGGCTCTTCATATTGTTTGAAAAGAAAACCTTTCCTTCGTTTCGTGCTTTTCATGCATTCCTCTTATTAGTATGAAGAAGCTATCCAACTCCTGTATCGGATGCTTCATAGTATGAATTTACGAAATAATAATTTTTGTGAGCACCGTATGTCCATTTAACTTCAAAAACTGGCTATAGTATGACGCATAAAAAATAATGTACACTATAATTAATAGCAGTCTTGTTTACTTAGCCCGATTTTTTGGGTGATAGCATAAAGCGCTATTGGGAAAGCGTAAAAAGCCACAGAGAATTGGTATTCTCTGCGACTTCTTGATTTGGTTATTCCACAAATAGGATAGAATTACCTGAATAAGTACCAGCTTAATAAAGCAGTTCCAAAGTCGGTTTATTGGCGGCAGCTTCCCTACTACTAAAAGACATATCATTTGTAGAAGAGGTCGCAGCTGTATTTAAAAATAGAAAGGATGCTTTACGATCAGTGCCGGTCAGCAATCTGTTAATGGCCGAAGTGACGTCGATGGTCTGTAAACCTATCCCAGAAATAGGAATTTTACCGACAAGTACAGTATCCATTGGTGCATTGTTCCAATTAATGCTATTTTCCAACCAAGATGTCGTGGAGGTTGTATAAATATTAATAGTACGTTGTGGTGCTGTATTCACTCCTGCAACATACATTTTTAATTTTGCCGAACTCACTTTAGGTTTAGTAATCATCGAAATATCAAATTTAGTATATGCTTTACGTGCGTAAGATGTAGCGTCGGATTTGATGACAAGGTCAGTTGTAGTTCCATAATTTGTACTTGCATAGGTACCGTTGCGGACATAGGCATCGGCAAGAGAGCTTCCGGCATTGGCTACAACAGCATGCTGAAACGCTCCAACGTCTGGATTACCCAATGGCAGCACGTTTCCAGCGAAGTCCTCGCCCCCATTGTTACTTATAAATAAACCAGCATTAAGGGCGGCCGAACTGGAACCGACATCATAACCTTTTGCAGCGTCAAGGCCGTTTCCACCGATTGGATTGACAAATACCGGATCTTCATAGAAATTGTTGTTCCGTACGGTAGTTCCCCAGTTCAATGACGTAAATGTACTCGACGGGAATAAACAATTATTGTTAAACTTCAGTCCGTTATCGGCTTGGGTAGACAAACTACTAATGGTCGAGGTCGTGTAAAAAATATTATTTGAAAATGTTGCATAAGGCTTTCCTGAACTTACGCCATTCATGACGTTAAACAGGCTGGCGGTTGGATTTTTGATATAGAATACATTATTATAAATCTCACGGGAATCGTATGTCGTTTTTTCGATCAAAAAGAGCTTTTTTAACCGTGTTGTACCGATATCGTTAACAGAAACGTTATAGCGAACTTTAATATTCTTAGACTGGTTCATAAAAAGCATAAATCCGCCGTTGTTATCATGCGAATAATTGTATTCGAAAATATCTCCATCGGTTACTGAATTGGTATCGTAGCCATCGGCATCGAACGCGACTCCATCGTTAGCGCCCCCGCCTGTCATACCGTAAACTTCATTATAAGCCACCAGCGTATTCAAGCTACCAATTGTCCAAATACCCGCATAGTTTTCAGAGCCTGTGTTCATACATGCCTTATAGACCGTATTGTGTGTGATTTTACTTCCTCCCGTCACGCCGGACATAACGATTCCGTCGCCGTAGATATATTCAATCAAATTGTTATCAATAATAATATCTTTTGATCTTGCTGCCATAGCCCTATCGCCAGTGGTCCTTATCCCTTCAACGGAACAATTGGCTACGTGGCAACTTTGTACCAAAGCACCGTATATTTTACCGTCTAAGATAATCCCGCCAGAGCTTTTGTTATAATTGGTCTGTCCATCGATCGCACCATTGACGTCGTGAACATAACAATTTCTAACGGAGACATTGCTAATTGCTGTTCCTGCAGAACTGCCTCCAACCACGCGGATCCCCGTAGCAGCATAACTTGTTCCGCTTGGGATTGTATTTGTCAGTTCGAGGTTATTTACCTCAAAATAAGACACCCTATTGAGGTATAGTGCATTTGATCCGTTTCTCTTTCCACCACCGTTGATAATCGGACGAACATCGCCGCCATATTTATCTATAATAATAGGAGCTTCAGCCGTTCCCGAATTTTTCATATGCAACGTGTCATTCCATACGCCACCACTCTTGAACAAAATACGATCACCAGGGCCAAAAACCGAGGTATTAATTTTGGCCAGCGTTCTCCATGCTGCAGTTGTGCTCGTTCCTGTGCTATCATCGTTTCCGCTGGGATCTATATAGTAAGTATTACCTATACTTGCTAGATTTACCTTCGCTTTTGTTTTTAGTGATGTCGGAGAATCTAGTTGAACAGACTTTTGGCAGCTCAATAGCCCAATGATTCCAATAGAAATCACCATCATAAATTTTCTCATAATGCTGTTTTTAGTTTATAAATGTTATAATTCTTGCAGACGTATTCCTTATTCCAACGAATACGAATTGTATAATTTGATTAATAACATTAAATTATAAATAACTTGCCAACCACAGGGGGTAAAATCTGAAATAAAGAGGGGTAAAATTTTAAAGGCAGGTCAACATGTAACCAAGATAAATCAATGCATCTTTTTATGCTGACCTACATCGATATAGAAGAAAATTTGATACTTTTAGCTAATAACTACAGCCCTTAAGAACAATACGATATTATGGAAATAGATCAGTATATCAATACACTTTCGGAAACGGAGCAAGAGGTCATCCGTCAATTCCGGAAAGCGATAACAGAAAATGACAATACCGTCTCTGAGAGCTTCGGAAAATTCATGTCAAACCCTAATGCAATTAGCTTTAATGAACAGGGCGTATTTAAATACGGGCTAACAGTCGCAAAGAATTACATTTCGTTCCATTCCTTGGTTATCTATACTAACCCCGAATTGATGGAAGAACTAAAATTAAAATTACCCACGGCCAAATTTCAAAAAGGTTGTATTAATTTCAAAACATTGGATGAATTTCCCGCATCCGTATTGGCAGAACATATTGAGGCTTCATCCAAAATAGATTTTAGCCCCATGATAAATCGTTATTTGAAAAAGAAATAAGTACCTGGTCAATTCCCAGCATTCTATTTATTCACTTTTACGCGCAACAATAGCATAGACCATCGGAATTTTATTTCCCAAATGGGCTATTCTGAATTTTTTAGGATCTAGTTCTGTCATGTTTTTAAAAATGGGATAAGGTGAATAGTCAAATTCGTTCAGGTCTTGAATGTTTAGCCCATGATGAAGTAAAGCTCCAACGACCTCACTCATACTATGATTCCAGGTAACATAGGACTGCGAAATAGCTGCATCTTTATCGGCATAGGTTCCCTGCTCGGTTTCAACAATTGGAGCAACATTAAAATAATTATAGCCAATTTTGTCAAAATTATCATCGAACATCCAAACAACTGGATGAAACTCGACAAAAACAAACTTCCCTTTCGGTTTCAAGAAACGTGAAATTATTTTCCCCCATTTATCTAAATCCGGTAACCAAGTAATCGTTCCATAGCTGGTAAAGACCAGATCAAATTGTCCGTCAAGATGATTCTCAAGCTCATACAAATCACAACAGATAAACTGTACATCTGCATTCGTTTCTTTCGCAATTTCTCGGGCACTTTCAATCGCCTTGTCGGATAGATCAACACCAGTAACTTTGGCACCAAGTCTACTCAAAGAAATTGTATCCTGTCCGAAATGACATTGTAGGTGTAATATTTTTTTTCCGCTGATATCACCCAATAAGGCCAATTCGATTGAATTTAGCGAAGTCTCCCCTTTTAAAAATCCTGCTAGATTGTAAAAGTCTGATTTTAGATGTGTATCTGTTCTATTATTCCACGAGTGTTTGTTTATTGCGATGTAATTTTCTTCTGGATTCAAATCGTTCATTTGGTTTTTTATTAAACGGTTAATTACCGACTAAAGTACGCTAAAAACTGAATGCTATCGGATTCATCTTTTCCCCAATTTAAAAATAAGTGTTTTAAGAAATTAAGCTCGGTAAAAATTATCATAAAGGTTCTCTATATTTAAATCGATTATCCAATACATCCAAGTTTAAAAAGATGATGTATGAATAACACCTATTTACATGAAGAATAAATGACGATAAAAATATATAGACCAAAGAGCTTACTTCTAAAAAAATATATTGAATGCTTCTATGTACTTGAGAAAACTCACGAAGAAAAAGCGACGGCATATTTTACGTTTCCGAGCATTTACACCATAGTGACGATAAGTGAGCAGACCAAAACTAAGGTAAGCCCAAATGAGGTCATTACGAAGCATTGTCCGTCCAATTCGATAGAAACAAACCTTGTATGCAATTTTAATGAACCTGTTTTAGTGAGTTATGAGGGAAAAATAAATGAAATTACCACTTACTTCAAACCTCTTGGGATAAATGCTTTTATACCCAATGATTTAAGCTATTATAACAGCGGAACATTTCCCGATTTTAATCCGCACTTGGATTATAAAAACGCGATGGCATCTATCCTTTCCATTGATAAACAAGACAAGCGAATCAGGGCCTTAGAAGAGTATTGGATATCAAAATTTTGGCTATTTGAAAATGCATTGCTCGAAAACATAATCACCGAAATGCTAGATACAAGTAACCTCAATCAATCGATGTCAGAACTTTCGCTAAAAACAGGAAAATCGAGAACAACCATAAATAAGCAATTCGATCAACATATCTGTAAAACACCTTCCCAATTCAAAAAAATCATTAGATTTCGAGCTGCGATTCAAAGTCACCTCGAAGATGGCAACAAAATAGGTCTGTCTTATAACCTGGATTATTTCGATCAGTCCCACATGATCAGAGATTTTAAAAAATTAACAGGGTTTACACCAAAAATTTTCTTTTCCAAAATAGCTGATCTTGAACGGGACCAAATAAAATGGATTTTTATTTAGCAGGTTTACAAAAATACAATCACACTATTTTATTAAACAGTAACATTGCTCCATAATTATTTATACCATACGCTATGAAGCTTTTAATGTTACTTATGTTTTGTCCAATTTTTCTTGTGGCACAAGAAAAAACATCAGCCAAACTTGCCACCTATATGCAGGCACAAGCCGATGTAAATAATTTTAGTGGAACAGTTCTTGTCACGAAAAACGGTGCGATTTTATTAAAAAAAGCCTACGGTTTAGCAGATTATGAATGGAGGATCAAAAATACGATCGATACGAAGTTTCAGTTGGCATCGGTCACAAAACAATTTACCGCGGCTGCTATTTTACAGCTCGTAGACAGCGGAAGATTATCGCTAAACGATAAACTCAGTAAGATTTTCCCCGATTATCCAAAAGCCGATAGTATAAGTATCCACATGTTGCTGTCACACACCTCAGGACTTGCTATGGGTTTCAAAGAAATCGCATTAAGTAGTATAAGTAGCGATTCTGCTTATGCCGCCATCAAGAAAATTCCTTTCGAATGCTCACCGGGAACCAAAAGCGCCTATAGTAATATCGGTTATTATTTGTTAGCAAAGATTATTGAAAAGGTCTCAGGTGAGCATTACGCTTCTTTCTTAAAGAAAAACATATTTGATAAAGCTGGCATGAGTAACACCGGAGTCAGTAATAATGATTCCATCGTCACGAAAAAAGCAAAAGTATATTACCCTAATGCAGAAGGTTTTATCCATAATCCCCATATCAACTGGGAGATCAACCTGGGCCACGATGGCATTTATTCAACCGTTGAAAATTTAGCCATTTGGGACAAAGCACTCTATGGAACAACAATTCTATCGGCAGCGATGAAAGAAAAAATGTTTACACCATATAGCGCTGAAAATTGGGGCTATGGATTTATCATCAATCCATTTTACAATCACGGACATTATTTGATTGCACATGATGGCGGATTCTTTGGTACAATGACTTCTTTTAATCGATTTACTGAGGACAAACTCTTTGTCACTGTCCTTTCCAACAACGGCTCCCCCGCCCATATCATCGGGTATGGACTGTCTGCGATTGCGCTGGGTAAAGAAGTAGAGCTTCCCTATAAACATTATCCCACCAAAATAGATACGACGCTGTACGATAACTATGCAGGTGAATATGGGAAAATACATATATTAAAAATTACAGGCAAACTCTACTATAACGATGCGGATACTGAACTCATTCCCGAGTCTAAAACAAAATTTTTCAGGGCAGACGACAACGACAGAACAATCGAGTTTGTTAGAGACAAAACAGGAATTTACAATTCCCTTATTTTAACAAAAGGTGGCGTTAAGGAAGTTTCCCCAAGGACCAATAAAAATTAATGAACCCATATGCATGCTTTTAGCATCAAATGTGTAATCGACTCTTTGAAACCTTAAAGAAAAAAATTAAATTACGCCCTTATCAGTCCAGTGTTAAATAGTATACAAACTATCCTAAATTATAACATCGTGCAACAGACAGATCAAAATCCGGAGAAAGCTAAAAAGAGTCCTTTATTAAAGTCTTTTTTCGGATGCCTAGTGTTTATGGCAGCCTATCTCATCAGTTTTTTTATTTTTGATGCAGGCAACAATGTGAAGCTGAATTATATTATTTTTTCGCCGCTTGCATTTATACTGAGCTGGGTATTTTGCTATTTCTATCTGCTGTTAAAAGATACCAGTACTTTGAAATATTATCTACTGGGATGTATGCTGATAGCCGGTACAATTATATATACAAATGGTATTTTTGATATCGATATTAGGATTCAAAACTTCTTTCACTCGTCGACACTCCCGAAAAAATACGGGCAATATCTCGATATCAATAACACCAAAAATAGATTTGGACGACATGAAATCATTCTTTTCAAGGCGAGTAGTAATCCTATTGATCAGTTTTTGACAAAGAACAACGAATTAATCATCCATAGTTTGAGCAAGGCTAAAAACGCTAACGATGCAGAACCAACCATCCATATGTTTTATAAATTGGACAAAAACGGCAAGCAGATCGATCAATATTCTTACACACAGGATGAAGATAAGGATACAGAGATTCTTTTCGAGGGCTATCTGATTAACATAGGAAAACATTACTTTCGTAGCTGGCCATTAGATGGTGATACCACAAAAAACAGCATTGAAATACGCAATGCCGATCTCAACTGGACTGCGGATCAACAACGCCAACAACTAGATGATATCGATCGTAAAGCACAGTATTTTCTTTCTGAGCGAATCTATGATTTCGAACACAGCAATTCGAAAAGCTACTCAAAAAAAACGTATTTCATGGACGGTAAATGGCATATATTCTGTGAAAATATATCGGATGATGGTAATTTAAATCTGCAAACTGTGTCTAGAGGGCGTACAGTAAATGACCTTTTCGGACACTGGGACAAGAATGAATGGGTCACGAATCATTCCCCCGCCAATATTCAATCGGTTTATTACCAAAAAATCAGGCGTATTCGCAATCGACAGGATTTGAACAGCAGAAAATATGAGCAAGGCGATCGTTGGCAAGGTTGCCTTTTCTCACACCTTGTTGTCGAAAACGACACCTTAAAATTTAAAGATCATTTATATCTTGATGAGGAGTGGCATTGGTCTCAGATTGAAATCAATGGTAAGAATATTGGAGCGCTGACTTTTGAGGATACGGAACAATTTCATAACTATGGTTACTACTCAAATGCGGCTTTAAATTACCAGCTTTTCACCAGTCGACGCAATAGGCTTTATTTGATTAAAAGAATAGATCCTTAGCTTCATCCAGATAAATTAGGAAAAATAATAAGCAGACGAAATGCGGACTTGCTTTTTGCTATCCAAAATAATGACTATATTACATGAAATGAATTTTTGTAGAAATACATCCAATTTGATAGCCATTGGATCCTAGTGAAAATAAAATTCTGATATAGAAGGAAATAAAGCATATGAACAAAAGATATTTTTTCTACTTCATCCTCATTATCACCTTGTTCGCCTCGTGTGGTCTTATTCATAACCTTCCTGATTCGGCATCTCCCAATACTGGTGTAGATCCCAATTTATGGTATTCATTTGTGGATCAGAATGGAAATTTCTACCCCGATAATTGGAAGAAAAGTTATGGCATCCCCTCGAATAAAGCTGCTAGAGACCCTTATTCACTGATGAAGATTGCCACCGACAGAGGCGACCGCGAACAGTTACTTGCTTTTGAACGCGGTAACATGCTGCGTCTGTCAAAACGCATTGCACCAAAAAAACGTGTGTTCATTTTAGTTCATGGCTTTAATGCCGATGAAGAATCCGTTGTAAAACAATATAAATATATTGCCGATCATATCGTTACAAATCCCAAAACCGACGAAATTATTCGCTTTTATTGGGATGGTTTACGATCAACCTCTCCGTTTCGATCTGCAAAAAACTGGTTTTCCGCAGCCTCCTTTAGCCAGATGGCCGGTGAATTTGGATTGAGACGTATACTGAATAATATGGCCGATAAAGATGTCTTCATTATCTCTCACAGTCGTGGAGCATCTGTGGTGATGAGTGCTATTTCGAATCCGGAATACAACAGTTCTTTTTCCGCTCAGGCCAAAGACATTCATAAGGTCGATATCGAGCGGGCAAAACCTTTATTGGAAAACAAAAACAGGATTACCTGTATTATGTTGGCGCCAGCCATAGGGCTTTCCGAATTTCAGTATACCGATACAACAACTAACACCAAAAAATTTGTGGAACTGAGCTCCCAGGTTAAGAAAATACATATCACCATAAATGGTACGGATAAGATGTTGAAGAAGTTTTTTGGATTCTTATCGAATAAACTTAATCCAACAGATCTGGGATATAAAGAGGAAAGTTTTAACGCACTTAAGAAAAATTATACCATCTTTTCGATGACTGATTTCACAGGAATGTCAAGCCATGACTTTAGTCGTTATATCCGAGATCCCAAATTCAAACAGATGCTTCGGGAGGAATCCATCCAAGTACAATAAGATGGTCGCTCGTCTAATTAAGTCAATAGGCTATGAATCGAAACTATTCGCTCAAAACGGCCATGGTTACTTACGGAAACAGGCAAGCGCCTCTTCCCATCCCTCAGAACGAGGCTTGGGACTCCGAGAGAATCTTTAATAATTCCATCTCTTTTGATTTCAACAATATCGTCCAAATGAACTAATTCGCCAGCTGCTATGGTATGTATAAAATCAGGGGAAACGATGGTCTTCGTATAATACCTTTTTCCTTCGCAGATGACTTCTCCCCTCGCCTTGCAAGAAGATCGTTTATGAACTGAACACCGCAATTTCAAAGGGATGTACTTTCTGATTCCTGTCTGTCTATTCCATATTTTATAAGCAGCCTCTTTCATGCTCCATAAGAGCCAAACAACAATTTCGGGGTCTGGACTGTTCACAATCAACAGTTGTTCCTGCTCATCAAATAGTTTTGAAACAAAGCCCCTACGCCTCCAATTACTCTCTTTTCTGGACTGAACCAGATCGATAATGTCATTACCAATCATTTTTCTTGTAACTTGCTTTCGATTATTTCGACTGCGGCTCCTATATTAAGCATACGCTCCATGTCAGAATTTTCAATAACGATCCCAAATTGATCTTCGATATCCAGTACAATATCGACCAAATTGGCTGAATTAATTTGTAGATCACGCATAAAATCAGTCTCTTCAGTAAGCTTTGCGAAAGCTTCTTCGTTTGTTGTGTAGGGTGCTATAATTGGTTTTAAAGCACCGATCAATTCTTCTCTCTTCATAAATTTAGTTATCAAATTTTTTAAATATTAAACAGGCATTTACATCTCCAAACCCGAAACTTGCCTTGGCTATAATTTGGGGTTTGACATCAATTTGATGTATTGATACTCTTGATGGATCTATCAGTGCTGCGATCTCGGGATGTAAATCAGTACAATTACTGTTTCCGAATAAAAATCCATGAAATAACTGCAAAACTGTGGCCACACATTCTATGCTACCTGCCGCGCTGAGACAATGCCCAGTCATTCCTTTTAGCGAATTTATCCATGGAAAATCTTTCCCTTTACGCCCAAGTGCCTCGGTCCAGTTTTCTATTTCAAAAGCATCTTTGGCTGTTGCCGTTAGATGACCGTTTATAGCATCGACATCCCATTTGGAGACTCCCGAATTGTTTAGGGCCTCTTGAATGCAACGGCGTACAGCATCAGCGTTTGGAGCTGTCATACTGCCTGTTCCCCGTTGTCCTCCAGAGTTTACTTGGCCGCCCAATAACTCGCCATATATAACGGCATTGCGTGCTAAGGCACTTTCCAAATCTTCCAGTAATAGGGCTCCAGCCCCACTACCCGGGACGAACCCTGCGGCTGTTGCACTCATTGGGCGCGACCCTTCCGCAGGGCGGTCATTATATTGCGAACTACAGACACGTAGTGCATCAAAACCGCCCCAAATATAAGGCCCACTATCTCCAGTACTGCCTGCCAGCATGCGTTTTGCTCTTCCGGACCGAATCCGGTCATATGCCATTAGAATTGCTTCAGTCCCAGTAGCACAGGCCGAGGAATTGGTGGTCACCTGATTTCCGAGGCCTAGTTTCCCACCTAAATATGCACTGACACCACTGTTCATTGTTTGCGCCACAACAGTACTTCCTAGTCTGCGGGTTTGTAGCTCATCAATTTTATAAATACTCTCGCGAAACTTATCAATACCTGATGTACCTGAACCAAAGACTGTTCCGCTATCCCAATCGGGGGCCGAATTTACGACAATAGGAAGACCTGCATTTGTCCAGGCCTCCATTCCAGCAATGACTCCGTACAAGATGCCTGTACTATTAAAACCTCTAAGCTCAAGTTCAGTGAAATATTGCCTTTTAAGATCATCTGATATTTGCGGCATTCCAGCAATCTGGCAGGAAAACTGTAGTTTTTCCAGCTGTTCATTATGTCTAATACCCGAAACGCCATCTTTGATGGCCTGAGTAAAGGCAGGCACCCCCACTCCATTGGGCGCAACGACTCCTAGTCCAGTAATCACAACTCTCTTCATAACTCCTCCGTCATCATGCCTGCCAATATCCCTTTACAAACTTCCTGTCCGGCTTCATTCTTCATCGTAACGGCACACTTTAGTTTGCCAAACCTAAAATATATTTTTTTTGAAAACACGGTGACTTTCTCCTTTGGATATACTGGTTTTAAAAACTGTATTTCAGTAGAAGTCAACGCAATAGACGAGCCTTGCATTAAGTCTTTATTGAGCAGAAAGATTCCCAAACAGGCCAGACCTATTTGAGCCATCGTTTCGATCAGAATAACTCCCGGGGTAATCGCTCTATCATAAAAATGGCCGCGATAAAAGTCCAGATCTTCATCAAAAGTATAGGTACCTGCAACACCTTCGTCATCGACATGAATCAACTCATCGACAAATAAAAATGGGGCCCTGTAGGGCAATTTCGCTAGTATAGCATTCAATTCCATTGTTCAAAATGAGTAAGTTACCACTGTAATAAAACCCGCTGTGCTGAAAATCCCGGACCGAAACTCAGCATCAGCCCCAATTCACCGGCTTGAGGCTTACGTTTCATAATACGTTCAAGGACGTAGAGTACCGTAGCGCTCGACATATTACCATAGTCCGCTAGTATAGCCTTAGTATCTTCAATATCTTTATCAAATTCAGCAAAAATCTCCTCGATTGTGGCTACGATCTTTTTCCCGCCCGGATGAAAAATCATGTAATTAATATCTTTAATTTCCAGCTGGTTCTTTTTCAGGAATGGATGTATAACTGCATCAAAATGGGACGCAATCACATTGGGCACATCCACATCCAGTACCATCTGCATACCAGTGTTGGTCAATTTAAACCCCATAATGTCCTCCGCATCATAAAAATGATACATCTCCTGATCAAGAATTACAGGTCCGCAATCTTCCTCACAGGATGAAAGCAGACAGCAAGCTGCACCATCGCCGAAAATGGCGGCACTGACCATATTCGACATCGAGAAATCTTCCAGCTGAAAAGTCGCTGTTGGCGCTTCGACGGCAATAACCGCAGCACGTTTACCTGGGTTTGCCTGAAGAAAATTTTTAGCATAAATAATACCTGAAACACCGGCAACGCAACCCATTTCAGTAACTGGTAACCGCACAATATCCTGTCGGAGTTTCATCCTATTAATAAGATACGCGTCTAGAGAGGGGATCATAATTCCAGTGCAACTGACTGTAATGATATAATCCAGAGACTGGGGATCCCAGCCCGTTTGTTCAAGGGCCTGACGAAGTGCTTGCTCCCCTAGGGCTATCGCCTCCCGGCAATACACATTGTTTTTTTCTTCAAAAGATGTCGCCGTGAAGACTTCGATCGGATCCATAATCGCATAGCGCCTGTCCACGGCGGCACCTTCGAAAAGTTTCTTGATTTTCTTAATAAAACGAGGTTCCTGTCCATGAAGCCAAATATCCAATAGCGGAAGAATATCAACGGTAGTACAAGAGTATTTAGGGAGTTGCTTGGCAACATTTATTATTTTAACATTCATATATTGAAAATTATCCACTGGTAACGAAAGGCCCATTTCCATTGGATGGTGTAATGTTCTAACCGTAATCTCTTTGCGAATTGTACAAGCTCAATCTTTTTAAACCCGCGCAGTATGGAAACAAGCCCATCCACTTTTGTCATTCTATTTAACCTAAAAACAACAGCAATAGTTTGAAAAAGCCGGTAAGCCATTTTACTCCTTTGTAAATCGTTTATGACGACCCCCAATTTTGATACGTTGACCAGGCTATCTAGCAGACGAAAAATCGCTTCATCGTCGAAATGATGTAAAGTAAGCGTACACAGAACAATGTCATACTTGACATCTTCAAAATTCGCTTCAAAGATATCTGCACACAAATAGGATATATTGGTATAATCTTTCGACAGATCCCTTGCACAATTTATTGTATACGGATTAGCATCAATCCCGAGCAATGAAAGCTTAATATGATGTCTATTGCCATAATCGCTTAACATGCGAAGCATGTCCCCATTACCACAACCGATATCCACAATGGTTATTGTTTCATTCTTGTAGCCGGTTGAAAGCAATGTTTTCACACCATTCAACGTAATGCTATTTCCGCCTAGAAAACGATTAATCTTTGCAATTCGATCCAGCGTGACGCGAAGTTCGTCGCCCTCCAGCCGAAAATCGTCCATGATCTCATTCTGCGATGTTCTATATCTTGTGTCTATCCCCATTTTATTGAGCTTGCATTTCCATGAGTTTGTTTTATCATCCAACTTAAGATTTTTGGAAAAAATATCGTAGCCTTCATTAGAACCGCGGCACCTATTTTATAACGCAGTACACCCGACAGAAGTCGTCCGAATAAGAGCCGTCTTTTAAAGGTTCGATTCCATTGATTCATATAGGACTGTTCCAATTGCTGGCGCGAATCGATATGACCATGGAAATAGTCCACAATAAGCTCGGAAGCCATTTTTGCACTATGTATCGCCATCGCCATCCCATTTCCACAGAATGGATGAATAAGACCGGCCGTATCACCAATCATAAGCATATGGTTTTCTACCGCTGATTTCTGATCAAATGAAAATTGACTTATTGCAAGCGGCTTGTCAAAAAGTAGTCTACTCTTTTCAAAAAAACACTGAAGATGCCTATTTTTAGACAACACATACTTTTGATAATCACCTATATTTTTATACCTCTTGAACGTTTTTACATCGGCCAGATAACATAAATTTATCTGGTCATCTTCGACCTTAGAAATACCACAATAACCGCCTTCAAAATGATGCAAGGCAATAAGGTCATTCGGAAAATCGCCCGAATAGTGTGCTTTAACAGCCATCCACGGAGAGGTTTTTGTTATAAAATCGCGGGATAAGAGCTGATCCACATTGCTGCGTTTTCCATATGCGCCCAGTACAATTTTTGATCTTAATACCTGATCTTGAAATGAAACAGCAAATGTATCATTGCTAAAGGATACGCCTGTGACGGTCGCAATAACAATTGTACAACCCGCCCCTTTTGCTCGCTGATATAACAGATCATCCAACGCGTAACGACTGATGCCAATTCCACCCAAGGGTAACCTGACCCTATTCATCTGCCCACCTTCTGTCGTGAATTCAAGCTCCCGAATATGTGTTGGACAGAGCGATTCGACATCCACTTGTAGCCAATGCAGATAGGGCAAGACTTCGTTCGAAACATATTCGCCGCAAACCTTATGACGAGGAAAATCATGTTTTTCGATTAACGTCACGTTGAATCCTTGTTTAGACAGATGCAATGCACTTGTAAGTCCAGCCAAGCCGCCACCTATAATAATCACATCAGGGGGTATTACCATATATCCAAGTTTGTTCTATATGAGTTTCATCTACAAAAAATCAACGTTACAAATCATGCTTCGGTCTCCTACATTGGTTGCCCCCGCTATTCAACAGACGATTCTTAATACATCTGTTCGCGACCTAGGATTTTCCTGCACAGGACAATATCATCCATCCGCTTTTATAAAAAGTCTCTCTGATAACAGCCCTTAGCGATAAATGGTTTTTATTTGACCGTAAATAAAGAAGGCAACTATCTGGATTTATATTCACGGTCGACAAACATTTTATCCAGAAAAAGATACCTGTTCCGAAATTCTTCAGCAGAAGCTTTCACCTCGGTATTCAAATTCAAGATATTCATTCGCTGATCTTTTGCTGTTGTTTTCGGCCAGGCTGGAAGTCCTTTTCCATTTGGATCACCCGTCTTGATAAAATTAACAAAGTACTGCTGACCAAGTTTCGAAACCTTGTAATCATCTTCTGTCCAGGCAAAAACATCATTACTCTGCAGATTTCCCAATAAATATTCGATATCACTGGCATGGAAAGCTCCCGGTAGGGGCTGTGGGCTTTTTTCCTTGTTTTCTTGTGTAGATTTCTTGCTAATTCCTCCGGCAAGCCCGGTTTGTGCATCACGATATGCCGGTTGCATGGGTGGCCGCGGTTTACCGAATATATAAACGAAGACTGGGTTACCGCTATTCTTTCGTTGCAGGTCAAGCCATTTCCAAGTACTATACGCAATAAAATTATCGCTAGCTAATGCAGTTGCCGATTCAATGACTTCTGCCTCGGTCTTCCCTGGATACTCCTTGAGCACTTCTTCAGCTTTAACACCAAACTGTGCTCTTACCAACTTCTCATAATTCTCCGGAGATGGGTAAGATTTACCCATGTAAGCCATATACGGAGCTTCCGTGGAAGTCCAACCGGCAAGCAAGGGAACCTTAGATTGCTCCCCGGCTTCAAAAATAGCCAATGGAGATCGCGGCAAAAAATAGCCATCAACAATCAAACGGGTAGTGAAGGCTCCTGGCTCGCTGGCTTTATCTAGAAGTTCGGCCGCAGGAATTTCACGCAGTTGATCAAGACCTGTTGCATTTACCCGCGATGCAAATGCAACACCCTGTTGTTCCTGCTCAGTAATAGAGGCTGTACCATACCGTAAGTTAAAGACACTTCCGCTCTGACCGATAGCACGCGTAAACAACCCCTTGGATAGCGGACTAGTCATTTGAGCGGAAACAGACATACTTCCTGCCGACTCGCCACCGATGGTGACCGCATCGGGATCACCGCCGAATGCAGCTATATTTTTTTTGACCCAAACCAAAGCTGCATGCTGATCCAGCAGTCCATAATTTCCTGAAGCATGTTTCGGTGATTCCTCCGTTAATGCTGGATGCGCGAAGAAACCAAAGATACCAAGACGATAGTTGACAGTAACGACAATAAGACCTTCTTTGGCAAAACTTTCACCATCATAACGATTTTCAGATCCATCACCAGCATTGAAACCCCCGCCGTAAAAATAAACTAAAACAGGAAGTTTGCCTGAATGAAGACTCTTTGGACGCCATACATTCAGGTATAGACAGTCTTCACTGATCCCCGGCGACCGAAATCGCATATCCCCATAGATCGGTTTCTGCATCGGAGAATAACCAAAATGATCTGCTTTACGGATACCAGACCAGTGTTCAGCAGCTTGCGGTTCTTTCCATCTTAGATCGCCTACTGGGGGTTTTGCAAAGGGGATCCCTCGGAAGGACTCGACCCCGCTTGACAAGATAATCCCTTCTAGCACCCCCTCTTCAACCTTTACCTGTGGCATTTGGGCGAAAACAAACGATGCAACCAAAAGCCCAACAACTGTAAAAAAAATCTTTTTCATCATAACATTCATTTATAACTCCATGGTATTATTCTTAAAGTTAAAATACAAAATAAAATCTATACCGTCGTGATAATCTGACATTTCAGCGCAAAGACTTAAAGTAAACTTAACCAATAGACAAATACCTGCAGCAGCCGGATGCTTGCTTGCTTGCTTGCTT